>PLBV01000028.1 GCA_003135455.1 Hyphomicrobiales bacterium | reverse complement strand
ATGAGGAATCGGTTCACCGGGTTTTTGTGCTCGGGGATGATGCGGCCGCGCACGAACAGCGTCATCAACGCGGGCACGAGCAGAACCGAGAGCAGCGCCCCAGCCGCCATGGCGAAGGTCTTGGTATAGGCCAGCGGCTTGAACAGCCTGCCCTCCTGCGCCTCAAGCGCGAAGATCGGCAGGAACGAGACGGTGATAATGAGAAGGCTGAAAAAGAGCGCCGGGCCGACTTCGACGGCAGCCTCGATCAGCACTTCAGTCCGCGGCTTGCCGGGCGGTGCGCGTTCCAGCCGCTTGTGCGCGTTCTCGATCATGACGATGGCAGCGTCCACCATGGCGCCGATGGCAATGGCGATGCCGCCAAGACTCATAATGTTTGAGCTAAGCCCCAACAGCCACATGCAGATATAGGCGATGAGCACGCCGAGCGGCAGGGTGATGATGGCGACGAGCGCGCTGCGCGCGTGCAGCAAAAAAATGATGCACACGAGTGCCACGATGGCGCTTTCCTCGAACAGCGTTCGCTTCAGCGTTTCGATGGCGCGGTTGATCAGATCGGAGCGATCATACACAGCTTCGACGGTCACGCCTTTGGGAAGGCTCGGCGTGATCTCGGCAAGCCTGTCCTTCACGTTCTGGATCACGGACAGCGCATTCTCGCCGAAGCGCTGAATCGCGATGCCCGAGACGACCTCGCCCTCTCCGTTCATCTCGGTGATGCCGCGGCGCTCGTCCGGCGTCAGCTCGACACGGGCCACATCCTTGAGCAACACCGGAACGCCCTTGTCGGATTTGACGACGATTTGCTCAAGATCGGAGAGGTTCTTGATGTAGCCGCGTCCGCGCACGGCGTACTCGGTCTCGGACATCTCGACCGTGCGCCCGCCGACATCCATGTTGCTCTCCTTGATCACGTCTCTGATTTTTGAGAGCGGGATGCCGAGGGACTGTAGTCGTCGCGGGTCCACCACCACGCTATATTGCTTGACGAAGCCACCGACGCTCGCGACCTCGGCGACGCCTTCTGCCTTGGCAAGCCCAAAGCGGATGGACCAGTCTTGAATGGTGCGAAGCTCGGCAAGGCTCTTTTGAGCACCGCGAACGACGTACTGGTAGACCCAGCCCACTCCTGTCGCATCGGGACCGATGCTGGGCGTCACCCCGGCAGGCAATCGTTGCGCAGCGGAACTCAGATATTCGAGCACGCGGGAGCGCGCCCAATAAAGGTCGGTGCCGTCCTCGAAGATCACATAGACGAAGGACACGCCGAAGTAAGAGAACCCACGCACCACCTTCGACTTCGGCACTGTCAGCATTGCCGTGGTCAGTGGATAGGTAACCTGGTCCTCAACCACTTGCGGCGCTTGGCCCGGAAACTCCGTATAGACGATGACCTGCACGTCAGAGAGGTCAGGGATCGCATCGAGCGGCACGCGCGACACGGCATAGACGCCGGCCAGCGTCACGAAGATGGTCGCGAGCCCCACCAGGAAGACATTGCGCGCCGACCAGCGAATGAGCGCGGCGATCATGGCTGGGTGTCCTTCTGGCTGAAGGTTTGCAACGCAGCACGCAAGTTGCTCTCCGCGTCGATGAGGAAGGTTGCAGAGGTGACGACCTCTTCGCCCTGCTTCAAGCCTTCCGTGACCTCGACGTAGCCCTCGCCGCGACGTCCCAGCTTCACAGCGCGCGGCTCAAAGCGGCCCTCGCCTTTCGCCACTAACACGACCTGCTTGGTGCCGCTGTCTATAACGGCGCTATCCGGTACCGCGGTGACCGCTCCGCCCTCGCTGCCTGCTTGGAAGACCACGTCGGCATACATCGAAGTCTTCATCCGATCTTCTGGGTTGGGCAGCTCAATGCGGACAGGGACGGTGCGGGTTTCAGGCTTCAGTTCAGGATAGATGAAGGTCACCGTGCCTTTGACAGGCTGCGCCGGCATGGCACGAAGCGTAACGGTCACGGGCATGCCGACCGTGACCTCCGCTATGTCCGCCTCGGCAACATCAGCAATCACCCAAACGTCGGTATGGTCGGCAATGCGGTACAGCTCATCACCCGCCATGACACGCTGGCCGTTGATGACCTTTTTCTCGATCACGTCTCCATCGGCGGGGGCAGGCCAGTCGAGTGTCCTCGGATTGCCACCAGTCTTACGTATCTCGTCGATACGGCTCTGCGGGACGCCGAGATTGCGCAAGCGCTGCATCGCCCCGTCGAGCTGCTTGTCAGCGTCGGGGCCGGCCACCCGACCAAGTGCGCGCATGGCGACGATGAGGTCAGTCTGAGCCCCCTGTATCTGTGGGCTGTAGACCCGGAATAGCGGTTCGCCCTTATGAACGTGCTGGCCGGTCTTGTTGACAAACAGATCTTCGATGAAGCCGTCGGTTCGGAGCGCCACGATAGTCAGGAGCGACTCGTCGTGTTCGACCCTACCGACCGCACGGATCGTATGGATGATCGCACGGGCTTGGACCTTCTCGGTTCTCACGCCGATGCGCTGAACCTTGTCGAGGCTCACCTTGACGGTGCCGGCGTCCTCCTGCTCATCCTCGTAAACGGGGATGTAGCCCATCCCCATGGAGTCCTTCTTCGGCACCGGCGAGGTGTCCGGCAGGCCCATTGGATTGCGGTAGTAGCGAACCTTCCTCTCGGGCTTGGCCGATGGGGACTGCTCGGCCGCAGCCGGAGTGGAGATCGCCGCCGACGATTGCTCGTACCTGTAGGTCCCCGCCGCGCCCGCGGCGACGCCGACTGCCAGAATGACAAAGCTGCTCAGACGCCTCATGACGCGTCTCCGAATCCTCGTTGACGGTCCTCTGCCGTCGTCCGGCAGAGGCTCGAGCCGCGCGCGAGCCAAGGCTCATGCGCGGCGGCACAACTTTAATGAGGGTTCAGACGCGTGGAGGAGGGAGAGGCGGATTATCCGACGAAGAGCTGAAGCTCTGGATCACGAGCGCGGACGTCTCCGTCGGCAACTCTGCACGCTTAACAGCCGAGGGCGCAACGACAGCACCGGAGAAACTGAAGCATTTGAGCGCGCACCCGGCCATCGAGCCGCAATCGTTGGTCGTCCTGTTGTCGCAGGGCTTGCCATGCGGGCAGCAATCGACGTGCGCAGCGCCGAATGCGGCCTCAGTCGACATGGCACGAGCGACGTTGCCGGCAACCGGTAGCATGGCTACCGACAGCGCGATGAGTGCAACGAGGATGGCTCGACCGATGTTCATCAGCGCTAGGAGTAGCGGGCTGGCCCCGTTGGGGTCAAGTGACGCGATCGTGAGCGCTAATACGGGAGCTTACTGGCTGGGGCGCCAGCCTGTTAAAATTCGCCCCCATGTCACTCTCTTCGGGAGACCCACCTGAGCAGAAGTCGCACAGCACGTCCTTGTCAGCGAAACGAGAACGGCTGCTAACCGTGAACTTTAAAAAAGAAAGCAAGATATGAGTCCAACGCATCCCGCAGCTAGAGCCGCGCGGGATAAGCATCAAACCGACGCCTTTGAAGATTTAGGTTTGCAAATACCTCTTGCGGAGCCTGTGCGCCAATTTGCCGAAGCGACAACAACTCAAGCGGAGCCGGTTTATGACCTCTCCAAGTACGCTCTTGAAGGTGCGGCGGACGAGATTACAGATACACGTTCGACGGTCAGCCGCAGACTAATCGTCATGAGCCAGCGAAGCGCCGGCTCGAATTGGCCCGGGGTTTGGCGGCGTGCAGGAACGTAGCCGACATACTCCAGGTGCAAATGGCATTTTGGAGCAACCAGATGACCTTGCTGACAGCGCAAGTTGAGTACATAGGTGAGCTCTGGACCGCATTGGCTGTCCGTGATCATGCGGGGCGTCGCTTCTTCTCGATCAGCTGAAAAATCAGCGGAGTAAGCAGGAGCTGCATGGCAAGATCCATTTTACCGCCCGGGATGACGATAGAGTTGGCCCGCGACATGAAGCTGCCTGGAATCATCGTGACCAAATAGGGGAAGTCGATGCCGCGTGGATTGCGGTAGCGAATGACGACCATCGATTCATCGGGAGTTGGGATCCATCGCGCAAGAAACGGGTTTGAAGTGTCGACGGTTGGCACCCGCTGAAAATTGATGTCGGTCTCGGTGAATTGGGGGCAGATGAAGTGCACATAATCGGGCATTCGTCGCAGGATCGTGTCGACCACGGCTTCGGTGGAATAGCCGCGGTGGGCCTTGTCACGATGGATTTTCTGTATCCACTCGAGATTAATGACCGGAACCACGCCGATTTTGACGTCGGGATAGCGGGCGATATTGATCGTCTGGGTGCGCACGGCCCCGTGTAAGCCCTCATAAAAAAGAATATCCGTTCCTTCCGGCAACGCTTCCCAATCTGTGAAGGTGCCCGCGGGCCGACCATAGACTTCGGCTTCCTCGGCATCGTGGACGTAGTGACGCGTGCGACCGCTGCCCTGCTGGGCATACTCGCGGAAAACCGCTTCCAACTCTTCGAGAAGATTGGCCTCGAGCCCGAAGTGGCTCAAGTGCTGCTTCCGGTCCACCGCTTCCTTCATTTGAGCACGATCGAATCGGTGGAACGCATCGCCTTCAATGAATGCGGCCGACATTCCTTCTCGGATGAAGATCTGCTCGAACGTCCGCTTAACCGATGTCGTGCCTGAACCCGACGAACCGGTCACGGAGATGATCGGATGTTTGACTGACATGTGCACCACCAGGAGATTGCATCATTGACGTTGGCGTCAGCCGTCTGCGACTTTGGAATGCGAAGTAGCCTAGCGCGTAAGTGAACGCGCCCGGTGGCCGGGCCCTATAGCTGTGGAGCACTCCCCTCGCCCCCGGCCTTTCCGATCTCGTTCGCGCTTATTTCGGCGTCCCTCAAGGCTATGGTGCGCGCGAGAACGGTGATGACCTGGAACTGCTGGCGCGCGTTCAGATAGAGAATGAGCAGGATGGCGCAGCTGATCAGGATCCAGACATAGAGTATCAAATCCGTTCCCCGGCCGATCCCCATCCAATGGGCGATGAGGGTGGCGTGGTCGGGCACCCAGACGAGGTAGCCGCCGAAGATGGCCGCGCAAATCACCGTCGCTCCGACGAGCGGGATCTGGCGCAACTGCACGAAGGCAGTCAGCACGATCATCGTCAAGAGAGCGGTGAAAAATAGCTGCGCGATCATCGGTGCAAAGTTCCCGTCAGCAGCTCCAAGAGAATGCTGACCGCGTTGCTCAGTTTCTGACCCTTCGCCTTGGAGTACTGGGTATAGTCGATGGTCACCGGCACCTCAACATAAGGAAGCTTGCTCGCCGCGATCTGATGCAGGATCTCCGAGGCATGCGTCATCCGGTTTTGCCGAAGCTGCAATCTCGACGCGCCGCGCCTCGTCATGGCGCGCAAGCCATTATGGGCATCGGTAATTCTCAGACCTGTTGTCGCCCTGGAAAACACGACCGCGGCTTTCAACATGAGCTTGCGTGACAAAGCCAGATTGGTGGTCCTGCCGAGGAACCGGCTGCCAAGGGCGAAGTCGGCGCCGGAATTTTCCAGCGCGGCCAGAAGATGGGCGATCTCCTCCGGACGGTGCTGGCCGTCGGCATCGAAGGTGACGATATGTGTCGCGCCCTTTCGCAGGGCGAAGGTCAAGCCGGTTTGCAGGCTTGCGCCCTGGCCGAGATTGACTGGGTGGTTCAAGACGAGCGCGCCGGCAGCCCGCGCGAGCGCGGCGGTCGCATCCGTCGAGCAATCGTCGACGACGGCAACATGGGCATAAATCTCACGCAGGCCTGACACGACCTGCTGGATCAGCCGCTCTTCATTATAGGCTGCAACGACGATCCAAACCCCATCGCGCGTCGCAACCGAGGAGGTCGGAAGGGTCATAGGAGCGCCACCGCTAGCCCAAAGAGAACGATCGCCATACCGGCAAGCAGCCTTAGCGAGAAGGGTTCTTTGAACAGGAAAGTTCCAGCTAAAGGCACGAGAACCAAGGGAATAGCGACGAAGAGATAGGCTTTGTTCAGCGGGGTGTTGCGAAGGAGCAGGACCCACATGATCGTCGCCGCGACATAAACGGCGAGGCTGATCAGTAAATAAGGATTGAAAGCGAGCTGAACGATCGAGTGCAGGCTGAGCGTGAGCGGCTCCTTGATCGATTGGGCCGCGAGCTTGAACAGGATCTGGCCGCAGGCCAAAGCGACGGCGACCACGATCAGCAATCCTATCTTGGTAAAGCTCATGGGAAAAACCTCATCGCGCCGCCAACCTCCCTCATGATGGTTTCCGCAGCACCACGCGCATGGCGTCGAACAGATTGACGGGAAGGCCAATCCCGCTTTCGTGCCGAGGTCCCGGAGCGCGAAGGCCCAGCATGCGCGCGAGTTGGAACATGATCAGAGACACGGGCACGAGCTTGCCGGGGCGATCATAGGACACGAGATCAAGACCGACCGCGGCGGACAGGCGCATCATGCTTTCGCGGGTGAAGAACCATAGATGCTGCGGTGGCGTCATGAGCCGCCATTTGGCGCCGGTAAGCCGGGCCAGGACCGAGCCAAAATCGCCTGTGGTCACGACGATGACGCCACCGGGATTCAGCTGATTGGCGCAAAGCGCCAGGATGTCGCGCGGATCGGGCAAGTGCTCGATGACGTCGAGGAGGACGATCGCATCCATCTTGCCCAGCCGCCGCAGCGTTTCTTCATCGGCAATTCCCTGGACGACAGGCAAGCCGGAACGGCGACAATGCTCGGCCGCCCCTTGCGAAAGCTCGATGCCGCAGACCTCGAAATAGGCCTTAGCCTCCTGCAGGAAGAAGCCGTAGGCGCAACCGATCTCGAGCAGCCTGCCGCCAACGCAGTGCCGGCGCACGAAGCCGACCACGCGCCGGAACTCGCGCCTGAGCACGGGCTCGGCGCCGAGATAGTCGGCATAACCATCGGAGTGGCCGCCCGAGAAATAGTCCTCGCTGTAATAGGCCGTCGGATCAAATCCGGTCGTTTCCGTCCGCCCGATGCCGCATTCCTTGCACCGCAGGATATCGCACCCTTGGACCGCATAGAGATGACGCTGCCTGGTCGATGAGCCGCAGGCCGGGCAAGGCAAGAATTGAGAAACGGGATTGAGCATTTTCGCCTAACGACAAGGATACCACGGCGGTAAGCAGTCGAGCTTCAGGATAGTCGCGGTCCCGCAGTCATTTTGGCCCGCAACGCGAATGCTGTACGGACGAAGCTCGGGGTGAAAAGCTGGCGCTGCCACGATCCCATAGGGCCCCCAATCAACGAGACAGTAGGTCTCGTTGGGGTGGATCTGGGGTCGAAACTTATCGTCAAACCGGATCTGCTGCTGCACTTGCGCCATCGTCACCCCGACGGGCCGAAGCGAATCATAGCCGGTAATCGAAGCTACAAACCAAAAGCATCCGATACACACCGTGGTGTAGGCAAAACGTAGCTGGCTCCAGTCAGCATCGGTCCAAAGCATGGTGAGCACGCAGGAGACAAGAGCGACCATCCAGAAGGAGTAATAGCGGAGCTCATGGGAGGCCGGCAGGATGGCGACGAATAGCGTAAGCGCGCCTGCGGCCACGAAGATCCAAAGTCCCGTCCTACGCTGTGACAAATTAAGACGAACGAACAGCACGAGGCTGACGAATACATAAACAAAGAGATAGCCTCCCATGCGGAAGCTCATCGCGGTGTCCGGCGTGTCGCCCTGGGCAATGGTGTAGGCCAAGGCGCGCTGGTCGAAGGCGTGAAACTCGCTCACCGAGAGCAGCCATTTCAGAAATTGAGGATAGCCCCTTAGGTATGCGGGGTTGCCATAGTCGGTCGTATGGATGACGCCCGGCAGCTGATATCCAAACAGGTCGATCTCGATGGGATAAAGCGGATTGGCGTAGAGCATAGCGTTACGGAGTGGAAGCCAGGCGATCGCGGCCGCGCCTGCGACAAGGATCGCAAAGTAAACGACGATCCTGCGCCGTTCATCTCGCCTTGCATGCTTGGCCCAGAAGAGAACTGCGACGAGAGGGAGAACAAGCGTGGACAGGAAAACGAATTGCAGTTTCACATTGGCTGCGAAGGCAAGGCCGCCAATCGCCAGTGCGAAAAGCAACAACGGATCGCGCCTTGGCTTCGTCGCAGCGGCGAAACTTGCGACGAGTGCGAGAGCAAAGGCGAGATTGGAGAGATTATCAACGTGCCCGCTCGCGAGCTGAACGTGAATGATCGGGATCGCGGCAATGGCAGCGGCGATGATGATGAGCGGAGCGCGCGAGAGCCAATGCACTGCAACGACATAAAGCGCAAAAACGACGACGTTCAGAAGATTGCCGGCGTTGATGTTGCCCGTGAGCTTCCAAAGATATCCTTTCAGGACATCCTGGAGCGGAGGGAAACCCTCATAGACGGCAGTCAGATAAGGCCCGTAACTGAATTCCGCCCCGAAGATGCCGTTCCGGAACGCGGCGAACGGCAGGTGGTAGGCGAGGTTGTCCCAGACGGTATCGAGGTCCGCGAGAGCCTTTGTAGCCAAGAGGGAAATGAGCGCCAGGAAGAGCACCCAATCGAGGATCTGGCTTGGATTGAGCCGTGCTCCCCGATATTCAATGCCGCATGGGCAGCTGCTGGATTCGCTCAATCGCAAGTCGCCCTCCTAGACATTGCCGCTCTCAGGGCCTGGCAGCTTGCCAAGGTAAACCGTCGCACCGCAAACGAAAGCGGCCGAGAGATCTTCTGGGGCGCGTTAGGGATGGCGCTCACAGCCGGCATTGGAGCTGTTTTTGGGACTGCTGGGTGAGAGGGTCAACAGCCAACCGGAAGACCCGTCTAGTCTCTCCCCGGGCGAATGAACGCGCGCCGCAGAAATTGATGGCCTTCTGCTGTGATTTGGTGGTTTTCTTGGCAACACGCTGATCATTATCATTGAGACCTGCCGCTACCAGTCGAGAGCCGAGCCCCGTTATCAAAGCTGCCCTTCGACCGAGAGCTTGAGCGAGCTCACCGAGGACCCATCATCGATGATGGCCGCGGGCCCTGGTCAGTCGACACCGGCCCCCTGGATTAACATCGTCGCCAACCCCGGCTTCGGCTTTCAGGTGGCGACCGAAGGGGCTTGCACGCGTGGCCGAGCCAACTGATTGCGGCCACGGTACACATTCGCGCGGAGATTGACAGTCATGCAACGCAGCGTGTTCGGAGCATCGGGTAACAACCATGCGCGCGCGCCGATATGGTCCGGAAGCCCTCTGTTCAGCTACGGCTTCCGCCCCTTCTTTCTCGGAGCCGCGCTTTGGGCGGTCCTGGCCATGGTCCTTTGGATCGGCTCGATGGCCGGCTTTTGGCAGCTCGCACCCGGGTATGGAGCACTCGCATGGCACGCACACGAGATGCTGTTCGGCTATGCGTCCGCCGTAGTGGCGGGCTTTCTCCTGACGGCGGTGCCCAACTGGACCGGGCGGCTCCCGGTCGCAGGCTGGCGCCTTGCATTGCTTTTTTCGCTCTGGTGTCTTGCTCGGATCGCGTTTCTTGGGACGGGAGCCACGGGCCCCGTCCCGGCAATCGTGATCGATAGCCTCTTTCTACCCTGCCTTCTCCTCGCGATGGCACGCGAGATCGTGGCCGGCCGCAATTGGCGTAATCTGAAGCCGCTCGCTCTCGTTGGGCTGCTCGCAGTAGCCAATATCGGCTTTCACGCCGAGGTGCTTATCGCCGGAGCGCCAGACGTGTTCATGCGTGTGGCGGTTGCGGCACTTGTCGGGTTGATCATGCTCATCGGCGGCAGGATTACGCCGAGCTTCACCCACACTTGGCTGTTAGGCATGGGGTCGCCACATCTGCCGGCTCCGTTCGGCCGCGTCGATAAAGTGGCGCTGATCATCTCCGGCATGGCGCTGGTTCTCTGGATCGCCGCGCCGACCATGCCCACGACGGGGCTTTTCTTCCTCGCGGCCGCCGTGGTGCAGACAGCACGGCTTTGGCGCTGGGGCGGGATCCATGCCTGGCGCGAGCCTCTCGTGCTGATCCTCCATCTTGGCTATGCATTTGTTCCGCTAGGATTTCTGCTCGGGGCCATGTCCATTCTCCCCCCTGGGAGCCTCGCCGGGACGGCCGCCTTGCATTCCTGGACCGTCGGCGCGATCGGCCTCATGACACTTGGCGTGATGACGCGCGCGACGCGAGGACATACGGGCCGCGAGCGCGCCGCCTCGAATGTGACCGTAGCGATTTACGCTGCCATGACTGCTGCCGCGCTCTTGCGCATTGCTGCGGGCGTGTTCCCGCAAGGCTACATGATCATGATCGAGGCTGCGGGCATCGCCTGGATCGCCGCCTTCGCAATGTTCCTTTTCGAGTATGCGCCCATGCTGCTTGGACCGCGGGCGGAGCGAAGTCGAACGGACTGAGGACGGGCCCAGGCCTTCAGAAATAGATCAGCCCACCGGCGCTGATGTAGCGGAAGGCGTCAAGGTCACCGGCGAAGGGGCCGCCCGTCAACTCGCCACCATGCTGGCGGTACTTGAGCCAGACCGACATGGCGGCCTTGTCGATTTCCTGCGCGACGCCGAGTCCCCAGCGTGTGAACTCGCTTGACGTGACGCCGGCGTTCAGCGCGGCGGGCCCGATCTGGTCGATATACTGCGTATACTCGCCGTAGAGAACCGTGGCGCCGAGATCAGTCCATTTCCGGCGAATGCCTGCTTTCACATACCATTGATGTGATGGTCCGGCTCCGTAAGGCCGCTCAATATGACCGTGCCGTGGTTGTCCTCGTTGCCATAGGCCCCGTGCAGGAACAGGCCAGTTGCGAGATGCTCGACATAGCCGCCAGCCTGGAAAAAGCCGGAGTCCTTGCCGAACGATACCCTCGCCTGGATATTCTCGTCGGTGTTGACGGAGTAGCCGGCCCCAAGCGCGATCTTAAAGCCGACCATCTCGCCGGAATAGCGCGCGGCGGCCTCCCAGTCGTCATCCTGGCCGAAGCTGCCGGACCAGGAGAAGCCCGCAAAAGTCGGGCTGTCATAGCGGACGCCCTCCATGACGATGCCGTCGCAGTCTCCGCCCCAGGGCCTCGACTGGGAATAGCAGTAACCAATGTCGCCCCACTTCAAGCGGATGAGCTCGCTATTCTGCCGCAGGAAAAACCCGCCGCCATCGAAAATCAGTTGGACATCTGCACGTTGAGGCCCTGCCTGTCGTTGTCGTTGAACTGGTTGAGACCCATGGTGTTGTCCGACAGGTCCTGAATGCGGATCAGGTAACCCGCCGTCCAGCCGGGCACGATGGTTGCCTGACCGAGAATCCTGAAGTTTGTCGCCTGTGTTGGACCGATGTCGTCGACATAGGTATTGGTCTCGACGCCGTCGTCCCAAGACATGATCTGCTTGGCGACGTAGCCCGAAAGCGTAATCGAGACCCGACCGGTCTTGCGGACCGTCGCCGCCTCGAGTTCGACGATCCGCTGCTCTAGATCGGCGCAGCAGTCCCCGCCGAGATCGGCAGCCTGCGCCCCCGCGGCGCCTCCAAGCAAACCCGCCACCATGGTAACCAAGCAGGCCGCTAGGCGAACCGGTGGTGCCCAAACGACACTTAGCATCTTAGTTCCTGGCAAGATCCGCGATCCTTATGACTTGAGCACCGGGTTACCAGGTGGGTCGCATATCGCAAAGTTACCACAGACGGCGAGCCTAGGCGTCGGATGCGTGTCGAGTAGTCGATGTCACGTGGCCTCGACCATGACCGGTACAGCCTCCTCCTTCCCCACGAGTCTGACTTATAGGCGCCCATGCTACTTGGGCCGCGGGCGGAGCGCGCCTGAACGGCTTGAGTAGCTCATGCGACGATTTCTCACGCCCGAGTTTGATGTGGATCAACGACGGGCATGCACCCTCACCTGATGATGACGGGCGGATCGCTAATTTAGCCATTCGCTGGCAAATCTCTGGCAAAAATGGGGGCACTGATGCCAATTCCAACGCGCCTATGGCCCACGCTGAAGGAGGTCCTTCGTCGGCAAGATTTGATGGACCGGACGATGCAGAGGAGTGGAGTTGACGTGCTTACGGCCGTGCGAGTGGATGGTGGACTAGCATTCGTTGAGGCGCGCGCCAAGTGTCGCTATTGCCTGCATGAAGGCGCCTGCCGAGACCGGCTGGAGTCATGTGAGGGGCTGCAAATACCTCCTGAGGGGCTGCAAATGCCTCCGGATTTCTGCCCCAACGCGGGGTTTTTCCGCGCGTGCAGGCGCGAAGACCGCTGAACCTGCCGACGCTCCCTTTCGCAGGAGTGGTTCGGCCTAACTGCTACGCATTGCGGCCGCCAGTTTCTTGCGGGGCTCCGGCTATGGGGGTCAGCCGAAGGCCACGAAAGCCGCCCGGGAGACTTTCTTGTCGGCGATGGCCAAGATCCGGCGCAGAGTTGTCTCTGCCATATATAGCTCGCGCCAGATGCCCAAAAACCCCCGGGATTTCTTACCAAATCTGACCTGCCAGAATGACAAAAACTTCTTCTATATCAAGTACTTAGATCGTGGCTGTGCTGGCAGTCTGCGGCGCACTGCTCTCTGCCGATAAAATTCCCTGATCGTCGGGAAGATAGAGAGAAATCCGTCGATTTTGGCGTTGACATACCCCGCGCGGCCCCTGAACGCCAAAGGGCTTTGTCACGTTGTCGGCGT
>PLBV01000061.1 GCA_003135455.1 Hyphomicrobiales bacterium | reverse complement strand
CTCTTCCGCAAGGTGCACGACGACGTGCGCAGCCGCACCAATGGCCAGCAGGAGCCCTTCACCTATGGCTCGCTGTCGGCGGAGTCCATGTACTTCAAGGCTGCGGGACCGTAGGTGACTCGTCATTGCCGGGCTTGACCCGGCAATCCATTCCATTTGCGATCCAAGGGGCCGAGCCGTGACGGCATGGATGCCCGGATCAAGTCCGGGCATGACGAGTTTGAATCCCCTCCCTGAACAAGGGGAGGGGAAGCGTTGGCCAAGGCGCTGAATTTCCTTTACCTCTCTGCCCGCCAGCGGAGGGGGATATGACAGCCCGCACACACACATGATCAGGCGCATCGCCACCGTCGGCGGGCTGACGCTCGTCTCCCGCGTCACCGGCTTCATGCGTGACGTGGTCATGGCCGCGGTGCTGGGCGCCGGCCCAATGGCCGACGCCTTCTTCATCGCCTTTCGGCTCCCCAACCATTTCCGCGCCATCCTCGCCGAGGGCGCCTTCAACGCGGCCTTCGTGCCCGCTTACGCGCGCACGCTCGAGCAGTCAGGGCTGCCGGCGGCGCGGCTCTTCGCCGATCGTATCGCGGCGGCCCTGCTCGCCATCAACATCGTGCTGCTGGCGCTGGCGCTCATCTACACGCCCGCCATCGTTGGCCTGCTCGGACTTTCGCACGATCCGGCCCGCTACGACCTCGCCGTGACGCTCACCCGCATCACCTTCCCTTCGCTCCTGCTCGTGTCGATGCAGACCATGATCTCGGGCGAGCTCAACGCCAATGGCAGGTTCGCGGCGGCGGCCGGTGCGCCGATCCTGCTCAACATCGTCATGGTCGTGACGCTGCTGTTCGCCCATTGGTTCCCGAACGCGGGGCAGGCCGCTGCCTGGGGCGTGCTCATCGCCGGTGTCGTGCAGGTCGCGCTCGTCGCGGTCGATGCCGAGAGGCATGGCTTCGGCCTCCGCTTACGCTGGCCGCGGCTCGACCCTTCGACCCGCCGCTTCCTCGGAGCGCTCGGACCCGCCATCATCGGCGCGGGGGGCGTGCAGCTCGCGCTCTTCGCCGACACGCTGATCGCCTCCTTTCTCCCCACCGGCGCGCTGTCCGCGCTCTACTACGCCGACCGCATCAACCAGCTCCCCATCGGCGTGGTGGGCATTGCGGTCGGCACCGTGCTCCTGCCCGAAATGTCGCGGCGGCTTGCGGCCGGCGACGAGAAGGGTGCTGCCTCGGCGCAAGCGCGCGGCATCCAGCTTGCGCTGCTGCTCACCATCCCCTGCGCCGCCGCCTCCCTCGCCATTCCCGACCTCATCATGCGCGCGCTGTTCGCCCGCGGCGCTTTCACCGTGGCTGATGCTGAGGCCGCCGGCGCCACGCTCTCGGCCTATGCCATTGGGCTCCTTCCCTTCGTCATGCTGAGGAGCTTCACCGCGCCCTTCTATGCGCGCGGCGACACGTGGACACCGGTCAAGGCGGCGCTGCTCGCCGCCACCGTCAACATCGCGCTGAAATTCGTGCTGATGGGGTCTTTCGCGCAAGTGGGCCTGGCGTTTGCGACTAGCGCCGGCGCCTGGATCAATCTCGGCCTGCTCGCGGTGTTCGCCCGCCGCCAGGGCTTTGCCGTGTCGGGCGCCGCCATCGGCAAGCCGGTGTTGAAGCTCTTGCTTGCGGGTGCCGTGCTTGGTGTCACGCTCCTCGCCGGCCAGCACGTGCTTCCATGGGCACTTGGAGGCGTCACCCATTTCCGCGAGGAGATCACGCTCGCCCTCTTGCTGCTTGTGGGCGCGAGCGTCTATGGCGTGGTCGTGCTCACCCTCCTCGGACGGGGATGGCTCGTCCACCTCGCCAAGGACGTGAGCGCCGCGGCCGATAGCCCACCGGCTGCGACGCTGGAGCAACCAGACGCGCTGGAGGACTCCGCCGCATTGCCCGACAACACGCCGCCGCCGAACATCTAGGCCGCTAGGGCAGAGACCGCAGGTCCACCAGCTCCACGTCGCTCGCGGCGATGGGGCGGCCTAAGAAGATCTCGCCGACCCGGGCAAAGCGCTCGGGCGAGTCGGTGGCCAGGAACCTCGTGCGTGCCCCACTCGTGGGTGCCCCGCGCGTGGGTGCCCCGTGCGCCCCGCTTTCCGCAACGCCCATGCCCTGGGCGGCGAGAGCGTCGGCGACCGCGGCCGCCGTGGTCGCCGCGGAATCCACCATGGCCACGCCTGTCCCGATGACGCCCCGGATCGCAGCCGCGAGCACCGGGAAATGGGTGCAGCCGAGCACCAGCGTGTCGGGCGCCGACGCTCCCCGAAACAGCGGGCCGAGATAGCGCTTCGCCGCGGTCCTGGTGACTTCGGAGTCCGTCCAGCCCTCCTCGGCCAACGCCACGAAGACCTGGCAGGGCTGCTGCACGACGTCGATGTCGCCACTGAGCGCATGAATGGCGCGGACGTAAGCGCCGCCCTTCACCGTGCCCTCGGTGGCGATCACCGCGATATGGTTGTTGCGGGTTGCCGCCACGCCCGCCCGCGCGCCGGGCTCGATCACCCCGATCACCGGGACCGGGGCCAGCTCCCGCGTAAGCCGCTCGAGCGCCACGGCCGAGGCCGTGTTGCAGGCGACCACCACCATCTTCACGCCCTCGGCGATGAGGAGGCGTGTGGCGGCAAGCGCATAGGCCTCCACTGTCGCGGCGCTCTTGGTGCCGTAAGGAAGCCGAGCCGTGTCGCCAAGATAGAAGAAGCGCTCGGCGGGCAAGCGCGCTTCCATGGCGCTGAGCACCGTCAAGCCGCCCATGCCTGAATCGAACACCCCGATCGGGCGTGCGTCGCTGCTCATGCGAGTGGTCCTACGACGCTCATCAAGAAGGAGACGGCTCTTCTGCGAACGCCTCGAAATAGAGCTCGAGGAAGCGGCGATAGATGGCGGTAAGCTCTGCGAGGTCGCTAAGCGCCACCTGCTCGTCGACCTTGTGGACCGTCGCGGTCAGAAGTCCGAACTCCACCACGGGGCACAAATCCTTGATGAAGCGGGCGTCCGACGTGCCGCCGTCGGTGGCAAGCGTTGGCGTGAGCCCGGTGATCTGGCCCACCGCCTGGCTCAGCAACGCGTCGAGCGGGCCGGGCTCGGTGAGAAAGGCATGGTTGGGCGGCTCGAAGGCAAGCGCAAAATCGAGCCCGGTGCCGGAGAGCGCTTGTGCGCCCTGCTCGCGCAACAGCGCCTCGAGCGCTGCCGGCGTATGCCGCTCGTTGAAGCGGATATTGAAGGCGGCCTCCGCCTTGGCCGGGATCACATTGGTGGCAGGGTTGCCCACGTCGATGCTCGTCACCTCGAAATTCGAGGCGGAGAAATGGGCGCTGCCATAGTCGAGCGGCGCGTCATAGAAGCGGGCGAGCACGGCGATCAGGCCCTTGACCGGGTTGTTGGCGAGATGCGGATAGGCGACGTGGCCCTGCACGCCCTTGACCGTAAGCTTGCCGTTCAGGCTGCCACGCCGCCCGATCTTGATCGACTCGCCGAGGCGCTTGGTGTTGGTCGGCTCGCCGACCACACAATGGTCGGGCCGTTCGCCTTTGGCCGCCATCCAGTCGAGCACCTTGCAGGTGCCGTTGATGGCGGGACCCTCCTCATCGCCGGTGATCAGGAGGCTGATCGACCCCTCGAAGGCGGGGCCTTGAGACGCGACATAGTCGAGTGCGGCGGCGGCGAAGCAGGCGATGCCGCCCTTCATGTCGGCGGCGCCGCGTCCATAGAGCACGCCGTCCTCGATCTCGCCGCCAAAGGGTGGGTGGGACCAAAGCCTTTCGTCCCCCGGCGGCACCACGTCGGTATGACCAGCGAAGCAAAGATGCGGCACGCCCGAGCCTATGCGTGCATAGAGATTGTCGATCGTCGGCGTCCCGTCCTCCGTGAAAATGAGGCGTTCGCAACGAAAGCCGGCCGGCGCAAGCGCGCGCATGAGCACCCCGAGCGCCCCCGCCTCGAGCGGGGTGACGCTCGGGCAGCGGATCAGGTCTTGCGCCAGCTCGATGGCTCTTGCCGAAGCGTCCGTCATCGCGAAACCACCACGATCTCCTCGCTTTGCACCGCGCGTCGCAGGATAGCGATTTTCTGCCAGATCTTGCCGCTGAGATTGGTGGCGAGCATCTCGATATCGTTCACCGCCTCCACCACCACGGGGTCGGGGAAAGTCTGAGCGTAGAGGGCCGCCACCTTGGCCGTAAGCGCCAGCATCTCGCTGCAATAGTCGAGATAGCGCCCAAGCTCAAACGGTGTCATGTGCCGCGGGGGCGAGCTCGCCGTGATCGTCTCGGTCGCGGTGACCAGGCTCGGATCCTTGGTGAGCTGATGCATGTCGATGACGTGGACTAGGGAGCGGAGCTGATGCAAGCCCCTCAGTGCCTGCCGACGCTTCATCCGGCTCTTCACCGAGACGAGGAAGATGGTGGCCACGCCGCCGAGCACGGCCAGATTGGCGCAGGCTTCCAGCGTTTGCACGATGTTGGTCGTTTCGGTATTGGCCACGGCCAAATTGATGTTTCGAACCGCATAGACCAGCACGCCGGCGAGGCTCGCGATCAGCGCCGTCACCAGCGTTTGGAAGATCCAGCCTGGCTTGGCCAGCGCTTCCGCCTTGCCTTGCGTGTCACGCGCCGCGGCGCAGAGGTCGGCCGCAACGGCGGCAAGATCGTTATGCGGGAATCGCTCGTCGATGCGCCGCCTGAGGAGATCGATGGTGGCGATGATCTTTTTTGGATCGAGCGCGCGGTACATCCGCTTCGGCAAGCTTAGGTCGCCGCGTCGGCTTGCGCCTGCCCGAACGGGTCGGCACCGAAGCGGTTGGGGCCATTGGTTCTGCGCAAGAAGCCGATCTCCACGAACAGCCAAAGAGTGATGGCCAAGGTGACGACGCCCACGGCCGCCGCCGACACAGACCAGATTGGCACTTGGTCGTCCGGCGCGAATACCATCCCAACGACCAAGATGATCGTCAACACCATGATCACGCCTTGAACCACCAGCCACCAGCCACTGCGGTCCCGATCATGCAACCGCTTCACGCCGAGCGCGAAGTTGATCCACATATTCGCCAGCACGATAGCGCCCACGGCAATGGCGAAGGGCCCTGTGGGCACGAGTTGCTGCGTCTCCGGGATGATGACGAACTTGCCGGTGGATTTCGCCACAAGTTCGATGATGGACGTCGCAACGCCCACGACTGCGGCAACGGCGAGGCTCGCGACCCACCAGTGCAGCCGCCGGATGCGGCCCTTGAAGCTGAACAGCAGTTCCGATAGTGGCATTGTCTCCCCCAAGGACTTCGCTTCCGGGCACATCATGGCGTAACAGCTACCGCGGGGAAAGCACGCGTGGACGCCGCTAGGCTCCGCTGCCGCGAAAGGCGTTATAGCGGGAGAGTGCGGCTTTGCGTATGTCTCTCTCGGCATTGCGCAAGGTGAGGCGGGGCCCGAGCGCCGAGCTCGGAAAGGCGAAAATGAGCACGTCCTCCGCCACGCTCTCATTCAGGATCTTCAGGCAGTTGCCTTGGGCGTCACGGGCCTTGCAGGGGTCGGGCACCCCGCGTTGCCGGAGATTCTCGTGCACGCGGATGGAGGCCTCGCCGATCAGCCGGTAGGGACCGAGATCGCCGCAGATCGCAGGCGAGATCTTGCTGCGATAGATGACGACGGCGAGGTCGCCCATGGCGAGCGCGGGGTGGAAAGGCCGGTTGCTGCGCGGGCCGCTCTGCGGAAGTACGATATAGGGGATGAGGGCGCTCGGCAGCCCGCCGCCATCGGCAAAGGTGAAGCTCGTGTCAGGCCTGCCGCTCGCCGGGTCGAGTTCGTTGCCATCGGGGAGACCCGGGCCCGCCGGCGGACCGTCGGCATCGACCGCCATCTTGGCGCTCCAGAACACCGGACCGCCATCGGGGAATTCGAGCAGCGCCTTGCACCGGTTGGGATCCTCCTGGCCTGCGGGCGAGGCATCGAAGGCGTCGTAGATCGCCTTGGCGTCCGGCGCGCAGGTCCTCGCGCGCTCGAAGTCCACGCCGCGCAACTGCAAGAGCGACGCGGGCGGAGGGACGAAGACCATGCTTGCGATCAGTCTCGTAGGAGTTCGTTGATGGAGGTCTTGGCGCGGGTGCGCTCATCCACGGTCTTCACGATCACCGCGCAGTAGAGCGATGGCCCAGGTGAGCCATCGGGAAGCGCCTTGCCCGGCAGGGTGCCCGACACGACCACCGAGAAAGGCGGCACGCGGCCATAGAGCACCTCCCCGGTCATGCGGTTGATGATCTTGGTGGACTGGCCGAGATAGACTCCCATGGAGAGCACCGAGCTCTCGCCGACGATGACGCCCTCGGCCACCTCGGCGCGGGCGCCGATGAAGCAATTGTCCTCGATGATCACAGGGGATGCCTGCAGCGGCTCGAGCACGCCGCCGATACCGGTGCCGCCCGACAGATGCACGTTCTTGCCGATCTGTGCACATGACCCAACCGTCGCCCAGGTATCCACCATGGTGCCGCTATCGACGCGCGCGCCGAGATTGACGAAGGACGGCATCAGCACCACTCCCGGCGCGATATAGGCGGAGCGGCGCACCACCGAGCCCGGCACGGCGCGGAAGCCCGCCTCCTTGAAGTCCTTCGCCTTCCAATGGGCGAACTTGGTGGGCACCTTGTCCCACCAGGCGCCGCCGCCGGGGCCGCCCTCGATCTTCTCCGGCTCCGCGAGGCGGAAGGAGAGCAGGATCGCCTTCTTCAGCCATTGATGCACGGTCCAGGCGCCGTCGATCTTCTCGGCGACGCGAAGCACGCCACGATCGAGCCCGTCGAGCGCCACCTCTACCGCGTCGCGCACCTTCCCCTTGGTCTTGGGCGTGATGGAGGCCGCGCTCTCGTAAGCGGTCTCGATGAGGGTCTGGAGCTCTTCTTGCGACATGGTTTGGCCCCGTCAGGTGAGGCAGAATTGGCTTGCGGCGCGGCCGGTCTTGGGCTCATCGCCCGAAGCAGTGAGCGCTTCGCCGATGGCGGCGAGGAAGGGCGCGAGCGCGTCGGTGCGGTGATGGATATGGGGCGGCAGCGCCGTCCAGCCGGCAATGGCCTGGTGCTCGGGATGGTCGGTGGCGCCAGTGGCGACGAGCACCGTGGTCATGCCGAGCGCATGCGCCGGGACAAGATTGTGCGGCAGGTCGTCGAACATCGAGGCGCTTGCCGCCATGATACCATGGGCGCGGATGAAGTCCTCATAGACATGCGGGTCTGGCTTCGGAATGAAGTCGGCCGAGTGGATGTCGAACACGTCGTCGAAATGGCCGGTGAGCCCCAGCCGCTCGGCAACCGATTCGGCGTGCTTGCGCGAGCCATTGGTGAAGATGAATTTCCGCCCCGGCAGCGCCTTGAGCGCGCGGGCGAGCTGGGGCGCGGGCGCGATCACGCTGAGATCGATATCGTGCACATAATCGAGGAAGGCTTGCGGGCTCACCTTGTGCTGCCGCATCAGCCCGGCAAGCGTCGTACCGTATTGGTAGTAGTAGCTCTGGCGTAGGCGCTGCGCCTCGGGCAATGAGAGACCGAGCTCGGCGGCGATGAAGGCGCCCATGCGCCGGTCGATCTCGGCGAAGAGGTTGCAGTCTGCCGGGTAGAGCGTGTTGTCGAGGTCGAACACCCAGGTCTCGACGCGCTCGAAGCCGCGTGCCTGCGAATTACCGTTTGGCTTGGCCATGACTCTTGCTCAGCCCTTCACTCTTGCTCAGCCCTTCTGCCGTTCGATCAGCGTGCCCGCGCCATGCTCGGTGAACAGCTCGAGCAGCACCGCATGCGGCACCTTGCCGTTGATGATGACCACCGCCTCGACCCCTTGCTCGACCACCGCCATGCAGCTCTCGATCTTGGGGATCATGCCGCCCGAGATGGTGCCGTCCGCGATCAGCGCCTTCGCCTCGGCAAGGGTCAGCGACTTTATGAGATTGCCTTGCCGGTCGAGCACGCCCTCCACGTCGGTGAGCAGCAAGAGGCGCTTCGCCTTCATGGCACCGGCCAGCGCGCCCGCGAAGGTGTCGGCGTTGATGTTCAGTGTCTCCCCGGATGGCCCGACGCCGATCGGCGCCACCACCGGGATCAGGTCCGACTGGATGATCACGTCGATGATATGGGCATCGACTTTGGCTGGCTCGCCGACAAAGCCCATATCGACGACGCTCTCGATGTTGGAGTCCGGGTCACGCCAAAGGCGCTCGATGCGCGCGGCCCGCATCAGATTGGCGTCCTTGCCCGAGATGCCGACCGCCTTGCCGCCTTGGGCGTTGATGGCGGTGACGATCTCCTTGTTGACGGAGCCCGCTAGCACCATCTCGACCACCTCAACGGTCGCTTGGTCGGTGACGCGCAAGCCTCCCTTGAACTCCGACGGGATGTTGAGCCGCTCCAGCAGCGCGCCGATCTGCGGTCCACCGCCATGCACCACCACCGGGTTCACGCCGGCCTGCTTGATCAGCACGATGTCGCGGGCGAAGGCCTCGGCGAGCGCCGGGTCCCCCATGGCATGGCCGCCATATTTCACCACCACGGTCTGGCGGTCGTAGCGCTGCATATAGGGCAGCGCCTCGGACAGCACTTTGGCATTGGCGTAGACGGTGGCCAGCGCCTCAGCCTCGGCGGTTGGAACGTCCTTGGCTCTGACGGGGGATGCTTTGGTCTTGCTCACTGGGGTGGTTATAGCGGCGCGTGGGGACGACGTACAATCTCGTTTGGAGCAAGGGAGGCGACAGCCCCGCGCAGCTCCGGGATGCCCCCGCCCATGCGCGCGGAGGTCGAGAGGATAACCGGATAAGCCGCCGGGTGCTTGGCCAGCTCATCGGCCACCTTGGCCTTAACCAAGTCGAGCTCGGTAGCCTTGGGCTTGTCGGCCTTGGTCAGCACGACTTGATAGGAGACCGCCGCCTCGTCCATCAGCGTCATGATCTCCCGGTCATTAGGCTTGATGCCGTGCCGGGCGTCGATGAGCAGGAACACCCGCTTCAGCTCGCGCCGGCCTTTGAGAAAGTCGCGGATGAGCCGTGTCCAGCCCTTCACCTCCGACTTCGACGCCCGCGCATAGCCATAGCCCGGCATGTCCACGAGGTAGAGCGGTTGCTCCTTCCCGATGGTGAAGAAGTTGAGCTCGCGCGTCCGCCCGGGGGTCACCGACACCCGCGCGAGGCTGGTGCGCCCGGTCAGCGCATTGATCAGGCTCGACTTGCCCACATTGGAGCGCCCGGCAAAGGCGACCTCCGGCCTGCCGTCCTGGGGCAGGTCATCGATGCTCACCACGCCCTTGACGAAGGTGCAGGGGGTTCTGAACAGCGCCTCGCCGCGGGCGATTTCGGCTTCGGTCAAATCGGGGTCTGTAATGGTCGTCATGCCCATCCCACCCCCGAATGAGAACGCTTGACCCAGCAAACCACACCCGCGGTCAGGGTCGCTAACTTTCCGTCTCGCTCGTCTCGCTCTTCGTCTCGCTCTTGCCGCGGCGGTTTCTGATCCCCTTGAGCTTCTTCAGCCCGATATTGTCGAACAGCGTGATCGCCACCCCCTGGCGGCTCATGATCACCGATTGCTGCACCACGGACAGGGAGTTGTTCCACGCCCAATAGATCACCAGCCCCGCGGGGAAGCGCGCCAGCAGGAAGGTGAAGAACACCGGCATCCAGGCGAACACCTTCTGCTGCACGGGATCGGGCGGCGCCGGGTTGAGCCGCATCTGCACCCACATGGTGGTCCCCATGATCAGCGGCCACACCCCAATCATCAGCATGTCCGGCGGCTGCCAGGGGATCAGCCCGAACAGGTTGAAGACGGTCGTGGGGTCGGGCGCCGACAAATCCTTGATCCAGCCGAAGAAGGGCGCTTGCCGCATCTCGATGGTGACGAACAGCACCTTGTAGAGGGCGAAGAATACCGGCACCTGCACCAGGATGGGCAGGCAGCCCGAGGCCGGGTTCACCTTCTCCTTCTTGTATAGCTCCATCATCCCCTGCTGCTGGCGCATGCGGTCGTCGCCGTAGCGCTCCTTGAGGCGAGCAATCTCCGGCTGCAGCTTCTTCATCTTGCTCATCGACACGTAGGACTTGTTGGCGAGCGGAAACAGAACGAGCTTGATGGTGAACGTGACGATGAGGATGGCGATGCCGAAATTGCCGACCAGCTTGTAGAAATAGTCGATCGCGAAGAACATCGGCTTGGTGAGAAAATAGAACCAGCCCCAGTCGATCAGGAGGTCGAATTTGGGGATGCCGTATTTGGCCCCATAGCCGTCGACCACATGCACCTCCTTGGCGCCGGCGAACAGGAAGCCCTTGGTCTCCCCAGTGGCGCCCGGTGCGATCGCGAGCGGTCCCTCGAGATAGTCGGTCTGGAAACGCTCGCGCCCGTCGGTCGCCGTGGTGCCGGCAAACCGCGCTTCGAACGCCTTGCCTTGCTCCGGGATCACTACTGCCGCCCAATATTTGTCGGTGATGCCGAGCCAACCCGATGTGCTCTTGAACACCAGCGGCGCGTTGGTCTTATCGATCGCCTTCTTGTAGGTGATCTCGCAGAGATCGCTCGCAACGAAAGTGCCGCACCAATCCACCCCGTTGTCGGCCACCCCGATCAGGCCCTCATGCAGGATGTAATAGCCTTTGGTCTGTGGGCGCTCGTGGCGGGAGACGAGACCGTAGGGATAGACCGTGGCGGCCTCGGTGCCCGTGTTGGCGACCTTGTCGTCGATGGTGAACATGTAGTTCTCATCGACGCCGACGGTGCGGGTGAAGGTGAGCCCCTTGCCGTTGTCATAGGTGAGCGTGACGGGTGACGTCGGCGTGAGCGGGCTATTGGTCTCTGCCTTCCACAGCGTGTCCGCCGTGGGGAGCCCGAGGTCCGCGTCGGTGCTGCCGCCGACGAATCCGTGCTCGGCGTAATAGGGATGCGCGCTGCCGGCGGGCGACAAGAGCACCTCATTGGGGCTGCCGGGTTCGACGGTCTCCCGGTATTTCTTCAGCACCAAATCGTCGATGCGCCCGCCTTTCAGCGCGATCGAGCCCTCAAGGCTCGGCGTGTCGATGGGGATGCGCGGGCTCATGGCGAGCGCCTGCTCGCGCGTCATGGCGCCTCCGGGCGCGGCATCTGGCTGCGGCGCACCATTGCTGGGTCCAGGTGTCAGGGGCGCCTCGCCTTGTGGGCGCGGCGGACCGGGCACCCCCGGTTGCTGCTGCTCGGTCGGCTGCTTTAGGGCTTCCTGCTGGTGCTGCTTCGGCACCCCATAGAAGAACTGCCAGGCGAACAGCACGCCAATGGAAAGGATGATGGCGAGGAGGAAGTTGCGGTTGTTCTCGTCCATGTCGCTTCTACGCTAGAGGGGGGATGCGCGAGGAGCGCGCCTGGCTTTGAGGCTATTCCGTCTCAAGAACGCTTGGGTTCCCTTTGCCGAGGCGGCTCGTGCACCTTGGCGAGCGCGCGTTCAAGGTCCTTGATCAGCTCGGCGAAGCGCCGTTGTACCGTGCCGGAGCGGGCGATCAAGACATAATCATAGCCGGGGGCCACGCGTGAAGGCGCCGCAAGCCGCACCGCCTCCTTCAGGCGCCGGCGCGCCCGGTTGCGCAGCACCGCGCCGCCGATCGTCTTGCTGGCGGTGAAGCCGAAGCGGGCCCACCCTTCCGTCTTGCTGCCCGCGCGTGGGCGCGCCTGCAGCACGAGTGAAGGCGCCACGAAGCGCGTGCCGCCTTTGACATGAAGGAACTCAGCGCGGGTCTTGAGGCGTCCGATGACCGTCACCGGCGGGGCAGGCAGCCGCACTCAAGCCGAAAGGCGCTTGCGCCCCTTGGCCCGGCGCCTGGCCAGCACTTTGCGGCCGCCGGCGGTTGCCATGCGTTCGCGAAAGCCGTGGCGCCGCTTACGGACGAGCCTCGATGGCTGAAAGGTGCGCTTCACGCCGCGTCTCCTGGGCCGGCCTCAAGGCGCGGGCGAAATGCCGCGCTACGGGCCTCACCCCCAAAGGCTTGAGGACTGGCGGCTTATAGGGGGACGCACCGCTCAAGTCAATCAAGGCCAAGTCAATCAAGACGCCTCCCTCCCCAGCCGGGGGAGGGTGGCCGCCCGCGTCAAGCGCGGGCGGACGGGTGGGGAGCGAGCCCGATGAGCTCAATCTAATCAACCCCACCCGGCCCGAGCCAGAATTGAGTCGGGACGTGCTGCCCCTCCCCGGGAAGGGGAGGGAGAGCCGAAGGAGTGGACCAGCCTTATTGCGGCTCGCCGGGAGGTGGTGGCGGTGGCGGCACGTCGTGAGCTTCGGCGTCGGGAGCTTCGGCGCCGTCGTGGCTCGGGACGGGCGCCTCGGTTGCGTCAGGCGTCCCATAGGAATCGTCGTGGCCGGCACCGGAATAGTCGCCCGAGTGGGCGGGGCCTGAAGAGTCGCCCGAGCCGCCCGAATAATCGTCGCCCGCCAGCACGAGGCTCGGGGCAGCGGCAAGCGCCACGCCTGCGGCGAGCGCTAGAATCGCAAACTGAAGTCGTCTGGACATTCGGAAATCTCCTCGCTTGATGTGATGCGTTTCCCTCGTTCTCCCGTGTTCTTCTTGTCGTTCGGCTCGTTCTGCGTAGCCATCGTCATCCCGATGGCTTTTTTGGGGCCTACCCTGACTATTGTATAGAATGCCGATCTGCCGACTTGCGACAAGAACGCCGCACCCCCATCACTTTTGGTGACCGTGCATCACGATGGCGAGAGAGGCAGTTTCGCGAGGCTGCAGCTTTGCTATCTCTGGGGCGCGACAGGAGCCACGGGAAAGACATGGCCGCAGCACCCGATCAGGCCGACAGCACGCGAGCCTGGCTCAAGCGTTTGCTCCCGCTGGCGCTGCTCGCCGGTGCCTGCGCGCTCGTATTTGTCATGGGATGGCAGCGTTATCTCACGCTTGAGGAACTTGCCGCCCGCCGCGACGCCCTTCGTGCGTTCATCGCCCTGCATCCGGTGACGAGCCTCTTCGCCTATATGGCAATCTATGCGGGCAGCGTGGCCTTGTCGCTACCGGGCGGCGCGGTGCTGACGCTCGCCGGTGGCTTCCTCTTCGGGTGGTTCCTGGGCGGGCTTGCGGCCATCGTCGCCGCCACCCTCGGCGCGGTCCTGGTATTCTTGATCACCAAAAGCGCGCTTGGCGAGCCGCTTGCCGCCCGCGCCGGCCCGTGGCTCGGGCGCTTGCGCCAAGGTTTCCAGGAGGATGCTTTCAATTACCTCCTATTCTTGCGGCTCGTGCCCGTCTTCCCCTTCTGGCTCGTCAATCTCGCCCCCGGCCTGCTCGGCGTGGGCTTGGGGACCTACGTGGCGGCGACGGTGATCGGCATCGTTCCGGGAACCTTTGCCTATTCGATCGCGGGCAAAGGTCTCGACAGCCTCATCGCGGCGCAGCAAGCCGCCCACCAATCCTGCCTTGCCAAAGTGGGGCCGGATGCCCAAAACTCCTGTCCATTCGTGCTTGAGCCGCAAGCCTTGCTGACACCTGGACTGATTGCAGGCTTCATTGCGCTGGGCTTGGTTGCGCTGGTGCCGATCGCGCTCAAGCGCTTCAAGCGCTGCGCCTGAGGCCAATAGCGCTGCGCCTGAGGCAATGGGACGCCGGCTCCAGGCGGACGGGGAGGCTGATATGGAAGAGGTGCTGCACCCCGACCTCTGCGTCATCGGTGCGGGATCAGGCGGCCTCTCGATCGCGGCGGCGGCGGCCCAGCTCGGTGTGCCGGTGGTGCTCATCGAGAAGGGCCGCATGGGGGGCGACTGCCTCAATTATGGCTGCGTTCCCTCCAAAGCGCTGCTCGCCGCGGCCAAGCGCGCCGAAGCCGTACGCACCGCCGCCCCCTTCGGCATCGACGTGATCGAGGCGCAGATCGACCACGCCCGCGTCCACGATCACGTCCATGGCGTGATCGCCGCCATCGCGCCCAACGATTCGGTCGAGCGGTTCACCGGGCTCGGCGTGCGCGTCATCCAGGCCACCGCGAGCTTCCTCGACAAGAACACCGTCGAGGCTGGCCGCGTGCTGGTGCGGGCTCGCCGCTTCGTCGTGGCGACGGGATCGCGGCCCATCATTCCCCCGATCCCGGGTCTCGACGAGGTCCGCTATTTCACCAACGAGACGATCTTCGACGTGAATGAGAGGATCCAGCATCTCATCGTGCTTGGCGGCGGTCCGATCGGGGTCGAGCTCGCCCAAGCCCATAAAATGCTCGGCTCCCATGTCACCATGATCGACACCGCCTCCTTCTTGGGCCACGAGGACGCCGAAGCCACGCAAGTGTTGCTGAAGCGGCTCGAGGGCGCCCAGGTCATGCTGCGCCCGGGCACGCGGGTGGAGCGGGTCGAACGGTCGGTGCAAGGGGTCGCCGTCCATATCGGCAAGCAGGGCGAGACCGAGATCATCAAGGGCACGCATCTCTTGGTCGCCACCGGACGCCGCCCGAACGTCAAATCGCTGCATCTGGAGCGGGCCGGCGTCGCCTACGACGAGAACGGCATCAAGGTGAACCAGCACCTCAAGACCACCAACCGCCGCATCTATGCCATCGGCGACGTGATCGGCGGCGCGCAATTCACCCATCTCGCCAACTATCATGCGGGCATCGTGATCAGGAACGCGCTGTTCCGCCTAAGGCCCAAGGTGAGCGCCGCTGCGATCCCGCGGGTGATCTACACCGAGCCCGAGCTCGCCCAGGTGGGGCTGACCGAGGCGGAAGCCCGCAAACGCCGCCGCAGCATCCGCATCCTGCGCTGGCCGTTCGCCGACAACGACCGCGCCCAGGCCGAGCGGGCGACGGATGGCTTCATCAAGGCCATCACCAAGAAGAATGGCGAGATTCTCGGCTGCACCATCGTCGGTGCGGCCGCCGGAGAGCTGATCCAGCTCTGGGTGGTTGCCATCGACAAGGGTATGAAGGTCGGCGACCTCACCAGCTTCGTGCTGCCCTATCCGACGCTCTCGGAGATCTCCAAGCGCGTGGCGTTTACCTATTACCAGCCGACTTTGACGAAGCGCTGGCTTCGGAGCATGATCAGCCTCCTGCGCCGGTTCGGCTGACGGGCCGCTTCCCTCGCCTCAAGCGGCCAGGCGCAAGATGAGCGAGTGCAGTCCTTGGACCAACAGGCTAACCGCGCGCAGCGACCGCCAGCCCAGCGGCCCCGGCATCTGCCTGGGCTATCCGCCAAGCTGCTCCTGCTCACCATCCTGTTCGTCATGGTGGCCGAAATCCTGGTCTTCGTGCCCTCGGTGTCGAGCTTCCGGCGGCAATGGCTGACGGAGCGGCTCGAGGACGCGCAGATTGCAGCGCTTGCCGCCGAAGCCGCCCCGGGCGGCGAGCTGCCCAAGGCGCTGCGCGACCAGCTCTTGGAAAGCGCCAAGGTGAAGGCCATCGCGCTGAAGCGGCCGGACTCTCGTCAGCTCATTCTCGAGTCGGACATGCCGGCCGAGATCGACGCCCATTACGACCTGCGCGGAGCATCCTGGCTTACCCTCATCACCGATGCGCTCATGGTCTTTGTCGCGCCTGACCAACGCGTGATCCGGGTCGTGGGCCAGCCCGGCCTCAATGCCGGCGAGTACATTGAGGTGGTGATGGAGGAAGCGCCGCTCAAGGCGGCGATGATAGGCTACGGCCTCGACATTTTGGGGCTGTCGATCCTGATCTCGATGATCACCGCGGCGCTGGTCTATCTCTCGCTCGACGCGCTCCTGGTCAAGCCGATGACCAGGCTCACCCGCAACATCGTGCGCTTCAGCGAGCGTCCCGAGGACCCGACCCGCATCATCAACCCGTCCTCCCGCCGCGACGAGATCGGCACGGCGGAGCGGGAGCTCTCGGCCATGCAGGCCGAGCTTTCCGGCGCGCTCAACCAGAAGAGCCGGCTCGCCGCGCTTGGCTTGGCGGTGAGCAAGATCAGCCACGATTTGCGCAACATGCTGTCGAGCGCGCAGCTCCTGTCCGACCGCCTCGCCGCCGTCAAGGATCCGCGCGTGCAGCAGCTCGTGCCGAAGCTGATCGCCTCGCTCGACCGCGCCATCAGGCTTTGCGCCCGCACGCTTGATTTCGGCCAGGCGCAGGAGATGCCGCCGCGGCGGAAGCGGTTCAAGCTGGCGCCGCTGTTGGCCGAGGTGGGCGACGGGTTAGCGCTACCGCGGCCGGGACGCATCGAGTGGGGCGTCGACATCGATGCGGGGCTGGAGGTCGACGCCGACCGCGACCAGCTCTACCGGGTGTTGAGCAATCTCTGCCGCAACGCGGTGCAGGCGCTGGAGAGCGGCGGCGAGGCGCAAGGCGACATTGCCGTGAGCGCGCGGCGGGAGGGCAGCGTCACCTTGATCGAGGTGCGCGACACTGGCCCTGGCGTGGCCGACCGGGCGCGGGCGCATCTCTTCGAGGCGTTTCAGAGCGTGGCGCGCAAGGACGGCACCGGGCTCGGGCTCGCCATCGCCGCCGAGCTCATCCAGGCTCATGGCGGCCAGGTCGTGCTGGTGCGCAATGAAGGCGGCGCCACCTTCCGGGTGAGCATCCCCGACGTGGTGGTCGAGCTCGACCGCTTGCGGCGCCGCAGCGCCTGAGTTGAGGCTCTCTCTGGGGCCTCGCTTGGGCCCTCTGCCTTGGCCCCTGCACCCCTCGGCCTTGCCTTTGCGCGGGCGAAAGATTAGGTAGGTCGAGCTTGAGCCCAGCGAGCGCTGCCTCGCTCTTTACGCCGAGCGCGTTGCTCAAGCTCGCCTTCAAGCAAGGTCAGGGGCGCCCGTAGCTCAGTTGGATAGAGCACCAGACTACGAATCTGGGGGTCGGAGGTTCGAATCCTTCCGGGCGCGCCACTTGCCTATCAATGACTTAGAGCAATTTCCGCGCGGCTCTGAAGCCACCAAAATTCGCAAAAGGTCACAAATAGGTCTCAGGTGAGCGCAACTTGTGGGGTGTGCTAGCCCACAGGCCGCGCTCGCACCAAGCCTGACTGATTGAACACCCGTCAACTGCAGCAGACCCAATTTGCCGCGACAAAATGCAAGGAAGTCAATCAGGAGTTGCCTCGCTGGCTGCACCCTCGCGGCTCGCCAAGCTCTCCCTCGACCCAGGGGCAACGCCTTGACGAATCGCTCGCCATTTCTTGCCTTATAACGACGACGGCAATAGTCCGAGTCGTGGCTAGCCAGGCATGCCCAGCACTTAGCTGCTGCACCCTTTTTCATGCGGGCGCTCCCGAAAGAGGGGCCGCCAACGCTCTAGCCATCGATCGATGAGCGGTGTGAGGATCTCGGGAACCGGTCTTTCGTCGGGTCGGCCCGACTTCGTCTCGGCATCGACATCGACCTCCTTGCCCGCCGGGTCGAGCGGCTCGGCGAGCGGCAGCGTGAAATGCAGGGTGAGCAGGCTTATAGGTGTCCAGTGCCATCTCCGAGGTTCCGCCAGAAGCTACCTGGAAAATATGAGCAAACTGAGCAGAACGCTTGGAAATTCCATTGCCCACCGAGGCATTTTGCCGCGTTCAATTACATCACGCCAAGAGGGCCGCTGGTGGGGCTCTTTTCCGACCGGGTCGATCGCTCGACATGTGAAGCCCATCAGCCAAGAGCGCCACCGAGCCGATGTCTTGCGAGGCAATCCGGTGCCAGGAGGATTTTTTCCATCGTTCTTTATCGTGGTGCTTGCACTGCTCGCGTCCGGCACGAGCCTCGCCCAGGATCAAAAAGATCGAGAATTTCAGGAATGCCCAGAGTGTCCGATCATGGTCGGAAATCCGTCCGGGACATTCGTTATGGGAAGCCCGCCAACCGAGAGCGGGCGCTTTGACTCCGAGGGTCCGCAGCATACCGTCTCCATCAAGGCATTCGCGCTCGGCAAATACGACGTCACGAGCGAGGAATTTCTCACCTTCCTCAGAGAGACCGGCTACCAGCCCGCCGCCTGCAATCCGATCCTGGATATGAAATGGCATTCTCCCGGCCGTGGCCGGGCCTATTCGCCATATTATGGGGAGCCGCTCAAATGGCCGGCTGTCTGCTTGGATTGGCGCGACGCGGAGGCCTATATCGCGTGGTTGAACGTCAAGGCCCGCCTTGCGCATCCGGCACCCGACCGTCCGACAGGTCCCTATCGTCTGCCGACAGAAGCGGAATGGGAGTATGCCGCGCGCGCCGGAACCACGACGGCGCGCTGGTGGGGCAATGACGTTGGGATCGGCAAGGCCAATTGCAACGGCTGCGGCAGCAAGTGGGACAATCGCCTATTGGCTGACGTCGACAGCTTTGCGCCCAATCCCTTTGGGCTGTATGGGATGCTCGGCAACGCCTGGCAATGGACCGCCGATTGCTGGCACCCCAATTACGTCCGCGCCCCAGAGGACGGCAGCGCGTGGACCGAAAAAGCTTGCAGCAAATATGTCATTCGCGGCGGGTCGTGGGACAATCTGCCAATATTCGTGCGCTCCGCCACGCGCAGCAGGAGCGGGCCCGGCGGCGCGGAATATGATTACTCCAGTCTCACGGGATTTCGCGTCGCCAGGAATCTGCCTTGATGTGAGCCCCAACCCGCTCCGAGCGCATTGGCGATTATCGCAATGTGTCTCTGGGGTTCAGATTTAGGACCATATCCATCACGCCTTGGTAATGGCCCGCCGGCAGCGAGAGCGGAGAGGACAAAAGCACCGCATTGCGGGCGCTGACTGCGATCTCGCGATAGGCGGGGTCCGCGAAGCGTGCGGTGTCCATGATCTCGGCCTTGATGACGACGCCATTGTTGGTGATTTCAACATGGATCGGCACGGAGAATTGGCTATTTCCCAAGCTCGCCACATCCAAATTCCAACGACGCTCGACTTGGGCGAGGATAAAATCCTTTACGCTATACGGGCCCTCTAGTCCCGATGTGACGTCGTCGTTGGCTGCCAACATATTTGATATACCGGAGCCATTGACTTCGTTGTGCGTATCGGTTTCGGGCTGGCGGAGTTGCGCGAGAGCCTGGAGCTTGGTTTCCAGTTCGTCAGTAAGTGGCGGGCTTTTTATTGGCGCAACGTCGACGGGCATAGGCTCGGACGGCGGCGGTTGCGCAGCGTCTTGTTGGGGCAGAGCTGCCACGTGCTGCTGTGCGGGCGCGGTGGTGTTCTCGCCGATGTCCACTATTTCAACGGGTACGAACTGCAGGCCACCCCGCGACCCTAAAGTGCCATGCTGCGCCACGACGAAGAGCAAAAGCAGCGCAAGGCCATGCAGGATCACCGAAAAGGCAAAACCTACGGCCCTCCTGGCGCTTTGCATCTCGCCAGGGCTACCAGGGCCGGTTCCGAAGGACTTTTCGCGAGCGTTCGTAGACACATCTTAACGTACTTCCATACTAGCTACGGAATCTAGCCCGCTATGTTTCCTTGATCCATCAGCCAGTGAAGTCGACTGGGGCTGAATTTCACATTGGTTTCTGCCCCAATGGGCGCCAAGAATCCGGCAACGCGAGAGTGTTCCCATCCGGTAGGCGCCGCGCTCGCAGGGAGCCCTCTACCGATGTCCGCTATTGATGCTGTGGACGGC
>PLBV01000137.1 GCA_003135455.1 Hyphomicrobiales bacterium | reverse complement strand
TGGCTTCAGCGTCGGGGCCAAGTGACGACGGAACTGGTGGCATAGTTCCACATCGCCGCCATGGCGGCGGCCACGATGCCGTCGAGCCACCATATCGGATTGGCCTGGTAGAGGAGAGTTGAGACGCCGACCCCTGCGACGATACCCAGGCTGCACAGTGCCGCAAAGGACACCCACCCGGTAAAAAACCGCCATCCACGACGTCGTCGGTCGCGATAGGTCAGTGCGTTGTTCAGCACATAGTTCGACGTCATCGCGCACAACATGGCGGCGGTCTGCGCTTCAGCGAATCCGATATGGCGGCCGAGCAAGATGTCGAGCAATGTCAGGTGGACCACAAGACCGGTGCTGCCAACGAGGCCGAAAAGAAAGAACCGAATTGAGAGGTAGCCGGCGGATGCTTTCGATACGAGCAGGCCCAAATACTCCAGAGCGACCGCGCTATCCAGCTTGCTTTCGCCGTGCAGTCGAGGGCGGAAAACAATGGGCACCTCCCGAACGCGAAGGGAGCGCGGCGACGACGCTACGACGTCGAGCAATATCTTGAAGCCTTGCGGGGAAAGTTTGCGGGCAACCCCGTCAACGACGTCGCGACGAAGCATAAAAAAGCCGCTCATCGGATCGCTGAGCTTCGTCTTCAGAATCAATTTCGCCCCGTAGGTCGCCATCCGGCTTCCAAATTGCCGAATTGTGGTGAGCCCAAGGCTTGTCTCTCCGCCTTCGCCGTATCGGCTCGCCACCACCAGGTCGGCCTCGTCTCGTCGTAAGATCGCAAGCATCTCCGCCAGCCGCGTCTCATCGTGCTGCAAATCTGCATCCATCACGGCAATGAATTGCGCCGAGGTAGACAGCATCCCTTCCAGTGAGGCACCTGAAAGCCCACGTCGAGAAACCCGCCGAAGACCTCGTATTCTGGGATCCGCCTTTGAAAGGCTGCGGACGGCATCCATTGTGCCATCAGGCGAATCGTCATCGACGAAAATGGCCTCCCAGGCGATTCCTTCTAGCGCTCTGGCTAGTCGCTTCGTTAGCAAGGCCACATTGGCGGCCTCGTTCAACGTGGGAATTACGATTGCCAGCTCAGCTATTGTAGAGATGGCAGCCGTGCGTCCACGGCGCGAGACTTCTCCGTGCTCACCCCTCTCATCTCCCGACAATGTTAGCGTGGTATGGGGCAGCAACGAATTTCCTCCGGTTGTCATCAAACGCACGATCTCGTCGAAAATTCGTCCCGGTGTTGGCGCTGCGTCCTCAGGAACTATACAGATTTGTAAACTTCGACCAGCATGTAGACACCTCGGAGAAGGGTTTGCGACGGGGAGGAATGCGTTCATCTCCCCGGCTTAGGAACCCTGTCGGTGAAGCGCGCAGGCTCGTGCGCGGTTTTTGCTTCAGCCACGTTAATTGCAAGGTCGGCTGACTACTTCGGCCATCGAGACGGGGACAGCACTAGCCGTCGCTGGGTTGCAGATTTGTATATTTGCGGATGACCCGACGCAAATGACCAGCCAACTTTCGACGTGATCTTAACTCCCAACTGAAGCTGATCGTGTCCATGGGGGAGGGACCATTGTGCGTGGATTCTTGGAGGTTGTCGGTCTGCGGCGACAAATCGTGAATGCGCGTCCCTGACGAGAACTCGCCTGAACTAGGCACGCTCGCCGGGGCAAGCTATGGCAAATGCGGATCCGCGACCTGGTTATGGTGGAGCAAGGTGTTCGGGCCTCTCGTAAACCCTACGAGATTACGGCACGTAATCATAATACTCAGCATTCTGACCGTCATTCGCCTCTGGGCCGCTGCGTATATAGGGTTAGCTCCGGACGAGACTTACTATTGGCTATGGTCGCAATCTCCAGCGCTCGGCTACTCCGATCACCCCCCTGTAGTGGCTTGGTCAATATGGCTTTCGACGAGGGTTCTCGGCGATAGTGCGATCGGCATTCGCATACCGTCAATTCTCTCTGTCCTAGTAACTTCAGCCGCAGTCTTTGGGACAGCGCGCCAGTTGTTTTCCTCTCGCTCAATTGCCCTGCGCGCCGTGCTCTGGTTCAACGCGATGATTCTTATCGGGGTCGGCGCGATTTTTATTACACCCGACGCGCCTTCCACAATGTTTTGGGCACTCGCCGTGTGGGCTCTCTCAGTGATCTCACGCGGTGGATCCCCGCGCTTTTGGCTTCTGGTCGGATTATTCGCCGGGCTCGGCTGTGACTCCAAATACACCAACTTTTTTTTGGGTTTGGGGATCTTCTCATGGATCTTAGTTGATCCCTCGGCGCGACGTTGGCTCTTGAACCCCTGGTTCGCGGCGGGCGGCGTGATCGCCGCCCTCATTTTCCTCCCAGTCCTTTTGTGGAACGCGCAACACGACTGGATCTCATTTTCGATGCAATTCGGTCGGCTAGGAATCCACGAGGTTACGGCCCGCTACCTCGGGGAGTATCTGATTTCCCAAGTCGGCCTCCTCAACCCTATCGTTGCTCTGTTTTTTGGTGTCAGTGGTTTAGCCGCGCTCAAAGCGGGAAGGGGGCGTGGTTTCGAGCCGGGCATATTTCTTATCGCTCTGATGTCACCACTTTTGCTCTACATGACTCTGCACGCACTGCATGATCGCGTCCAAGCGAACTGGCTGGCGCCCATATATCCTCTTATAGCGATACTCGCCGCTTCCGGCGCAGAGAACACACCTTTGGGCCTCCGTACGTTGCTTGCTCGGTCAGTAGTACCCCTGGGGACGGTCGTGTCTGTTGGTGCCTTGATGTATCTCGCTGCGCCTATTTCTCTGCCGCTCTCGATCGAGAGTCCCGCGGCTCGTCTTGAAGGATGGCGGAGCTTCTCCGCCAATATTGAGTCCCTCAGCAATGAAAGTGGTGCTGGCTGGGTTGCGACGGTCAATTACGATGTCAACGCGGAGCTCTCTTATTACCAGCGTGGAGCAAAACCCGTCCGCGAGATCGCCGAGCGGTATCGATACGAAGTTAGCGTTCTCGATAAAGCTCTGGTGAACCAGACTGCCCTGCTGGTCCTATCTGAAAGACAGAAAGCCTCAGGACGGTTCGACCACTGCTTTGCAAGCGTGGAGCCGATCTCTGAGATTTCGCGGCAGGGAGCGAATGGAGTGATTGAACGCTACATCGTTGAACTAGCACGGAATGCGCCGGTCGATATCATTAGCGCAGGATGCCATAAGCATCATTCGGTGCAGGAGTGAGGAGATGAAAAGGGATGGGGATGTCCGGCTGTGTCATTGGCGGCCCCGTCCGACCGCGGTCTCGTGACTATTGCCCTAATGGCCGGCATCCGGAGGCGCCCTCCACCCCACCCCTTAGTGGGGCGCTATTGACTTGCGAGCCGATTTCGCGGACGCATCAAATCTCATCGTGACGCGTAAGCCGGGAGCGTTGTCTTCGACGCTCAGTTGCACGCCATGTAGCCCCGCAACGGCGGCGACCAGGGAAAGACCGAGCCCGTTCCCTTCGATCTTGGCGCTGCGTTCCAGCCGATAGAACCTTTGGAAGATCCGGTCCCGCGCCTCTTGCGGCACTCCCAGTCCATTATCGGCCACTGTCGCCACGATCTGTGAGTGTTCACGAGTAAGAGATACCTCGATATGGACGTCCTTCGGCGTGTGCCGCATCGCATTGTCGAGGAGGTTCGCTAGCATCTCTGTCAAGAGCTCTTTATCACCCAATGCAGTGATCGAGGGCTCTATGTTGGCGGTCATGACCTTGCCTTCGTCGTCTGCTGCAGCCGCATATGCGTCGAAAACGGTTTCGAACAATGTGCTTATGTCAATCTCTCGGAATCCAGCGTTGCGCGCGCCTACCTCGATTTGCGCAATTCGCAGGAGCGCTGAAAAGGTGTCTAGGATCCTCTCTGTCTCGATCTGTGCCGAGTCGATGGCGCTTTCACAATTGGTGTTGCCCTGGGAATGGTTGTGCGCCGCTTCGAGCTTCTGCTGCAGGCGACTGAGTGGAGTGCGGAGCGCGTGCGCGATATCGCTCGACATCTGTTTCATGCCGTCCATCAAGACCTGAATTCGGTCCAGCATCTGATTGAGAGTGCGAGAGAGAAGGTCGAAATTGTCGTTGGTGCCGCGCAACGGGATGCGCGATCCCAGCTCACCGCCAATGATTTCCTCGGCCGTGCGCCTGATAGTGTCAACGCGCCTTAAGAATCCGTGACTGAGCAGCAGGCCGCCTGCCAAACACAACACTAGGAAACTTATGAAAGCCCAGCCCGACGCTTCGAGCAATGCGTGGCGCATATAATCTATAGATCCGAAGTCGTCGGCAACGGCGAGGCGCATGCCGTTATCCAATAGGATGGAGCGAATACGAAACATTCGGGCGGCCTCTCCACGAGTGCCGATCGGGCCTGAAATATCGCTCCACCCCAGAGTGGCTGGTACGACCGGGAGATTGCCGGCGATCCGGTTTCCCTGCGAGTCCAGAAGCAGATACTCAAGGGCCGAGAAGTTGCTACGCCTATCGACCTCCTCGAGCAGTTCCGCTTGGCCTTCGGACCGTAGCTCTTCTTTCAGGAGTTCAACCTCCGTGGCGATCCGCGTCGTCATCTGTTGCTCTAGCGACGTCTGGACGGTCCAATAGACAATGACCCCCAGAATCGCGGCTGATGCGGCAAACAACGAAGCATAAAGAATCGCAAGCCCAAAGCTCGCAGTGCGCATGATCCGAGGAAGGAGGGGCAATGACATATCCTGATGGCTGGACGGTCTGTGCACCGGCACCGGGCGAGCCATCAAAAATCAATTGCACCACGATCGCGTCCAAAGTTAGTCGACGCGTCTTCAGAGGGCCGAAGTACATCGAACTGTAACTAACTTTCTCTCACGCTTAAGCTCAGCGGCCGGAGGCGCGGTGTGGCTGTCTCGAGGGCCGACACGCAACAGTTTCTATAATTCGCCGGCTTGATGTGCCGCAGCGGGAAAAAATGATCGTGGCCCATGAACGAAACCGCCGAACTGGAGCGCATGGCTGCTGACTCGAGTCCGCTCCTGGCACGAAGCGGACTCACTCGACCGTGCATGGTGTGGTCAGCAACTGACCCAAAGCGGACATTGGCAAGGCTCTATCGCCAATCTCGGCGTAGGCGATTCCACTGCGACGGCGACCTCAATCGCGCTGCCGCCAGGCGCGGGTCAGAATGACATAGGTGGTCACTTGCGGTGCTTAGCCAAGCTGCTTGAGCAGAGCGCGCGCCGCTTCTGCGGACGAGGCCGGGTTCTGCCCGGTGATCAGCAGGCCGTCGGTGACGACGTGGGAATGCCAGTCCGCGGCCTTCGAATAGACGCCGTCGTTTTGCTTTAGCATGTCCTCGACCAGGAAGGGCACGACCTTGGTCAGTCCCACGGCTTCCTCCTCGCTGTTGGCGAAACCCGTGACCGCCTTGCCCTTGACGAGCGGTTTGCCGTCGGGCGCTTTGACATGCCGCAGCACGCCGGGCGCATGGCACACGGCGGCGACCGGCTTGCCGGCGGCGATCGTGCTTTCGATCAGCCCGATGGAGGCCGGGTCTTCTGCAAGATCCCACAAAGGGCCATGGCCGCCTGGGTAGAACACCGCGTCGAAGTCCTTCTTCAAGACTTCAGACAGCTTGCGCGTGGCAGCCAACACCGCCTTCGCCTCGGGGTCGGCCTCGAAGCGGCGGGTAGCGTCTGTCTGGAAAGCAGGGTCGTTGCTCTTCGGATCGAGCGGAGGCTGACCGCCCTTCGGCGAAGCCAGAGTGATCTCCGCGCCTGCGTCCTTGAACACATAATAAGGTGCGGCCAGTTCCTCGAGCCAAAAACCGGTCTTCTCGCCTGTGTCTCCGAGCTTGGCGTGCGAGGTGAGAACCATCAATATCTTCAAGTTCGTTTCCTTTCGGTTTTTGGAGAGGGCGGCGTCGTTGGACGCGCACTTCCGCAAGCGTCAAGAGTGGTGCGGAGAGACCGAAGCCTATTTTTTCTAGCGAGCATGGCCGGTCTGTCACATTCGCCGCCATGGGTGGCATCATACGCAAGCTCGCGGTCATATCCTGCATCGCATGTGGGTCGACGAGACCGAATTCAAACCGGTCGAAGAAGATGTAGCGCAACAGGGGCACGCGGACTGGGGAAAATATCAAATTCCGTGCTGCGGAAATCTTGAGTTGTCGGTGCGTCACTTCCCTGCGCTATTCGCCAAGCGACGACGCCGTGGCGGCTGGGAGAATTGCGCGGCATCACCGGGCCGGCCACGTTCGAGCGCCGAAAGGCAAGTGGCGCCGAGCCCCGCCGACACAAAACCTGTTGCCAGTTCATGCAACCAAGCCTTCCTTAGCTCCGCCCGTGCGACCAACAGCAGCGCCAGCGCCGCGGAAACGATCAGGTCGCTCGCGCCACCGCCGCGAAGCGCAGTGCCTCGCGCAGGGGCTGAAGGTAAATGGCGAGCAACAGGAAACCGATCGCCGTCAACGCCCACGGATTCATAACACGGTTGGAGAACAGACCGTAGTGCACGATCCAGTCGCGGTCGCTGCGCGAGATGAAGGCAAGTGCTACGTGGCCCACCATCCAAGCGGCAAATGCGCAACTCTGCACGGCCACGGGCGACAGTCCGCGCCAATTTGCCCAAGCGTAGGCGGCCATTACTGCGGCGAACAGCAGTCCGCCTTTGAACAGGATGGTGCGCACAGCGGCGCCATCGATAAGCGTGGCAGCAGTGCGGCGCGGTCGAGGCCGGGCAATGTCGGCTTCTGCGGGTTCAGCTACGAAACCGGCGGAGGCGGCCAGGTCCATGAACATCTCCAGCAGGATGATCTGGATCGGGGAGAATGGCAGCGGCAGCCCAGCCAGGACCGGCAGCAGAAAGATCGCGATCAGGCCAACCTTGACCGCGAGGTAGTAGTTGACCCCCTTGCGCAGGTTGTCGAAGAAGTGCCGCCCCTCGAATACCTCACGGGCCAGTGTGGCGTAATTGTCGTCGGCTAGCACCGCCTGCGCAGCCTCCTTAGCCACGTCGGTGCCCTTGATCCCCATGGCGATGCCGACGTTTGCGGCTTGGAGTGCCAGTGCGTCGTTGACGCCGTCCCCGGTCACCGCGACCACCTCGCCGTTTTTCTGCAAGGCTACTACGAGCCGGTATTTGTGCTGCGGCGTAGTACGGGCGAACACTGACACTTCGCGCACCGCCCGGGCCAGCGTCGAGTCGTCCATGCGATCCAACTCCTCGCCGGTGAGCACCCGATCAGCTGCGATGCCGACCTCGCGGGCGATAGCGGCGGCGGTAGCGGGGTGATCGCCGGTGACCATTAGCGTGCGGATACCGGCGCTGGCCACTTGCGCCAGCGTCTCCTTCACTCCGGCGCGCGGCGGGTCGGCCAGGCTCACGAGGCCCACGAGATCGAGGTCCTGCTCCAGTTCATCGAGCGGCCGGTTCGAGGCCTGTGCATCGATCACGCGCGTGGCCACGGCGATGACACGCCGCCCCTTGGCAGTTTCCGCTTCAAGGGGTGCCCGCACCGTCGCCGGTACCTCTCGGCAGCGGGCGAAGACGATGGGGATGATCTTGCACGACTGGAACCTTGAGAAGAAAAAGACGCTTATCCGCAAGGCCTACGATGCGCTGCCCGAGGGCGGGGCGTTCGTGGTTATTGAGGCGCTCATCGACGACGACGCTCACCGCGACAACGTATTTTGCCTGCTCATGTCGCTCAACATGTTGATCGAATTCGGTGATGCTTTCGACTACTCGGGTTCTGACTTCGCCAGCTGGTGTCGCGAGGCCGGCTTTCGCCACTTTGAGATCATTTCTCTGACCGGCCCGTCGAGCGCTGCCGTCGCCTACAAATAGATTGGATAGTTTAGGCCTAAACCGGAAAATGATTGCAAAGGGTCAGTTGCTGACCTCACGCCGCACCTCAAGTTAGTCCGCTTGGTGCCAATGCGGACATTGATGCCCCCAATGCCGCCTATGATTTGTGGGGCGATCGACCTGCGCTTCATCAACCGATGACCCTGCGGACGAAATCGGCAGAAAAGAAAGCCCGGCTGTTGGGCCGGGCTCTCGTTCAAGGGCCGGGTGTCGGCACCGGGTTTGTTAGGGGCATCGAACTTCGATCATTTGATCTCCCACGTCGTGTTGTGCGGGATGTCTATCGCGAAAGAGCCTTCCGGCTCGCCGGCCGGTGTCGGTTTTGAAATGCAGGCGAATGGCTCGCTCCCGGTAATTCCCTTATACTTGCCGGTGCCGCCTGTGATGATATGGGTGCCGCAATCCATTTTCGGCTGCGACTTGTCGAGGTCGCGCGTATCGAAGGTCGAGAACACAACGTCGCCGGCGCTGTCGGTCAATGCGCAGGCGCCGTAGTGAAGAGCGCGTCGGCTCCGCGCTTGACGTCGCCGACGAGGATCGTCGCCAGCACCCAGGCCAGATAGCCGACGCCGAGATAGGCCGGCCCGATGACGAGGGGCACGTAAAAGAGTTTTGGCCCCAGCGCGTCGGTGTAGAAATAGGGGCCGAAGGGAAAGCCAGTTGCGACCCCCAAATTCTCGAAGAGGTTGCTGACCACGAGACAGATGACGGCGAATGCGGCTATCCCTTTCGCGCGCTAGCGGAGCGCGCCGTGGAGGAGCACAAAGGCGACCATGATCGTGAGGTTGAGCACGGTAAGCATGAGGTTCGAGGAGAAGACGCCGGCGACCGTCCCGACCGCGAAAAGCGCGACAAACACCCAAAGAAAGTTGCGCGCGAGAGTAAAGTTGCGCGACAGAGTCATGGCGATGCGCTCCGAAAAGGCTCCTGCCGCGTGGCGCGACGGCCCATGATGCGGGCGCCTGAACGTGCACTCTGCCATTATCCTGCGCTGTGATCGGCCCGAAACGACCAGCTTGCAGCGACCTTCCGCAGCCATAGAAGGGTTTCATGGAGATTTCCGTGAGCGAAAGAGCGATCTCCGTACCGGCGGAATGGGCGCCGCAAAAGGCCATCTGGACGGCATGGCCCGCCGACGCTGACGAATGGAACGGTGAGCTCGAGACGCCGCGCCGCGACGTGGCGGCGATGGTGCGCGCCTTGAGCGGAGGCAACACGGTCCGGCTGCTGGTGAACGGTGCGGAAGCCGAGGCGTCCGCCCGCGTGAGCCTAGGCGGCGCCGCCGATATCGTTCAAGCGAGATATGGCGACATCTGGCTGCGCGACACGGGTCCCGTCTTTGCGCGAGCGCCAGAAGGTGCCATCGCGCTGCGCTTCAAGACCAACGGCTGGGGCGGCAAGTTCGACCTTCCCGATGACGCAACTGTGGGTGACGAAATCGCTCACCTCGCGGGCAAGCCCATCCGCCGTTTCGACTTCGTGCTGGAAGGCGGCGCGGTAGACCATGACGGCCAAGGCACGATGCTCGCGACGCGTCAAACGCTGTTGAACTCCAATCGCAATGCCTGGACGAAAGAGGACGCGGAAGCGGCACTTCAAGAAGCCTTCGGCGCGAAGAAGATCATCTGGATCGACGAAGGCCTGCTCAACGACCACACCGACGGCCATATCGACAACATCGCCCGCTTCGTAGCCGCGGCCCGAATTGTCTGCCAATCTCCCGTCGGTCACGATGACCCGAACGCGGAGACCCTGAACGAGATCGCGGCCAAGCTCGAAAGCGCGACGGACGCAAGCGGCCGCAAGCTGGAGGTCGTCCGCATTCCCAGCGTCGGCTTGTATTTTAACGCTCGGGGCGAGATCTCCCCCGCCTCACACCTGAACTTCGTCATCGCCAACGGCGTCGTGGTCGTGCCCGTGTATGGAACGCGCAACGAGGGTCTTGCCATCGAGGCCTTGCGAGGCGTGTTTCCCGACCGCAAGGTCATCGGCGTGTCGTCGCGCGGCCTTCTTGGTTGCGGCACGGCAGGCGGCGGGTCGTTCCATTGCATCACCCAGCAGGAACCGGCTTGATGACCAAGCGCACGATCGCCGTCGCAGGCCTTCAAGCGGCCTATGGGCCCGACATGAAGGCGAACATCGCCAAGACCGAAGCGTTGGTTCGCGAGGCGGCGAAGCGCGGCGCGCAGGTGATCCTTCCTTCGGAGCTGTTCCAGAGCATTTACTTCCCCACGCAGCAGAACCCGAAATGGTTCGAGATCGCCCAGCCGGCGCGCGAGCACCCTTCCGTGCTGGCGCTGCAGAAACTGGCGAAAGAGCTGCAAGTGGTCATTCCCATCTCCTTCTTCGAAAGGGATGGGCCGCGCTATTACAACAGCGTGGCGGTGGCCGATGCCGACGGCGCAATCCTCGGAGTCTACCGCAAAAGCCACATCCCCGACGGCCCCGGCTATCAGGAGAAATACTATTTCCGCCCCGGTGACACCGGCTTCAAGGCATGGAAGACCAAGCACGGCACCATCGGTGTCGGCATTTGCTGGGACCAGTGGTACCCCGAATGCGCCCGCGCCATGGTGCTTGAGGGCGCCGAATTGCTGCTCTATCCCACGGCCATCGGCTCGGAGCCCTACGATGCGGAGCTTGATACCCACAAACAGTGGCGCCGCGCGATGCAGGGCCACGCGGTATCCAACGCCGTGCCCGTCGTGGCCGCGAACCGTATCGGCGTCGAGGAGAACGACGGCGTTAGCCAAAAATTCTACGGCCATTCCTTCATCGCCGATCACCGCGGCGAACTTGTAGCGAGCTTCGGCGAGACGGACGAAGGGGTGTTGGTCCACACCTTCGATTTGTCGGAGATCGAACGCTACCGCGCCGAGTGGGGCTTTTTCCGCGACCGCCGCACCGACCTCTACGCCAAAAGCATCCTCTGATTAGCAAGGCCTCAGGAGCGACGGCTGCGCCGGTGCGAGCGATTGGCACCTTCGCTGGGTGAGCCTCACTTGTCGAAGGTGGTCAGGTCTGCGCCGTCATCGGCAACGAAGACGGCCAGCAAGCTCGCCGGCTCAGTCGTGCTTGCGTTCTCGCTGACCAAATGCTCGCTACCGGGCGGCTCGAAGAAGCTCTCGCCCGCCTTGTAGACTTGGCCGGGTCCGGTGGCCGAGTTCTCCGATCGGACCGCGCCCGACAGCACATAGGCAAGCACGCTGTCGGCATGGTGATGCTTGCCCGATCTTCCCCCCGGGGCATAGGTGACGACCACCGCCGTGAGGCTCTTGCCCGGCACGTTGGGCAGCTTCTCCATTGCTACCGGCTTCACCTCCGCGTCCGTATCTTGGTGGGCTTCGGATTCGCTCCGGCCACGAGCGCGATGGTCGCCAACAATGCTGCGCCGAGGAAAATTCTTCGGATCGGCAAAGGTAAGGTACCCATTTCAAATCCTCCTCAAGCTCACGGCGCCGCAGGGGGAGACGTCACCGGATGCACGGATCGAAAGCTGATCGCCATGCGGTTCCAGGCATTGATCGTCGCGATCGCAAGCGTCAGCTTCACGAACTCGTCCTCAGCGAAATGCTGCCGGACCTCATCATACACAGCATCGGGCGCATGGGTTTGCGCGACGAGGGTAACGGCCTCGGTCCAGGCGAGCGCCGCCCGCTCGCGCTCCGTGTAAAGCGGCGAGTCGCGCCAGGCATCGAGCAGGTAAAGGCGCTCCTCGCTCTCGCCGCGGGCGCGCGCGTCGCGCGTATGCAGGTGAATGCAATAGGCGCAGCCATTGATCTGCGAGGCGCGCGTCTTCACCAGCTCGATCAAGGAAGGCTCAAGCCCACTCCCATGGATGTAGGTCTCGACCGTCGCCAGAGCCTTCATCGCCTCGGGAGCGGCGTGGTAAGGGTTTAGCCTGGCCTTCATGGGCGTTCTCCTTGGGTTCACCGGGCGCTCTGACGACTACTACAGCACGCCATTGCGGTATTTATTGCGACGGAGCTCCGTTGCGCTCGCCCCTCACTGACACCTTTCTGCTTTCTGCGGCCGGTCCGGCTGGTCATCCTGCCAGCCCGTTCGCTTCCTGTCGGCGTGGTCCTCCTCCGTCTTTAACCTTGCGAAGCCCGCGCGGGCTCGTCCGGTTTGCCGCTTGCCGACGGCTGGGCTGGACCTTGCAGCATTGGATGAGGGTTCTGCATGCGGTTGATGACACGAAGCTGGGCGGCCGGCGTTCTTCTCGCTCTGCCGCTGGCGGTATTCGCCTGCCTTCCTGTGTAGAGCGAGGAAGCCGCGACCGGCGACCCGCCAAAGGCCGTGACGGACGCAATCGCCGCCGCACCGGTGCCGGAGGATCCGATCAAGGTGGTCGTTGGCGCCTACATCAACGACATCCAGGAGCTCGACTTCAAGACGAACAGCTACGCCATCGATCTCTACGTCTGGTTTCGCTGGAAGCCTGGCGATCTCGAGCCCAACAAGACGATGGAGTTCATGAACCGCTACGCGCCCAACGACGACGTGCGCGACAATCTTTACGACCAGCCCAAGGCGATGCCCGACGGCAGCCTGTATTCCATCATCCGCAACCAGGGCCGGTTCTCAAGTTCCCGCTCGAGAAATATCCCTTCGATACCCAATTCCTGCAGGTCGACATGGAGGATTCGATCTCCGGCGCCGACAAGCAGGTCTATGTTCCGGACCCCGAAGGCGGCGTCACCATAAATCCGGAGATCACCCTGCCGGGGTTCAGGGTCGGCAAACCCGAGATGCGCATCACCGCCAAGCCCTATCCCACCGATTTTGGCGATCTCGCCGACCCGGACGCGAGGGTTATTCACGCGTGACGCATCCCGGTAACCCGACCGATCGTTGCGATGTCGATCAAGACCTTCGTGCCGATCGGATTGATCGTCGTATGCTCGGCCCTCGTCTTCTTCGTGCGGCCGCATTACGTCGAGGGCCGTATCGGCCTTGGCATCACCGCGCTGTTGACGCTGGTCGCGTTGCAGCTGACCTCTGGTACGTCGCTTCCCGACGTCGATTATCTGATGATGATCGACAAGGTCTACCTTCTCGCCTACCTCTTCATCATCGTCTCGCTGACGCGCGTTGTCGCGACGTCCTGGCACGGCACCGACCCCAACGCCGAAGCCGCCATCTCCCGCGCTGACCGCATTTGGGTGGCGATCCTCATCACCGCCTATCTTGCCGCCAACGCTATTGTGGCTTGGTTGGCGTTGCGGGTCGCCTAGCGGGGGAGCGCCCGATGCGCCGACCATCGGCAGCCTCATTTCAGCGCATTGGCCGCTTTCAGCACGTCGGGGGCGTGGTCTTCCACCTTCACCTTGCGCCAGATGTTGCGGATGATACCCTTCTCGTCGATGAGGAAGGTCGCCCGCTCGATGCCCATATATTTCTTCCCGTACATGCTCTTTTCCACCCACGCGCCGTAGGCCTCGCAGACCTTACCGTCCTCGTCGGAGGCGAGCGGGAAGGGGAGCTTGAACTTCGTCTTGAATTTGTCATGGCTCGCGACCGAATCCTTCGAGATGCCCACGATCACGGCCTTCACCTTGGAAAAGTCGGGCAGTGAATCCCGGAATGCGCAGGCCTCCTTTGTGCAGCCGGGCGTGTCGTCCTTGGGATAGAAATAGAGCACGACCTTCTTGCCCTTCAGGCCTTTCATGGAAACCGTGCCGCCGCCGTCGGTCGGCAGGGTGAAATCCGGCGCCTTGTCGCCCACCGCTAAGCTCATGCGTCTTCCTCCTCGCGGCCCCCATTTGCACTAACGCGGACGCCCCACTAGTCTTGCACGCGCGAAAGCTGGGCGGGGCACTTTCGCGCGTTGGGTGGGTCTATAGGCCACCTTCTTTCCCAATTTTCCCCGACACTAGCGGCAGACAATGGTCATCTGGGAACTGCTCGTCCTTGCGCTCCTGATCCTGCTCAATGGCGTTTTCGCCATGGCGGAGCTGGCCATCGTGTCGGCGCGCCGCGGCCGCCTGCAGCAGATGGCGGAAGAGGGTCGGCGCGGGGCGGCCAAGGCGCTGCGCCTGATCGACGACCCGGTCAAGCTCCTCTCCACCACCCAGGTGGGCATCACGCTGATTGGTATCATCGCCGGCGCCTATAGCGGCGCGACGCTGGCCGAGCCGCTCGCCGACTATTTGCGCGCCTTCCCGTCCATCGCCGCTTACGCCCATGGCCTGGCCTTCGGCACGGTCGTCGCCGGGGTCGCCTATCTGTCGCTGGTGATCGGGGAGCTCGTGCCGAAACGAATAGCGCTCAACCACGCCGAGGCCATTGCCGCGACCGTGGCGCCCGCCATGACCCTGCTCGCCAAGGCAGGCGCCCCGATCGTCTGGTTCTTGCGCGTCTCCACGCAAGGCGTGCTGACGCTGTTCCGCATCCGCCCAGCCGCCGACAACGTCGTCACCGAGGAGGAGGTGAAGGCACTGATCGCCGAGGGCGCCTCGACGGGCGTGTTCCACCCCGCCGAACGGGAGATGATCGAGGGTGTCTTGCGCATCGGCGACCGGACCGTGCGCTCGATCATGGTGCCACGGCCGGCGGTGGACTGGCTCGACGCCGACGACCCGCCGGAGGAGCTTTTTGCGCAGATCGCCGAGACCGGCCATTCCCGCTATCCCGTCGCCCGCGGCGACATCGAGGAGGTGATCGGCGTCGCCCACACCAAGGACCTGTTGGAGCAGCAGCGCAAGAACGGCACCATCGACGTGGTCGCCGCGGCGCGCGAGGCGCCTTTCGTGGTCGACCTCATGCCGGTGCTCCGGCTGCTCGAGCGGTTCAAGGGCTCGACCGTGCATATGGCCATCGTCGTCGATGAGCGCGGCAGCTTCGAGGGCATCGTCACGCCTACCGACATCCTGACCGCGATCGCAGGCGACCTGCCGGAGAGCGAGGAGGAAGGCGAGCCGGAGGCCGTGCAGCGCGAGGACGGCTCGTGGCTACTCGACGGCATGATGTCGGTGGACGACGTGGAGCGCACCCTCGGCGTGAAAGACATGGGCGAGGACGGCGACTTCAACACTATCGCGGGCTTCGTCTTGCACCATCTCGGGCGCATACCGGAGGCGGGCGAACATTTCGATTGGAACGGCTGGTGCTTCGAGGTGGTCGATCTCGATGGGCGCCGCATCGACAAAATCTTGGCGTCCCCCCCCGCCGATGTGGCCGCCTTCGAGGCCTGAGAGGCACGGATTAGAGCATGATCCGGCAAAGTGGAAACCGGTTTTTCGAAGAGATCATGCTCAATCAAAAAAATAGAGCGCTATCGCGATTCTATTTCAACCGATAGCGCTCTAGGGTCAGCGATTGAGCGGACCGGGCGTTCCGTTGGTTTCGGCCGCGTCGGCAGGTTGTTGCTTATCTGGCGCATCGCCGGTGATCACGCGATAGACGCCGTCATCGGCATCGCGCCGGCGCATCACCGCCTCCTTCACGCGGAAGATCAGCGCGCGAGCGAACCCCACGCGCAGATGATCGCTGTCCCAGAAATTGTCGTCGTTGCGCGTCCAGTCGGAAGCCACGAAGAAGTCGACGACGGTGCCATGCCGGCGCGCCGCAAGACGCGCAATGCGCTGTTTGCACGCTTCGATGCGGTTGCGCTCCGGCGCCGGGAGCCTGGCTAGTGCCGAGGCCTTCAGCGGCATGAGCACGGCGATGAACTCGGTTTTTTCCGGCAGCGACAGGATCGCCTGGCGTAACCAGGGGAGCGCCGGGTAGACACGGACGCTTTCTTCCGCGTCCGCCGGCTCGTCCTCGTCCTCCTCCTCCAAGGCCACGTGCTTGTCGCAGCCGCCTTCGCAAGAGTCCTCTTTCGCCTTGAACGCGGCCCATTTCGTATCGTCGAGCTCGTTGCGATAGCCATTGGCCGGCACTGCCGGGGCGTTGCGCTTCACATCGACGGCGAGCTGGGCAAACGCCGCGTTTAGCATCTTCATATTGAGCAGCGCCTCGAAATCGTTGAGGCGGCTCCCGTCATAGAGCCATTCCGGGAATACGGCCTTGCGGTGATAGCGGCGGGGCGGCTCGGCCCGGCACCAGCGCTTGACGTCGAGGCCGAGCACCACGCGTCGCAGATCCGGCACGCTGCGTCCCGCCAGCTCCACCACCCGGCGCAGCTCGTAAAGCGTGGCGCCATGAATGGAGACATTGGCGAAGCGCCCGCCAAAGGCGGCATTGGCCCACTCGGGATCGACCGAATGCAGCGTCGAGCTGCCCACGAGGTACGAATCGAACCGGCCGCTGCGGATCACCTGTTGCGCCAGGAAGCGGCGGTCCTTGAAGGCATAGCCGGATTTTGGCGTGGCAAGCGCGATGGGCGACACGCCGATAGGATCGACGAGCAGGATGAGCGCGAGGCAAAGCGCGAGGAAGACGGCGCCCGTGATCGCAAATGCCCAAAGGAACCGCCGCCACATGCTCGCGCCGCCCATCAGAATTGGAAGTAGATGAAGCTCTGCGGTTGGCCTTGGCCCACCTGCAGCACGACCACCATCAGCACCAACGCGAAGGCCACGCCATAGGCAGGGCGCGGCTGCAAGCGCTCCTCCACGAACTCCTTGGTCGAGGGCCCGACGAGCGAGACCGCCGCCGCGATGGCGAGCACGAGCGGCCATTTCGCGGCGCCTTCGAGCCCGCCAAATCCGGCCATGCCGGCGAACATCCGCCCCGCATCGGCGAAGCTATCGGCGCGGAACAGCACCCAGCTTGAGATGACGAAGACCATGGTGAGACCCCAGGCCAAGGGCACATGGAGGCTCCGCCCGCTCTTTTGCCAGAAATGGCAGGCGATCAGGCCCGCCCCATGCATCAGACCCCAGGCGATGTAGGTAAAGCCCGCGCCGTGCCAGAGCCCGCATAGCCCCATGGTGATCACGGTCGCCTTGATATAGGTGGGAGTGCCTTCGCGGCTGCCGCCGAGCGGGATGTAGAGATAATCGCGCAGCCAGCGTGACAGGGTCATGTGCCAGCGCCGCCAGAACTCGCGGATGCTGGTGGCGCGATAGGGCACGTTGAAATTGTCCGGGAAGCGAAAGCCGAGCATCAGCCCGAGCCCGATCGCCATCTCCGAATAGGCAGAGAAATCGAGGAACAGCTGGAGGGTGAAGGCGAGCGCGCCGAGCCAGGCGTCGCCAAGGGCCGGCACTCCATGCGCATTGAAGATCGGATCGACGACCTTGGCGAGCGGGTCGGCGAGCAGCACCTTCTTGGCGCAGCCCACGACGAAGAAAGCGATGCCGAAGCCGAGGCGCTCGCTAAGGCCTGGACGCAAGGGCGAGAGGTCGAATTGCGGGATGATCTCGTTGTGGCGGATGATTGGCCCGGCGATGAGGTGCGGGAACAGGAAGACGAACAGGCAGAACTTGCGCAACGGGTAATGATGCCCGGTGCCGCGCTCCAGGTCGACGAGATAAGAGATGAGCTCGAAGGTGTAGAAGCTGATGCCGATGGGAAGCACGATGCTCCAGCCGGGCTCGGGCAGGCCGACGAAGGAGACGGCGGCGCCGGCAACGAACAGGGCATATTTGAAGAAGCCGAGCACGGCGAGATTGCCGGCCACCCCGAGCACGATCCATCCCTTGGCGGGGCGGCGGAGATAGGCTTCGGCGATCAGCCAGGAGACGACGGTCTGGCCGATGAGCAGCGGCACGAAGCGTACGTCCCACCAGCCATAGAAAAGGAGGGAGGCAGCGATCAGCGCGTATTCCCGGAGGCGCTGCCGCTCGGCCAAGGCGTAATAGGCTGCGAGCACGGCCGGCAGGAACGCGAGGATGAACACCTGCGACTGAAAAAGCATACCTTACGCGCCCCTCGCGGCGATGGCGGCAGACCCTGTCCTTAAGGCCTGCCCGGCGTCAAGGTGGCGGGGTGGCTGCTTTCCGGAAATGCTGGTCCTCAACCGAGCCGCTTGGTCATTTTGATGTGCGGGATGGTGTTCTCGTCGAAGGGCTCGCCCTCGCAACCGTAGCCGAACCTGGCGTAGAAACCGTCGGCGCCGAGGCGGGCGTGGAGCACGATGACGCGGTAGCCTTCGCCGCGCGCGTGCGCCTCGGCGAAGGCGAGCAGCCGCGCGCCGATGTGTTCGCCCCGCCGCGCCTCGGTCACGGCCATCTGCTTGAGCTGCAGCGTCTGTTGATCGACAGGCCGCAACGAGACGGAGCCGACAACGGCGCCATCGGCCACGGCGCAGAAATGGGTGCGGAACGCATCGTCGGCGAGCTCTTCGGCCGTGAGCGTCAGGCCCAGCGGCTGGCGCAAGACCTCATCGCGAAGCTTGAGGCTCGCGCGATAGAGCTCCGAGCCATAGGGCGCGGGCATGAGGGCGATGCTGACTTCGCTGCGGGGCATATCTAGCCATGTGCCGCGTCGGCGATGACGGTGAGGGGCGCCCGTGTTTCCAGCCGCGCGCCGTCATCCAGCGTCGCGAAGAAGGAAAGCTCGTAGGGCCCAGGTTGCTCGGGCGGGAGCAGCGGCAGCCAGCACACCTCGCTTAAAGCCACCGTCTCGCCGCGGACCACCGCGCCGCGGCCATCGGCGAGGAACATCTCCAGCCTGCCTGTCACTGCGTCCGCATCGGGCAAACCATTGAGAAGCAGGATGCGCCGCACGTTGCGCCTGCCCGTGATCACTGCGCCACTCCCGACAAACCTCAGCCCGGTTGGGGTGACGATCAGCGCCAGCTGGCCCGGCCGCTCAGTCCCGTCACCTTCGACCTCGATGACCCGAGCCCGCTCCAGCGCGGCGAAATAGCGGCTAGCCTTCGCCGCACAGTCGCCAAGCGGATTAAGGTCCGCAAACATGCCTCCTACCGCCGCGTCATAATTGTCCGGATAGTAGTTCTCGAAGGCGGGCCGCTCAGGCGTGGTTTGTGGGAACCAATCGCCCATGCGCATGGGCCAGCCCAGCGTCGCGTAAGGCTCAAAGACAAAATGCGAAGGGTATAGGTGGTGCGCGACGTTGAAATAGAGCGACCACTCGTCCAAGGCCGGACCATCGGCGTCGATGACGAAGCGGTCGAAGATCTGAGTGCACAGGCTCTTGTTGACGATCTGCGGCATGTGGCTGGAAAAGGCGCGCGCCATGTAGCCCGCCTCGCGCAAAGCTGCCCAGGTGCTGCGTAAGCCCCGATCGAAGCTCGTAGTCGTGGGCGAGCCCGCGAGCCATGTCCCCATGTCCTCCAGGAAATAATAGCCGGTGTGCACCGCGCCGTTTTGATAGTGCGCGGGCGTGATCGGCCGGAGCGCAAGCGAGTCCTCGTCGGAGGCGATGAAATTGGGCTCGATGGCGGCGTGGGCGTAGAGCTGCTTGCGCAGCCAGGTGTTGCGCGCCTGGTGATCGGCGGGAACCGCGGCTCCAGCGATCTCGTCGTCGGTGAGCACCACATGGTGGGCGAAATGCCGGGCGGCGACGCCTTCGATCGCGGCGCGGGCCTCGGGCTTGGTCAGCACCACGATGCGGTCGATGAAGGGCAGGTTCTCCCACACCGAGCGGAGCGAAAGTTCGAGCCGTTCGGGGTGGACCGCGAGGAACACCATCTGCCGCGCGGGCGAGGCGAGGTCGTGGCTGGCGCCCGAAACGACGTCGTCCAGGACCGACCGCATGCGCGCCGTAGCACCGCTCCAGGAGGGCGCGACATAGGCGCTGGCCATCTCGCGCAGGCGCCGGTATTGGGCCGGATCACGGTAGAGCCGGTCGAGGATGGCGAACAGCGCGTCGGCGTCGCCAGATGGAAAAAGCTCCGCATAGCCACCCACCACCTCCGGCAGCGAGCCTGCGTCGGAGGCGACCGCAGCACTCCCTTGCGCCAGCGCTTCGACGGGGGGCAACCCATAGCCCTCGTAGCGGGACGGAAACACCGAGACAAAGGCGCGGGCATAGAGCGAGCGGAGCGCGAGGTCCGCGAGTCCCTCATGCCAGAAGAGGCGTTTGCCGAACTCTGGATGGGCGTGAAGACGCGCCAGCAACCCCTCCGCCATCCAGCCCGTGCGGCCGACAATAACGAGGCTCGCGTCCGGCGCCTCGAGCCGGTCGAGCATGTCGAACAGAAGCGCGTGGTTCTTGCGCGGCTCGACGGTGCCGACCCCAAGCATGAAGCGAAGACCTTCGAGTTCGGGAAAGGCTGAGCGGAACTCCGCATCGCTCATCGGCGGGGCGGCGGCGAAATCGGCGCCGAGCGGGATGACCTCGGAGGTGACGGACCGGCCGAGCAGGCGGCGGGCAAGCTCCTTCAGATCGCGGTCGACGCGAGACGAGATCGTCAGCACATAGTCGGAATAGTGCAGCTGCTGGGCGAGGTGCTCGGCGAAGCGCACCACCGTGTCGGGGTGGCAGTATTCGGGGAAGAGCACCGGGATCGCGTCGTAATGCAGCGTGACCAGGATCGCGCCGCGGCGCTTGAGGAAGCGGTAGAGCGAGCCCCGGTCGAGCGGCTCGTTCCACGCTGAATCGATGTCGAGGAAGATGTCGCCCGCCGCAAGCCCGGCCAGGTCGAAGGCGCGCCGGTCCTCAGGGCTTATGTCGTCGAGCCCGCCCGCGCGGCGCAACGACTGAGCCTCGCCGAGCTCGAAATAGCCGCCGTCCGCCACGTCGTAGACGACCAGCCGGGTGCCGCTCTCATCCCCGGTCTTGAGCCCGTAAGCGAGCCGGCGCACCACCCGCTGGATGCCGGTGCGCGAGCCGGTGCGGAAGGTGTTGCCGACGTCGATGACAAGCATGGAGTCAGGCCGGTAAGGTGCGGCGCCCGGCGCGCCGATATTCGTCGCCCGACTGGATGGCGATCAGCGCGTGGCGCGGGTGGCGAGAGGCGATCATGGCGCGTTCCGACGGTGCCGGCAGACGCCGCAGCAGCAGGAGGTAGAGGGCGGTATTGAGGCTTCCAGAGGGCACGCCCGCTTCCGCCTGGCGATCGACCTCAGCGGCGAGATCGCCGGCCTGCTTCAGCCGCAGGGTAAGCTCGATGACCTGCGGCGTGAGGCCGAGCTCGGGCCGTGCGTCCGCGGCGCTTGCGAGCAGGGCCCGGTGGAGCCGTCCATTGCCGAGGTCAAGCGGGAACCAGGAGGCGACCGCTGCCTGGTAGGCGGAGCCCATGTTGGCGCTTGCCAGCATGGTAGCCAGCGCTTCGACATCGTCGCCTTGGCCCAACGCGCCCGCCGGCCGCAAAGCGCTTTGCGACCGCCGCCACAAATAGCGCGCCCAGAGGTCGAGATAGCGTAACACCCGGCCGAGCGAGAGGCGCCGCAACAGCCCGACCAGCCGGCTCTGCCTGAAGGACGCTTGTGCCCGCATCCTCAAGGCTGCGCCGCCAGCCGTTCCACCATGGCCCAGATGGCGGCGATCTGCGGCGCTTCCCTCCCCATGAAGTCGAGGCCCGTATAGCCCCACCAGTCGAAGCAGCCATTGGTCGCGGCAAGCCCGGTCTGCGGGAACAGGATGACGAGCTTGTTCTTGTCGGCGAGCTCGGCGAAGCCCGACTCCTTGATGAAATCCTCTCCGACCGCGTCACGGTTCTGCTGGCAGCCATGCAGCACCACATGCAGCCGGCAGCCGCTGTTAGTGCCCGCGCAGGCCGCCGGCACATAGACCACGCCGTCCTCGGCGAGCCCGTCAGGGGGACTCTTGTCGAAGACGGACTGGTCGAAGACGATGAAGCTGCCGGTAGGTTCCGGCCCAGGATCGGCGAGTGGGCGGCCATAGATCCATTCCAGGATGGCGCGCGCCAGCGAATAGCCGCAATGGCTGACGTAAGGCTTTTCCGAAGTGCCGCAGTCGTTCCCCTTGGTTTTGGTGATGAAGGAGTGCCCGGCAACGGGACTATGCTCGAGGTGAACATTGGCATCCGGCACGCCGAGCGCCTTGTAGAAGCTGGCAGCCGCCTCCACCACCGGGCTCAGCACGATCTCATCCTTGGCCCCCGTGAAAAGATAGACCTTATGGGCGGCAAGGCTTGCTACCGGATCGATCTCGCCCGCCTCGGCGAGCTCCTTGGCGCGATCGGCGAGCGTCTTGGGATCGGGGACGCCGGCGCTGATCTGCATGCAGGAGGTCCCGGACCGCACCTCGTTTTCCCAGGATCCCAATTCATTCCACAAGACGTGCGCACGCCCCGAAGCGCTCTCGGCACAAGCGAAGGGGCCGCCGGCGACGATGCCGGCGCCCACGAGGTGGCTTGCATGGGTGAGCTCGATCTGCTCCGCCATGTAAGCGCCGGCCGACAGCCCCGACACCGAGGTGGCGTCGAGCTCGATCCCGAGTGCCGGCAGAGGCTCGCTCGCAGCCGACAGGCCGGAGGACACCCCGAGCCCGGCGAGCAGGGCGAGCAACCCCGCGATCCATCCCGTCGCTACCGTCTTGCGCCACGTCATGCGTGGAGACTCCTTTCAGTGGCCCTCGCGGGCGTCCGAACCCGAGGCCGCGAGATCAATTTTCGTCTCCCTCGACCTCTGGCGGCAACTCATTAAGGTCGTAGCGCCTCACCTGGCCAAAAACCTCTTGCATCGCTGGGACATGCAGTGCACATAGCGCGTCTTATGTAACTGGACATCTGCTGGTTGGGGAGGACGCCATGAATGGTGACGCCCTCTTCCAATTGGGGATGGACTTGGATCATGGTTCAAGCACCGCCCAAACGGAAGAATCGAACTACCTGCGCCCCGCTCCTGATGGAGATGAGCGCAAGGACTTTTTCTGTGAACGTGATGGGGTCCGCTACGCTGGCACCCATCTCATCATCGATCTCGTCCGGGCGGAGCGCCTTGACGATTTAGACCACATCGAGACGACGCTGAGACGCTGTGTCGAGGTCGCCGGGGCGACGCTTCTGCACATCCACCTGCATCACTTCACGCCCAATGGCGGAGTGTCGGGGGTGGCGGTGCTCGCGGAGTCGCACATCTCGATTCACAGCTGGCCGGAATATGGCTATGCCGCGCTCGACATCTTCATGTGTGGCCAGACCGAGCCGCGAAGAGCCATCGAGGTTCTGAAGGAGGCGTTCTCGCCGCGCAAGGTGGTGGTCAAAGAGCATATGCGCGGCAAGGAAATGCACCGATGGAACGCTGGGTCGAAGAGACGCTGCATCGCGGCTTCCGCGTCCGCCTGAAGGCGGATCGAGTCCTCTTCGACAGCGACACTGAGCATCAGCGGCTCATCATTTTCGAGAATTCCGACTTCGGGCGGGTGATGATGCTTGACGGCATCGTCCAGGTCGCGACGAAGGACGAGTTCGTCTATCACGAGATGATGGCGCATGTGCCGCTCTTCGCCCACGGGCAGGTGCGGAAAGCGTTGATCATCGGCGGCGGCGACGGCGGCGTCCTGCGCGAGTCGCTGAAGCATCCCGAACTCGAGAGCATCACGCTGTGCGAGATAGACCGGAGCGTGATCGACCTTTGCCGCGAGCATTTCCCGGAAGTGTCGGCCGGCGCTTACGACGACCCGCGCACGCGCATCGTCATCGCCGATGGCACCAAGCTGGTGGCCGAGACCGACGAGCGCTTCGACGTGATCATGGTCGACTCCACCGACCCGATCGGGCCGGGCGCCGTGCTGTTCACGAAGCCGTTCTACGCCGACTGCCGCAGCGCGCTTGCGCCCGGCGGCGTGCTCGTCACCCAAAACGGCCTGCCCTTCCTGCAAGGGCCTGAGCTCCGGCAAAGCGTCGGCTATTTCCACGAGATGTTTGCCGACGCCTTCGCCTATCTCGCCAGCACGCCATCCTATTTCGGTGGGCCCATGTCCTTCGGCTGGGGCACCGACGATTGTGATCTGCGGCATCTTCGCCAAGACGCCATCGAGCGGCGCCATGCGGAAGCCGGCGCCTTTCCCACACGTTATTGGCGTCCCGACGTCCACGTCGCCGCCTTCGCCCTTCCCAACTATGTGCGCGAGCTGGTGGAAGGGTAGCGTTCGTCTAGGGCGTCATGCCTAGAGAAGTCCGGGCACGACAGAAATAGACCAACGTGAATGCCGAGGCTTCAAATCTCGAACCCGCAAGCCGGGTCGAGGTGGCGCTGCAGCCTGAGCGCTGCCGCACGGGCGAAGCAGAGCAGCATGGCCTTGCGCCGAGCTGCCCCAAGGCGCTCCTCCACCGGCTCGCGCACCAGCTCTGCGCCATAGCGGTCGGCGAGAAAGAGCCCGGCGTGATCGGGGATGACCTCGCATGGGAAGTCCGGCGCCACGACGAAATAGAGCCGGTCGCAATGGGGCAGATAGTCCTGCCATTTGCAGTCGCTCTGGAAATCCATGAGGCAGGACTTGATCTCCACGATCAGCACGTCGCCTCCGGGCGACACCGCCACGACGTCGGCACGGCGGCCATTGGCAAGCGCAAGCTCGGTGACCACCGAGTGGCCGAGCGCGCGCAAGGCCCGGCAGACGCCCCGCTGCAGCTCGGCGGCAATGGCCGACTGGCGGCCGTCAAAGGCCACCACCGGGTCTGACGCATCGGCAACGATTTCCAAGCGAAAGGACTTCATCGGCATCATAATCGGCATCATATTTCGCTTCACAGGGTTGTGCATGCTTAACCATTTCGCCTGATGGAACAAGCTGCTAAATCTCGCGTTTAGCGCTGAAGCATGAGGATTGCTCGTCGGGGCAAGTCTTGGCTGGCAAGGCTTGGCAGGTTGGAACCCGGGACCTCGAGGAAGATCGTATGAGCGCGTCTGATGCCGTCCTTGCCAACCGGCGGCCCAAGCCAAAAGCAACCGAACCTCAAATCTCCCTCCAGCCTCGCCTGATGGCGACGCGGTCGCTGTCTTCTGCGCTTGCGCGCCCCTTGAGCGACGAGGACCAGGTCGTCCAGGCCAACGACGATGCGAGCCCGACCAAGTGGCATCTCGCCCATACCACCTGGTTCTTCGAAACTTTCGTGCTGAAGCGGTTCCTCGCCGGATACCGGACCTTCGACGAGAGCTTCGACTATTGCTTCAACTCCTATTACGAGAGCGTGGGACCGCGCCAGCCTCGGGGCAAGCGGGGGCTCTTGACGCGGCCCGGGGCCGGGGCGGTGCGCGACTATCGGGCCCATGTGGACGAGGCGCTGGCGAGACTTTGTGCATCTGGCGATGTGCGGCGGGAGGCGGCGGCGCTGATCGAGCTCGGCATCAATCACGAGCAGCAGCATCAGGAGCTTCTGCTCACCGATATCTTAAGCCTGTTCGCGGCCCAGCCGCTGAAACCCGCCTACCGCGAGGCGAGCCGGGGCTCATGCGTGGCGGCGCCTCCACCGCTCGCCTTCACTGCTTTCGACGGCGGCATCTTCGAGGTGGGGCATCAGGGCCAAGGCTTTGCCTATGACGGTTTTGCCTATGACAATGAGGGCCCGCGCCACGAAGTGCTGCTCCGCCCGTTCAAGCTTGCCAACCGGTGCGTGACCAATGCCGAGTGGATCGAATTCATCGAGGATGGTGGCTACGGCACGCCGACGCTCTGGCTCGCCGATGGCTGGAGCACGCTCAACGCGCAAGGCTGGGCGGCGCCGCTCTATTGGGAGGAGGCGGATGGCGGCTTCATGCAGATGAGCCTTTCCGGCTACCGGCCCGTCGAACCCGCCGCGCCTGTCTGCCAGGTGAGCTATTACGAGGCGGACGCGTTCGCCCGCTGGTCGGGACACCGTCTGCCCACCGAGTTCGAATGGGAGGTGGCAGCACTTGGGCTGCCGGTCGCCGGACATATGCTCGGCGCAGGCGCCTTGCGGCCGATGCCGGCCGATGCGGACGCAAACCGCGGGCTGCAGCAGATGTATGGCGATGTGTGGGAGTGGACGGGAAGCGCTTATCTGCCCTATCCTGGCTTCAAACCCGCGGCGGGTGCCGTCGGTGAATATAATGGCAAGTTCATGTGCAATCAGCTCGTGCTCCGCGGCGGGTCCTGCGCCACGCCGGACGGCCATGTGCGGCCGACCTATCGCAACTTCTTCTATCCCCATCAGCGCTGGCAGTTCATGGGGCTCAGATTAGCCAGCGACGCATGATGGACGACGATATCTCCGTCATTGAGCTCGTCGGGAGCTTGGCCTCGCAATCGCCAAGCATCGACACCACGCAGCGCGCCGCCTTGACCCACTTCGCGCAAGCCGTGCTTGCCGGCCTTGCGCGGCCGCCCCGCAGCATTCCCTGCCGCTTCTTCTACGACGCCAAGGGCTCGGAGCTGTTCGAGGAGATCACTAAGCTCGAAGACTATTACCCGACGCGGGTGGAGACCGAGCTGCTCTTGGCCCATGGCGCCGAGATCGGGAACCTTGTGGGGCGCGGCCGTATGCTGGTCGAGTTCGGGTCGGGATCGAGCCGCAAGACGAGCCTGCTCATCCAGGCGCTCGGCGGCGTTCCCGCCTATGTCCCTATCGACATCGCGGGCGAGAGCCTCGCCGAGGCGGCGGACTGGCTCCGCGGTCAACATCCAGATCTCGTCATTAAGCCGCTGATCGCGGACTTCACCACGGCGGTGGCGCTTCCGTCCGTCGCCAGCGGCGGCCCGAAGCTCGGCTTCTTCTCGGGCTCCACCATCGGCAACCTCACCCATGGAGAGGCTTCAGCCTTCCTTGCCAACGCTGCGCGTCTGCTCGGGCGGGGCAGCTTCTTCCTGATCGGCGTCGATCTGAAAAAGGCGCCCGCGATCCTGCTGCCAGCCTATAACGATGCCGGCGGCGTCACCGCCGCCTTCAACCTCAATCTGCTCACCCGCATCAATCGCGAGCTTGGCGGCAACTTCGACCTCACCCGCTTCTCCCATGACGCCGTCTATGACGAGGCCAAAGGCCGCGTCGAGATGCATCTCGTGAGCCTCGTCGACCAGACCGTGCGCATCCTTGGGCGCAACTTCGCCTTTGCCATGGGCGAACGGATCCACACCGAGAACTCGCACAAATATTCGGTCGAGCAATTCCAGGTTCTGGCGCGGGGCGCAGGCTGGGAGCCGGTCAAAGCCTGGATCGACGCGGACAACCTCTTCAGCCTGCATCTCCTGCAACGCGCCTGAAGGGCGGGCCAGAAGGCAGCAGGCTCAAGAATTCCCCGCCATGTCCGCAGGAATCAGCGCGCGCAAGCCTTCGCGGTAGGTGGGATAGGCAAGCTTAACCCCAAGCTCGGACTTGATGCGGGCGTTGCAGACGCGCCGGCTGTCACCATAAAAGCTCCGCGCCATCGGGGTGAGCTCGGCTTCGTCGAAGGGGACTGCGGGCGGCGGCAGCAGGCCAGCGAGTTCGGCGGCATAGGCCACGACCTCATCGGGCGCCGCCGGCTCGTCATCGGCGACGTTGTAGATGGCGCCCGCGTTCGGCCGGGCGATCGAGGCCTCGAGCACGCATCCGATGTCCTCCACATGGATGCGGTTGAACAATTGCCCGGACTTCACGATGCGGCGCGCCGTCCCTGCCTTAAGCTTGTCGAAGACGCTGCGGCCCGGGCCATAGATGCCTGCGAGCCGGAACACCTGCACCGGGCAGCCGATCTCCTCGCCAAAGGCGAGCCAGGCGCGCTCGGCAAGGACGCGCTCGCGCGTCCGGTCGCTCGAGGGTCGAGGCATGGTGGTCTCATCGACGAGAGCGCCTCCATGGTCGCCATAGATGCCCACGGTGGAGAGATAGCCGATCCAGGTGAGCGAGGTGAGGCTCGCGACTTCGTCCCGATAGTCCCGCAACACCGGATCGCCATCGCCGCGCGGCGGGATGGAGAGGAGCAGATGCGTGGTCCCGGCGAGGAGCTGTGGCACCTCCGCATTGTCCGGCTCGCCGGCAAAGCGCGTCATGGCGTAGCCTTCGGCTGCGAGCTGCTCGATATGGGCCTCGTCGCGCGCGGTGCCACCGATTGCCCAGCCTCGAGCGGCCAACCGTCGCGCCAGCGCTTGCGCCGAATAGCCGAGCCCGAACGCGAAGAGCCGGCTCACGCGACCTCCCTCATCCATTCGACTGTCACTGCCGGGTCGGGCTCGTCCGCCGCGTGCGAGGCGCGCAACAGAGCGAAGCGATGCGGGACGAGGCGCTTGAGCGCCCAGACCGCCATGGCGCGCACCAGGGGTGAAGCGTCCGAAAGCCGCGCCTCGATCTGCGGCAGGAGGCTAACATCGCCCGAATTGCCGGCGGCGATCAGCACATTGCGCAGGAAGCGGTCGCGGCCGGTGCGCTTGATGGGCGTGTCGCGAAAGCGCGCGCGGAAGCCCGCATCGTCGAGATCGAGCAAGTCTGTGAGCGGCGGGTTGTCGCTTCCTTCACGCGCCGCAAGCTTCGCCTCGCGCGCCTGGCTCGCATATTTGTTCCAGGGGCAGACGGCGAGGCAATCGTCGCATCCGAAGATGCGGTTGCCCATGGCTTGACGGAACTCGGGCGCGATGTGCCCCTTGTGCTCGATGGTGAGGTAGGAGATGCAGCGCCGCGCATCAAGCTGGTAGGGCGCCGGAAACGCATCCGTCGGACAGATATCGAGGCAACGCCGGCAGGCGCCGCAATGGTCTTGCTCGGGCTCGTCGGGCGCGATCTCTACGGTGGTGAAGATGGTGCCCAGAAACAGCCAGGAGCCGAATTGGCGGGAAACGAGGTTAGTGTGCTTGCCCTGCCAGCCCACGCCCGCACCGGCCGCAATCGGCTTCTCCATCACCGGTGCCGTATCGACGAAGACCTTCACTTGGCCGGGCGCCAGCGCCTCGACACGCGCCGCCAGCGTCTTGAGCTTGGCCTTGACCAGCTCGTGGTAGTCCTCACCTCGCGCATAGACGGAGATGGCGCCGCGGGAGCGCATGGCGAGCGCCGCGAGGGGATCGGACGCCGGACCATAGTTCAGCCCGACCATGATGACGCTTCTTGCCTCCGGCCAGAGGACGCGAGGCGCCTTGCGGCGCTCGGCATTTGCCGCGAGCCACGCCATGTCGCCATGGCGCCCTTTGGCGATGAAGGCGTCGAGCGCTTCCGGCGCGCCTTGGGGCGCCTCGGCAGGCGCGAAGCGGACGGCATCGAAGCCGAGCGCCATCGCCTCTTGCGCGATCCTCTCTTTCAGCGTCTCCGGCATGCCACATGACACTCAGAAATCGAGATCGGCATAGGTCCCGGAAGGGATGAAGCCCGCGACCCGGTCGGCGAGCAGCGGCCGGAACGAGGGCCGCGACTTCAAGAGCGCATACCAGCTCTTGGCCGCCTCATGGTCTTCCCACGGCACCTCGCCAAGATAGTCGAGCGCCGACAGATGCGCGGCCGCGGCGAGATCGGCAAAGCTCAACACCTCGCCCGCGAGCCAGCTCCGCGTCTCGGCGAGATGGCCGATATAGGCGAGATGATAGCGCAAATTATCGTGGCCGGCGCGCATCGCCTCCATGTCGGGCGAGGCGCTTTTCGGGCCGAAGCGGCGGAACACCTTCTCCTCCACCAGATAGCTCGTCACCTCGTCGTGGAACTTGCGGTGGAACCAGTCCACGAGCCGTCTGGCCTCGGCGCGCGCCACCGCGTCGCCGGGGAAGGGCTGGAAGTTCCGCCCGTCGGCACTGGCTCCGGTCTCGTCGAGATATTCGGAGATGGCGTAGGCGCCGCAGATCGGACCATCGGCGTCGGTGACCAGCACGGGTAAGGAGCCGGCGGGATTGAGCTCCAGAAACGCCGCCCGCCACTCCCACGGCCGCTCCTCGGTGAGCGTAGCCTCGATGCCGCATTCGGCAAGCGCCAGCCGAATGGAGCGGGAGAACGGGCAGAGAGGATAGTGCAAGAGCGTCGGCATCAACCCGCTCTAGCTGCGGCACATCGCGAAATGAATCGCGCGAGCGTAAGCCTCGGTATAGAACCTGCCCGCGCGCTGAACAAGCGGTGGCAGCGGGGCGGCCATGTCGTTAGAGCAAATCATCGTGCTTGCGGTGGTGCAGGGCATCACCGAATTCCTCCCAATTTCCTCATCTGGACATCTGATCCTCATCCCGGCGCTGACCGGCTGGCCCGACCAGGGCCAGGTCACCGACGTCATGGTGCATCTCGGCACGCTGCTCGCCATCCTTATCTATTTCTGGCGCGACGTGCTGGGGCTCATCAAGGGTGGGCTCGCCCTTTTCCGCGGCAAGATCACGCCTGAGGGCCGGCTCGCCATCTGCATCGTTATCGCCACCATCCCCGCCGTCGCCTTCGGCGTCGTGCTCAAGAAATTCGGATTCACCGATCTTGACCGCAACGTCACCATCATAGCTTGGAACACCCTTGCATACGGCGCGCTGATGCTCATCGCCGACAGGGTCGGGCCACAAGTCAAGACCCTCGCCGATGTCACGCTGCCCTCGGCGCTGGTGGTGGGCGTGGCGCAGGCGCTGGCGCTGATCCCCGGCACCAGCCGCTCAGGGGTAACCATGACCGCCGCGCGCTTCCTGGGCTTCACCCGGCCGGACTCCGCCCGCTTCTCCTTCCTGCTCGGCATCCCGGCCACGGCCGGCGCCATTGCCTTCACCGTGGGGGATGCGCTCGCCACAGGCGGCAAGGTCACCAGCGACGAGCTTCTCTGCGCCGCGCTGACCTTCCTCGCCGGCTTTGCGGCGATCGCCTTCCTGATGGAGCTCTTGAAGCGCATCAGCTTCCTTCCCTTCGTGCTCTACCGCATGGCGCTCGGCGGCTTTCTGCTCGTCCTCCTCTACACCTGAGGCGCGAGGGGATCGCTCTAACAAAAAACTTAGAGCGCTTTCGCGATTCAGTTTGAGGCGATAGCGCTCTAAGGGCGCCAGACCGAGAATTGGCCGCGCGGCCGGAAGCGTTCCAGATAGTCGGGCACCACCGCCTCGATGGCGATGGGATTGGCGATGCCGAGGCCTTGCAGCGTCCGGCCGCAGCGTGTCGCGTCCTCGCTCACCACATTGTCGACCTCTAGCAGCCGCACCTGGTCGACGGTAAGCGGCGGGGAGGGCAGCCATTGCAGGAAGGCCGCCTGCAGCTTGGCAAGCCAAAATGGCTCCGGGATCAAGAGCCGCCGCCGCATGGTGTAGTCGAGCACCCGGGCCATGACCTCTTTCAAGGTAAGCACCTCGGGACCGCCGAGCTCGTAAGGCTCGCTCAAGGGCGCCCCGCCGGTCAGCCCCGCCACCACCGCCTTGGCCACGTCGCCGACAAAGACCGGTTGCAACCGTGTATGCCCGCCGCCGATCAGCGGAAGCGCGGGCGCAATGCGCGCGAGCGCCCCGAAGCGGTTGAAGAAATCGTCCTCGGGGCCGAACACGATGGAAGGCCGGAGGATGACGCAATCGGGGAAGACCTCCCGCATGGCAGCCTCGCCCGCGGCCTTGCTGCGGCCATAGGCCGAGGGGGCTTCGGCGCCGGCGCCGATCGCCGAGACATGAACAAGCGCGCGGGCGCCCACCTGTCGCGCCGCTTCCGCCACGTGTCGGGCGCCTTCGTCTTGCACGGCCTTGAAGGTCTGGCGCCCGCGCGGCAAGAGCAGGCCCACCAGGTTGACCACGGCATCGGCGCCCTCCGCCGGCGCGATGAGCGAGGCAGGGTAGCGCACATTGGCCTGCACGGCGTTGATCTGGCCCACGCCGCCGAGCGGCTGCAAATGGCCGGCAAGCTCCGGCCGCCGCACGGCCACCCGCATGCGCGCGCCCGTCTTGGCAATTGCCCGCACCACATGGCGGCCGATGAAGCCCGAGCCGCCATAGATCGTGACCAGCGTCGAGCTATTGAGGACAATTGCCAACGAACCGACCCCCTGCCTGCTCTCCCTCCGCCTAGAAGGGGAAAGGGAGTGCCGCAGCATTACACGACTGCGGCAAAGCCCGTGAAGGCGGATCGCGCGCCGATTGACAAGGAGAACCGCCGATCGTACCTGAGGAATCCCAAGCCCAGGTGGCGGAATTGGTAGACGCGCTAGCTTCAGGTGCTAGTACCCGAAAGGGTGTGGAAGTTCGAGTCTTCTCCTGGGCACCAAGTTTTTCGCAGCCGCCTTCGCCCCGGCGGCTCATCGGGATGCGCGCTTGAACCAGCCCTTGACCGTCGAGCTCCATCGTGGCGACCTGCCGCAAGGTCGACCGAAGCCGCACGCCATCGCCATCGATACCGAGACGCTGGGCTTGAACCCCTATCGGGACCGGCTTTGCCTGGTGCAGCTTTCGAGCGGTGACGGCCGCGCCGACCTTGTGCAATTCAACGGGGACTACGCGGCGCCAGAGCTGACGCGTCTGCTCGCCGACGAGAGCGTGCTCAAGCTCTTCCACTTCGCCCGCTTCGACATGGCCGTGCTCAAGCATGCATTCGGCGTGATGCCACGGCCGGTCTACTGCACCAAGATCGCTTCGCGGCTCGCCCGCACCTTCACCGACCGGCACGGCCTCAAGGATTTGTGCAAGGAGCTGTTGGGGGTGGAGATATCCAAGCAGCAGCAATCCTCGGACTGGGGGGCGCCTGAGCTTACGCCCGAGCAGCTCAACTATGCCGCGAGCGATGTGTTGCATCTGCACGCGCTAAGGGAGAAACTCGATGCCATGCTGAAGCGCGAGGGGCGCGAGGGCCTGGCCGAGGCGTGCTTCGCCTTCCTGCCGACCCGGGTCGAGCTCGATCTGAGGGGCTGGTCGGATCTCGATCCGTTTGCCCATTGAGGGCGGCCAAAGGACGCTCCCCCGCTAAGGCAGACGGGATCAGAGGGACGGTTTTGCCGTCGCAATGTCATCATAGTCCTGCGGCTAGCTGATTGCGGGCAGGCGCCAGTTCCGGCCTTAGGAGCGCCGAGCGACCCATGACGGTCACGACGGACACGGTCACCACGGACATGGTCCCCGCCAAGCGGGGCTATCGGCTGCGCTCCCATGATGAGCGCGAGCGCGCCTTCCTGCGCGCGGCGCGCCACAGCCGCATGGTCCGTTTCCTGCGCAAGGCACTCCCAGTCTTGGCGATTCTCGTGCTCGCCGGCTATTTCGTGTCCTCGAAGCTCTCCATGACCGTGGGCGGGGTGACGGCGAGCATCGACGGGGTGCAGGTGACGGACGGCAAGCTGCGCATGGTGAACCCGAAGCTGAAGGGCATGGACAAGAAGAACGGCGCCTATGTCATCAGCGCCGACTATGCCGACCAGGACGTGAAGACGCCGAAAATCCTCCAACTGCACGCCATCAAGGCCGAGATGACAAACGTTTCCGGCGGCTGGTCGCGGGTGCAGGCCGATCGCGGCACCTTCAACAGCGAGGCCGAGCTGCTCATCATGCGTGACGCCATCAGCGTTGCCACCAGCAGCGGCGTCACCGGCAAGCTCAAATACGCGACCCTCAACAGCAAGAGCCAGTTGCTCCGCTCTCATCTCCCGGTCGCCTTCGACATGCTGAACGGCACGGTGCGCGCCAATGCGCTAACGCTGCGCTCCTCCGACCACACGCTTCTGTTTCGCGGCAAGGTGCTCGTGCACATCAACAAGGTGGAGAAGCCGGCTCCCGCCAAGCCCGACCCGACCGCGCCCGTGGTGCCGGCCCCTGCCGGTCCAGCCGGCGCGCCGCCCGAGGCCGCTGCCCCAGCGGCGGTAACCACCGCTGCGGCCAAGCCCGAGGCGCCGCAATGAGCAGACTCCGGCGCCCCAGTTCAGGCTTGCTGCTCGTGGCTCTTGCGGCAACGGTGGCGCTCGCGCCGCTCAAAGTGCCTGCCGCATACGGTCAGGCGCAACCCGCGACCAGCGGGCAGGCGCAACCCGCGACCAGCGGTCAGGCGCAACCCGCGACCAGCGGGCAGGCGCAGTCTCTGGGCAACAGCTTCGGTGGCTTCTCCAAGAACTCGGGCCAGCCGATCGACATCGAGTCCGATGTGCTCGTGGTGCACGACTCCCAGAAATACGCCACCTTCAAAGGCAATGTGAAAGCCGTGCAGGGCACCACGACGATTCACTCCAAGGAGCTCGACGTCCATTATCTCGGCAGCGGCAGCGACAGCCTGACCGGGGCTGCTCCAGCACAGGTCGCGGGCGGCAAGGCGGCCACCCCGGCCCCGGCAACCCCGGCGGCGGGTGCGCCTGCCCCGGCCGCACCGCAAGGGGTGAGCAAGGTCGCCAATGCCGACCCAAAGGCTGCTGCTGGCGGCACGGGCGGCGTTGCCCTCGGCGACCAAGGCAACCAGATCAGCAAGATCGAGGCGCGCGGCGACGTCATCATCACCAGCGACCAGGACCAGACCACCACCAGCGATTGGGCGCTCTATGACGTGCCGGCGCACCAGGTAACCGTGGGTGGCAATGTGGTGTTAACTCAAGGCAAGAATGTGCTAAAGGGAGACCGGCTCGTCATCGATCTGACAACGGGCGAGAGCCGGTTCGAGAACACGGGAAATGCCGCCGCCGGGCAACGCATTCGCGCGCTGTTCATGCCGAAGCAGGACGCTGCCGCCAAAGACGCCAAGGCAGGCAATGGCCAGTCTGGCAAGGACAGCGCCGGCACCGACAAGTCGGCCAAGGAGAATGCGGGTAGCGAAAAATCGGCCGGCGCGCCCGCCGACGAGACGATCGAGGGCAAGCCGGCAGAGGATGATGCGACCGCCGAGGGCGCGGCACCGGAGCCGCTGTTCCCCGGCCTGCCGCACTAGATGCACCCTTCATCCGATCTTAACCGGCCGGAGTTTCAACTGAAGGACGGAAAGGCGCGAGTGGGCAAATTGCTGTCGTTCCCAGGCCGCCGGGCAGGTACCGCGCAAGAGGTCGTCCGGCCCAAAGAGCCGCCCGACGCGCCCGTGCCCAACCCGGGCGCTGGCTGGCTGACCGTCCACTCCGTCGTCAAGGCCTTCCGCAAGCGAACCGTCGTGCGTGGCGTGAGCCTCGAGGTCGGTCGCGGCGAGGCGGTCGGACTGCTCGGGCCGAATGGCGCCGGCAAGACGACCGTGTTCTACATGATCACCGGCCTGATACCGGCCGATGAAGGGATCATCAAAGTCGACGGCCGGGACGTGACCCGGCTGCCCATGTACCGCCGGGCGCGGCTAGGCATCGGCTATTTGCCGCAAGAGGCCTCGATCTTCAGGGGGCTCACCGTGGAGGAGAACATTCTTGCCGTGCTGGAGACCGTCGAACCCAACAAGCAGGAGCGGAAGCTGCAGCTCGATGCGCTGCTCGAGGAGTTCCGCATCACACGGCTCAGGAAGTCTCCTGCCATGCGCCTCTCCGGCGGCGAGCGGCGCCGCGTCGAGATCGCCCGCGCGCTCGCCACGCGGCCGTCCTTCATGCTGCTGGACGAGCCCTTCGCCGGCATCGACCCGATCGCCGTCAACGACATCCGGGCGCTTGTGCTCCACCTCACCAAGCGTGGCATCGGCGTGCTGATCACCGATCACAATGTCCGCGAGACGCTCGAGCTCGTTGGCCGCGCCTACATCATCCATGACGGCATGGTGCTGACTCACGGCACCGCCACCGAGATCATCAACAACGCAGACGTGCGGCGCGTCTATCTCGGCGACCAATTCAGGATCTGAAGCGGCTGATCGCAAGGGCTTCCGCGAGAGGACATCATGGCGATCACCACCAAGCTCGAGCTTAGGCAGTCTCACAGCCTTGTGATGACGCCGCAGCTGCAGCAGGCGATCAAGCTGCTGCAGCTCTCCAATCTCGAGCTGGCCTCGTTCGTCGAGGCCGAGGTCGAGCGCAATCCACTCTTGGAGCAGGCCGAGAGCGACGAGGCCGTCGGCTCGAGCGTGGACGCGGGGCCGGAGCCCGCGTCGAGCCCCTTCAAGGACGAGGATCGCGACCCAGCGAATGGCGCCGCGGGAGAGAGCACGGCTAGCGGCGAGGCGGCCGCTAGCGAGACCGGCGAGGCCGCCGGCGACGTGGCTGCCATTGGCGAAGCCTCTGGTGGCGATGCCACTGCGGGCGATGCCTCCGACGGTGAGGAGCCTGGCTGGCTTGAGATCGAGGCGCGCGACCGCGGCCGCAGCGACGATCTCGATGCCGAGCCGCAAGACGCCTTTCCCGAGCAGGAGGGATGGAGCGCCGGTGCAATCAAGGATTCCGGCTGGGCCTCGCTCGCCTCGGCGCCGCGAGGAGGGGGCGGCGAGGACGCTCCCAATCTCGAAGCCTATGTGGCCGAGGAGCGGACGCTGCGCGACCACCTGGCCGAGCAGCTCGTGCTCGCTTTTGCCGATCCCGCGCGGCGTCTGATCGGCCACCATCTCATCGATATGACCGACGAGGCGGGCTATCTGCAGAGCGACCTTGCCGCCCTTGCGGAGCTGCTAGGCGTCCCGCTCGACCTCGTCGAGGAAACCCTGGACGTGATGCAGCGCTTCGAGCCTTGCGGTGTCTTCGCCCGCAACTTGCGCGAATGCCTCACCTTGCAGCTTAAGGAACTCGACCGCTGCGATCCCGCCATGGCGGCCTTGATCGAGAACCTGCAGCTGCTCGCCGTGCACGACCTTGCTGCGCTGAAGCGCGTCTGCCGCGTTACCGACGAGGACCTTTGCGACATGGTGCAGGAGGTGAAGCGGCTGAACCCGAAGCCCGGGCTGAAATATGGGACGAGTCCCACGCAAGCCATCGTACCGGACGTGCTGGTGCGCGCTCTCCCCGATGGCAGCTTCCATGTGGAGCTGAATAGCGACACGCTGCCCAAGGTGCTGGTCAACCAGTCCTATTACGCCCGCGTCAGCAAGGCCACGACGCGGAAGGAGGACAAGAGCTACCTCGTCGATTGCCTGCAGACGGCGAACTGGCTGGTCAAGAGCCTCGACCAGCGCGCGCGCACCATCCTGAAGGTGGCGCAGGAGATCGTGCGCCAGCAGGACGCCTTTCTCACCTACGGCGTGCGCCATTTGCGGCCGCTGAACCTGCGCACGGTGGCCGACGCCATCGCCATGCACGAATCGACGGTGAGCCGGGTCACCGCCAACAAATACATGGCCACCAATCGCGGCCTGTTCGAGCTCAAATATTTCTTCACCTCGTCGATCGCGGCTTCAGGCGACGGCGATGCCCATTCCTCGGAGGCGGTGCGTCATCGCATCAGGGAGATGATCGATGCGGAAGCCGCCAGCGACGTGCTGTCCGACGACAAGATTGTCGAGCGGCTGAAAGGTGACGGCATCGACATTGCGCGCCGCACGGTTGCCAAGTATCGCGAGGCGCTGCGCATTCCGTCTTCGGTGCAGCGACGGCGCCTGAAGCGGATCGCGCTCGGCGGAAGCCCGCAAGGCCACGCCTAAGCCATTGGTCAAAAAATCGCAAAAACGTCATGAAACCGGCATGGCACCAATTGAGTTTGACACCTTCGGAAGGGGGGTCTAGCTTCCCGGCCCGCGGTAGAGGCTGAAGCGGTCATAGAGCCCAGATGAAGGGTCGTGGCCGCCATTGACCCGCTTCTTGGAGCGGCGTCAGGGGTCCCGGGGAGCGCGGGCGAAGCAGCGTTTCGACGGTTTCGCGCGGGGCGATGACGATACAAGTCACCGGAAAGAATCTGGACGTCGGCGAGGCGTTGCGGGGTTACGTCCAGGAGCGCGTAGCGCATGCGGTGGAGAAATATATCGGCCGCCAGCCGCAAGGGCATGTGCGGATAGAGAAAGAGCACGGGGAGTTTCGGACCAACTGCACGATTCATCTGTGGCAAGGCATGAGTCTAGAGGCCCATGGCGTGGCGCCGGACGCCTATCAGAGCGCCGACCGCGCCTGCGAGCGGCTGGAGAAGCGGGTACGGCGCTACACGCGCAAGGTGAAGCAGCGCGGCGGCGCGCAGGCCCCTCGCCAGGAGACGCAGGCTCGCGACTATGTGCTGCAATCGCCGCCGGACACGCAGGAGGAGAGCGATGAGGACAATCCGATCGTCATTGCCGAAGCCGAAGCGGTGGTGCACGAGATGGCGGTGAGCGACGCCGTGATGCAGATGGACATTTCCGACCGGCCCTTCCTCCTGTTTCGCAACGCGAGCCACGGGGAGATCAACGTGGTCTACCGTCGCGACGACGGCAATATCGGCTGGATCGACCCAGCCGCCAAGAAGGCGCGGACGCGGCGCTAGGCGACTTTGCCGAGGCTGTTCGCGCGCCTCCAATCAGACGGGTCTCGTAACATGCAGCTAGCTGATCTCATCAGTCCCCAGGCCGTGGTCCCCTGGCTCAAGGTCAAGACCAAGAAGCAACTTTTGCAGGACCTCGCCGCCCGAGCCGCGCGCCTTACTGGGCTCGAGGAGCGCACCATCTTCGACACGCTGTTGCAGCGGGAGCGGCTGGGCTCCACCGGCCTTGGCCAGGGCATCGCCATCCCCCACTGCAAGCTGCCGGGGCTGAAGCGGATCGTCGGCATCTTTGCCCGCCTCGCCGAGCCGATCGACTTCGACGCGGTGGACGGCGCGCCGGTGGACCTCGTTTTCGTCCTCTTGGCACCGGAGGGGGCAGGCGCCGACCATCTGAAGGCGCTCGCCCGCATCTCCCGGCTGTTGCGCGAGCATCAGGGTGTGGAGAAGCTCAGGGCGTCCAAGGACGCATCCGCGATCTATGCGGTTCTCACCGAGCCCGCCACCTCCCACGCCGCCTGAGCGTCGGGCCAACCAGCATGGTTACCTCCCCCTTGCGCGGGAGGTCGGCGCGGAAGCCACTTGTGGCGAACGCGGCGGGAAAGGTAAGCAAGCACTAAGATCGAAGGGAGGGAGGTCTGGGCGACGTCCCTGCCTGACCCTCCCCTCGGGGAGGCAGGGGAATTGGCCTAAACCTTTAATGCACGCTCACCGGCACGAGGTCGTTTTCGATGGCGTTGGCGATGGCCGCGTTGCGGCTGTCGGTGAGCGCCAGGGGCGTGCCGTCAGCGCCCAGCACCGCATAGAGGTCGATCCCCTTGGCCCCGGCACGCAGCGCCGGAAACAGCTTCCGGGCGACGATGAGATCGAGCTGCTTGATATAGGCGACCTCACCGTCGCCAAGCTGCGCAAACTCGACCTGCGTCATGGGGACCATGTCAGGGGCTTTTTCGTTCTCGTTCATCACTTCTCCTCTCGTTCGCGACGCCGCGTGTCGCGTTGGGCCGGGCCAAGATCGCCGTCGCAGAGAAGCCTCTGGCACGGTCGGGTGAAGCCCGGTTGCAGTCGATGGCTGGCAATGTGTCGATGGAGCTTTGAGGCCAGCCCGCGGCGCCTCGAACCAAGTGCTCTGGGGCCCCTCATGGGCGCCGAGCGTCAAGACCATTCCCCCATATGGGAAAAATCGGGCGCGAATTCAAGCGAGGAGATTCGAGCGAAGCGGGCGATGGCCGCCAAACCGCGCCATCTGCCTCCCCTTTAGGCTTGACCTCTCTGCCCACCTTCGGATGTTGTGGATGGCCATGCTCTGGTACGTCGACTCAAAGATCAGCGGCGACGCCAATGACGGTCGCACCTCCAGATCGGCTTTCAAGAGCCTCCAACATGCGAGGCAAGTGGCGCGCCCGGGCGACACCATCGTCATCGCGCCCGGCATCTACGATCAGGACTTGGCCAAACGGATCGACGCCGCGCGCGCGGCGGGCCTGAGCGTGACCGTCGCCGGCAGCGAGACCTGAGGCCGAAAGTCAGTATCCGTCCGTTGATGGGTCCTCCGCCACGGTCTCGATCACCCGCAGCTTGCGCACCGTGAGCTCGTCGATCTCCACCGTACCGAGCTGAACCTTGGTGACCATGGCGCGGCCGATGGCCAGGCGCCCGATGGCAAGTGCGCCGATCGCCAGCGCGCCGACCGCAAGCGCGCCAAGAGCGAGGCTGCCCATGGCCACCGCCGGCACGCGAACAGGCGGCAATTCGAGATAACGTGGCCTCAACTCTCTCATTGTGTTCTCCACCCACAAGCGTAGCGCGCGGCTTAGGCCGCAAGGAGCCCGCGCCACTCTGCCCCCGCCAACCGGTGCCGAGCAATAGATTGTCGTCACGGAGCGCGGGGGAGTAAATTAGCGCCATGGCTGGCCACCGCAAGCTTCGCACCAGGTTTTTGCTCTTCCCTGGCCTGACGCAGCTCGACTTCACGGGACCCTATGAGGTGCTTGCCCGGGTGCCCGAGCTTGAGATTTTCACGATCGCGGAGCGTGCCGGTCCCGTGCAAAGCGAGTTCGGGCTCTCCATTGTCGCGGAGCACGATTTTTCCTCCACGCCGCAACTCGACATCATTTGCGTGCCGGGCGGGCCGGGCACGCTTGAGGCTGCGGCTCACATGGAAGTCATCGCCTTCCTCCAGACGCAAGCGCCCGGGGTGCAATGGCTGACCTCGGTCTGCACCGGGTCGCTGCTGCTCGGGGCCGCCGGTTTGCTCAAAGGCTACCGCGCCACCACCCATTGGCTGAGCCTCGATCTTCTCCCTCTCGTCGGCGCCATCCCGGTGCAAGACAGGGTCGTCAAGGACCGGAACCGGATCACGGGCGGTGGGCTCACCGCGGGCATCGACTTCGCGCTCACCCTCACGGCCGAGCTGTTCGGACGGAAAAGGGCCGAGGCGATCGAGCTGGTGATGGAATACAATCCTGCCCCGCCTTTCGGATGCGGCCATCCTTCGCTCGCAGACCCATCCCTGGTGCAGGCGGTGAGGGAAGAACGCCGGGGCCTCCAGGCGCAACGGCGCGAATTCCTCGCGAGCCTGAAGATTGACCAGTGCGAAGCGCGCTAACTGCGCNNCGGGATCGAACCGCCGACCTCGTGAATGCCATTCACGCGCTCTCCCAACTGAGCTATGGCCCCGAGACAGGTGTCAGGTGTCGGGTTTCTGGTGTCAGATTTTGGGGTGCCGGTGTCAAGCGTCAACCGTCCAGCGATCAATTCTGGCACACCTGGCGCCTGATGCTTTAGGTCTCCTCGCCGGGCGGCCCGACGATGCCCGACACGTCGGGCTCCTCGTCGGTCTGCTCCAGGAAGACGTTGTCGTCGTCGGCGGCTGGGATCCCCGGCTCGTCATCGCCGAGAACGACGATCTCCTCATCCTCCTCGATGGGGATCGACTCGCCGGCCTCTTCGGCGTCTTCGAGACTGATGGTCTCGGCCTCCTCGACCACCTTGGCCTTGAGCACCGGCTCTACCTTCTCTCTGATCTCCACTGGGGCCGCGCGTTCGCCGCGGCGCGTCGGCGGCGGCGGGACGTGATACACGGATTGGCAGGCGGGACAGATGATCGGCGTGCGGCTCAAGTCGTAAAACCGCGCCCCACAGCTCGCGCAAACGCGCTTGATGCCCTTTGCGGGTTTCGACATTGACGCTCCTCGTTGCTGGCGTGAGTTCGCTCCCCATTGCCACGCCGCACCTGTGCTGTCAAAAGCTATCGACCGCCCAAAAAACAGCCTGAAAGCCCATGCCTCAGCCGCTCACCGCCATGCCCTCCAGGGGCCTTACGGGCCGCATCAAGGTTCCGGGCGACAAGTCGATCTCCCATCGCGCGCTCATTCTCGGTGCCCTTGCCACCGGCACGACGACCATCACCGGCTTGCTTCAGGCCGAGGACGTGCTGGCCACCGCACGCGCGGTGGCGGCGCTCGGAGCCGAAATTACCCGCGCCAATGGCGCCATGGTGGTGAAGGGGCAGGGGGTGGGTGGCTTGCGTCCTCCGGCCGGCGCGCTGGACTTCGGCAACTCCGGCACCGGCAGCCGGCTGATGCTGGGCGTCGTCGCCGGCCACGATATGGTAGCGGACTTCGTGGGCGACGCGTCCTTGAGCCGGCGCCCTATGGGCCGCGTGCTGGTGCCCCTTGAATGCATGGGTCTCGCCGTCGAGGGCGAAAGGCGCACCTTGCCGCTCAGGGTCCGCGGCACGCCTGATCTCGTGCCCATCGTCTATGACCTGCCGGTCGCCTCGGCGCAGGTGAAGTCGGCGCTGCTGCTGGCGGGCCTGCATGCGCCGGGCCGCACCACCGTGGTCGAGCCCGTGCCCACTCGCGACCATACCGAGCGCATGCTCGCCCATTTCGGCGCCGAGCTTTCCGTCGAGGATCGCGCCGATGGCCGTCGCGCCGTGTCGGTGGCTGGCGACGCCGAGTTGGAAGGCACCGCGATCAGAGTGCCGGCCGATCCGAGCTCCGCCGCCTTCATCGTCGCGGCGGCGCTGATCTGCAAAGGCTCCGACGTCGTCATCGAGGGCGTGCTGATGAACCCGACCCGCACCGGTTTCCTTGCGACACTGCGCGAGATGGGCGCGCGAATCGAGGTGCTCGACCTCGGCGAGGATTGCGGGGAGGCGGTGGGCGATCTCCGCGTCAGGACGAGTGTGCTCAAAGGCGTGACCGTGCCGCCGGAGCGGGCGCCCAGTATGATCGACGAATATCCGGTGCTCGCAGCCGTCGCGGCCTTCGCGCAAGGGCAGACCCGCATGCAGGGTCTTGCCGAGCTCAAGGTGAAGGAGAGCGACCGCCTGGCCGCGACGGCGGCAGGGCTCGCCTCGTGCGGGGTCGAGGCGAGCATCGAAGGCGACGACCTGATCGTGACGGGGACCGGCGAGGTGCCTGGGGGCGGGACGGTTGAGACCCATATGGACCACCGCATCGCCATGGCCTTTCTCACTCTCGGGCTCGGCGCCGCAAGGCCCGTGACCGTTGACGACGTGACCATGATCGCCACGAGCTTCCCTAACTTCGTGCCGCTGATGACGCAGCTAGGCGCAGCATTTCAATGATCTTGCTGAACCATTGCGTCATCCCTCCCCGCGAGGGGAGGGAGAATGGCGCGGCCCTCCACCGCGCGGCGCTGCCATGATCATTGCCATCGATGGACCGGCGGCCTCCGGCAAAGGCACGCTCGGCAAGCGCATTGCCGAGCATTACCGGCTGGCTTATCTCGATACCGGTTCGCTCTACCGCGCCGTCGCGCGCGACGTCCTGGGACAAGGCCACGATCCCGCTGACCCCGCGACGGCGCTCGCCAGCGCCAAGGCGCTCGATGCGAGCACGCTCGGCGATCCCGCCTTGCGCGCGCCAGGGCTCGGCGAGGCGGCGTCGCTGGTGGCGAGCTTTCCCGAGGTGCGCCAGGCCCTGCTCGCCTATCAGCGTGCCTTTGCCCGGCCAAGGCCGGGTGCGGTACTGGACGGCCGCGACATCGGCACGGTCATCTGCCCCGATGCCCAAGTGAAACTGTTCGTCACCGCCACCCCCGAGGAGCGGGCGCGGCGCCGCTACCGGGAGCTGACCCAAGCCGGAATCCCCATCAGCGAGGCCGAGGTTTTGGCCGATATCAGGCGGCGGGACGAGCGCGACCGGAGCCGCGCCGCCGCTCCCTTGCGCCAGGCCGCCGACGCGTACTTGCTCGACACCACGAATTTGGATATAGACGCCGCGTTCACAGCTGCTATCGATATGATCGATACTGCGATGGGCCGTGCAGGGCACGCCTCGTGAGGCCGTGCCCATTTCGTAATTTCGCATTGGCACTTCCATTGGCAGGTTTTCCGCGCCAAACCAGCGGCAGACGGGAGGCAGCAGCGACAGCGATGAACGCTCCTGCTCTCGCGCCCCTTGCCGCGCCGGTAGCGGGATAAGGTATGATGAGCCGTCAAGGACGGGCAGCAGGAGTCTAGATGAACGAGCCGCAAGCAAGTGTAAGCCATCCGAGCCACGACGAGTTCGCGGCCCTGCTTGAAGAGATGCTGAGCGGGACGTCGTTGCAGGAAGGCAACGTCGTCAAGGGTACGGTCGTGGCGATCGAGAAGGACGTTGCGGTGATCGACGTCGGGCTGAAGACCGAAGGCCGCGTCCCCTTGAAAGAATTCAGCATGACCGGCCGCAACACCGATCTCTCGGTCGGGGATGAGGTCGATGTTTATCTGGAGCGGGTCGAGAATGCGCTTGGCGAGGCCGTGCTGTCGCGCGAGAAGGCCCGCCGCGAGGAGAGCTGGACCAAGCTCGAGGAGAAATATAAGGCAGGCGAGCGTGTCGAAGGCGTGATCTTCAACCGGGTCAAGGGTGGCTTCACCGTCGATCTCGACGGTGCCGTGGCCTTCCTCCCCGGCAGCCAGGTCGACATCCGCCCGATCCGCGATGTGTCGCCGCTGATGAACATGCCGCAGCCCTTCCAGATCCTGAAGATGGACCGCCGCCGCGGCAATATCGTCGTCTCGCGCCGCTCGGTGCTGGAGGAGACGAGGGCGGAGAAGCGGAGCGAGATCGTAGCGCGGCTGGAAGAGGGCCAGGTCATTGACGGCGTGGTCAAGAACATCACCGACTACGGCGCCTTCGTCGATCTCGGCGGGATCGACGGTCTCCTGCATGTCACCGACATGGCGTGGAGGCGCGTCAATCATCCGAGCGAGATTGTCTCGGTCGGCGACACCGTCAAGGTGCAGATCATCCGCATCAACTCCGAGACCCAGCGCATCAGCCTCGGCATCAAGCAGCTGCAGGCCGATCCGTGGAACGGCATTGCCGCCAAATACCCGGTGGGTGCCAGGTTCAAGGGCACGGTCACCAACATCACCGACTATGGCGCCTTCGTCGAGCTCGAGCCGGGCGTTGAAGGCCTGATCCACGTGTCGGAGATGAGCTGGACCAAGAAGAACATCCATCCCGGCAAGATCATCTCGACGAGCCAAGAGGTCGAGGTGCAGGTGCTGGAGGTCGATCCGGACAAGCGCCGCATCTCTCTCGGCCTCAAGCAGACCCAGGACAATCCCTGGACGAGCTTCGCCGCCAATCACCCGCCTGGCACCATCATCGAGGGCCAGATCCGCAACATCACCGAGTTCGGCCTGTTCATCGGGCTCGATGGCAGCATTGACGGCATGGTGCATCTTTCGGATCTCGATTGGTCCAAGTCTGGGGAGGACGCCCTCAAGGATTATAAGAAGGGCGATACGGCAAAGGCCGTGGTGCTGGAGGCCGATTCCGACAAGGAGCGTATCAGCCTCGGCATCAAGCAGCTCATCCCCGACCCGTTCGTTGCGGGCGGCGGCGCGAGCCCGAAGCTGAAAAAGGGCATGCGGGTCACCTGCGAGGTCTTGGCCGTCAAGGACAATGGGCTCGAGGTCAAGCTGGTCGACCACGATATGACGAGCTTCTTACGCCGCTCCGACCTGTCCCGCGACCGCTCCGAGCAGCGGCCCGACCGCTTCGGCGTGGGCGAGAAGTTCGACGCCGTGGTGACCCAGTTCGATGCCAAGGCGCGCAAGGTGACCGTGTCGATCAAGGCGCTCGAGATCGCCGAGGAGAAGGAAGCCGTGGCTCAATACGGCTCGACCGACTCCGGCGCCTCGCTCGGCGACATCCTCGGTGCCGCCCTGAGCAAGGCCAAGGAAGAGGATGACGACGAAGAGGAGGAGGCGGCGGCCCCCAAGCCCAAGCGCAAGCCACGCGCCACCAAGGGCAACGCCGCCAAGGGCGAGGCCGCCGATACGGAAGAGGCAGCCGCCGAGCCGGAAGAGGCAGCCGAGCCGGAAGAATGAGACAGGCGCGGCGCCGCTTTGCACCGCCCCGTCTCTGCCTAGAGGCTGAGGCCTTGACCCGAGAGATCTCATGGTTCTCGACGCCGAAGCCGTGACCCTCCGCCGCCGCCTGAAGCGGCGGCTCGCCCTGTGGCGGATCACGGCGGTGGTGCTCGGACTTCTCGTCATCGTGGCGCTGACGCTGGGCAACCAGCAGGCAGGGCCCGGGGCGCTCTTGCCCCATATCGCCCGCCTCAGCGTCTCGGGCATCATCACCGACGACCAGAAGATGCAGGACCTCATCGACAAGCTCGCCAAGGCCGAGCAGGTCAAGGCGGTCATCGTCGACATCAATAGCCCCGGCGGCACCACCACCGGCGGCGAGGCGATGTATGACGCGGTCCGCCGGCTCGCCGCGAAGAAGCCGGTGGTTGCCGTCTGTGGCACCCTTGCCACCTCCGCCGCCTATATCGTGGCGCTCGCCACCGATCGCATCTTCGTTCACGGCAACACCATCACCGGCTCGGTCGGCGTCATCTTCGAATGGGTCGACGTCTCGGAGCTCATGCATACGATCGGCGTCAAGGTCGAGGAGGTGAAGAGCGGGCCGTTGAAGGCCGAGCCCGATCCCTTCCACCCCGCCGACGAGAAGGCCCGGGCGCTGAGCGAGGAGATAGTGCAGGAGGCCAAGGTTTGGTTCGTCGACCTCGTCGCCAAGCGGCGCGCCATCGACCCCGAGGCTGTTCCGGGGCTGACCGAGGGCCGTATCTATTCCGGGCGGCAGGCCGTCACCTTCAAGCTGGTGGATCAGGTCGGTGATGAGCGGCAAGCCGTCGACTGGCTGCGGTCGGAACGCAAGATCGGCAAGGGCTTGAGCATCGTCGATTGGAAGCCGCGGGCCGATTCCGGGGGGCCTTTCAGCTGGCTATTTGGCTCCGTCGCGTCCATTTTCGGCGTTCCGGTGGAGAAGATCGCGAGCCTGCTCGGTGAAGTATCGGCAAGCCTCAAGCTTGACGGTATGGTCTCCCTTTGGCACCCTCCTGCTGGTTAGTGGGGGGTTGCGGCCGGTGCGCTCGAAACGAGCCTAGCCGCTGTGGGGCGTAGCATGATCAAGTCCGAGCTTATTCAGCGGGTGGCCGTCGCCAATCCGCATCTCTTCCAGCGTGACGTGGAGCGCATCATCAACATCGTGCTTGACGAGATCACCGGGGCGCTTGCCCGCGGCGACCGAGTCGAGCTCAGGGGCTTTGGCGCCTTCACGGTCAAGCATCGCGCGGCGCGCCAGGGGCGCAATCCGCGCACTGGCGACACGGTCTTCGTGGAGGACAAGTTCGTGCCCTTCTTCAAGACCGGCAAGGAGCTGCGCGAGCGCCTGAACCGCGAGGACGGTGCGGCGTAGGCCTGAGCGGAAGAGTGGATGCGGCAGAAGCTTATTTTCGGCCTCCTGGTGGTGCCTCTGGGCGTGCTACTCGTTGCCCTTGCCGTGGTCAACCGCCAGCCCACAGCCCTCAGTCTCGATCCCTTCGGCGGCAGCGATGCGCGCCTCGTCATCGAGGCGCCGCTGTTCCTGTTCTTGCTCGGAGCGTTAGGTTTGGGCCTTGCCATCGGCGGCTTTGCCACCTGGCTTGGCCAGGGCAAGTGGCGGCGGAGTGCGCGGGCCGAGAGCCGCGACGCAGCGGCGTTCAGGCGTCAGGCCGACCGGTTGGAAAAGGAGCTGGAGAGCGGCCGCAGGATTGCGCCCCATCGCCACCTCCCGGCGGATTGAACGCAGGTCATGGATGAGGCCTGTCCCCCTCCCCCACAAGGAAGGAGCGGCGATTTGCCGAGGCGCCCGTCTTCTCTAAGGGGCCCATCGGGGCCGCTTTCGGCGCCAAGCTCAGGGTGACGGATCATGGACTTGAGCCCCCGGATTGCCTAGGGTGGCGCCGCGCGGGCCCTCCAAGCCCCCGAAATCCACCCGAGAGCCTATAGTGTCGATCAAGGTCAAAATCTGTGGCGTGCGGACTCCTGCCATCGTCGATATTGCGGCCGAGGCGGGCGCCGACTATGTGGGTCTGGTGTTCTTCTCCAAAAGCCCGCGCAACGTCTCGCTGGCCGAGGCGGCCCTTATAACCAGGGCGGCAGCAGGGCGGATTGCGACCGTGGCGGTGCTCGTCGATCCCGACGACGACCTGATCAAGGACGTCATGGCCATTGCCGGTCCAGACCTGCTTCAGCTCCATGGGCGGGAGAGCCCTGAGCGCATGGCGGCGATCAAGGGGCGTTTTGGTGTGCCGCTGATCAAGGCGATAGAGGTCGCTTCCGCCGAGGACTTAGCCGTGGCCGACCGCTATTGGGATGTCGCCGACATCATGCTGTTCGATGCTAAGCCGGACCCCGCGGCACTTCTTCCTGGCGGCAACGGCCTGCCCTTTGACTGGCGTGTGCTCGCAGGCCTTGAGCAGCACCGGCCTTTCGCGCTTTCGGGGGGGCTGACGCCCGAGAACGTCGGCGAGGCGATCAGGCTCACAGGTGCCGTGATGGTCGACGTCTCCTCCGGCGTCGAGCGCCGAGTGGGGGAGAAGGATTTGGGCCGCGTGCAAAGCTTCATCCGGGCCGCCAAAGCCGCCAAACCCCAAGCCCAGGCCAGAGCCTCATGAGCGTTATACCTGAGCAGCGGGTGCCGAACAGCTACCGCACCGGCCCCGACGAGCGCGGGCATTTCGGCCTCTATGGCGGACGCTTCGTCGCCGAGACGCTGATGCCGCTGGTCCTCGAGCTGGAGCAGGCTTACGCCGATGCCAGGGCCGACCCCTCCTTCCAGGTCGAGCTCGACGATTTGCTCGCCCATTATGGCGGGAGGCCGAGCCCGCTCTATTTCGCCGAGCGGCTGACCGAGCATCTGCGTGAAGTTTCGGCGGCCTCCGGCCGTCAGGGTGGGGCGAAGATCTATTTCAAGCGTGACGAGCTGAACCACACCGGCTCCCACAAGATCAACAACTGTCTGGGGCAAATCCAGCTCGCCCGCCGTATGGGCAAGAAACGCATCATCGCCGAGACCGGCGCCGGCCAGCATGGAGTGGCGGTGGCCACGGTCGCGGCACGCTTTGGGCTCCCTTGCGTCGTCTATATGGGCGCCACGGACATCAAGCGGCAGCGACCGAACGTGTTCCGCATGAAGCTGCTCGGCGCCGAGGTCAGGCCCGTCACGTCCGGCTCCGGCACGCTGAAAGATGCCATGAACGACGCGCTGCGCGACTGGGTCGCCAATGTGCACGACACCTTCTACATCATCGGCACGGTGGCGGGCCCGCATCCCTATCCCGCCATGGTGCGCGATTTCCAATCGGTGATCGGGCGCGAGACTCGCGAGCAGATGATCGAACGCGAGGGCCGGCTGCCTGACACCCTCGTCGCCTGCATCGGCGGCGGCTCCAACGCCATGGGCCTGTTCCACACATTCCTCGACGATCGGGCTGTCGCCATCTATGGGGTCGAGGCGGCCGGCTACGGGCTCGATGTGCCGAACGGACACGCGGCCTCCATGTCCGGCGGCGCGCCCGGGGTGCTGCATGGCAACCGCACCTATCTGCTGCAGAACGACGACGGCCAGATACTCGAAGGCCATTCGATCTCGGCCGGCCTCGATTATCCAGGCGTGGGACCGGAGCATTCCTGGCTCAAGGACTCAGGCCGGGTGAACTATGTCGCGGTGACCGACAAGGAAGCGCTCGACGCCTTCCAGCTCTGCACGCGCCTGGAGGGCATCATCCCGGCGTTGGAGCCGGCGCATGCGCTCGCTTACGTGAAGAAGCTTGCGCCGACGCTGCCGCGCGACAATCTCTTGGTGATGAATCTGTGCGGCCGCGGCGACAAGGACATCTTCGCCGTCGCCGAGCACCTTCACATGGAGATGTGAGACGTGACGCGCATCGATAAGCGGTTTGTGGAGCTGAAGCGGCAGGGTCGGGCTGGGCTCGTGACCTTCATCACCGCCGGCGATCCGGACTACGCCACGTCGCTTGCCCTGCTCCGAGGCCTGCCCGCGGCCGGGGCCGACATCATCGAGCTCGGCATGCCCTTTTCCGACCCCATGGCCGACGGGCCGGCCATTCAGGCCTCCTCCCAGCGAGCCCTTAAGGCTGGCCAAACCATGCGCAAGACGCTTGCCATGGTAAAGGCCTTCCGCGAGAAGGACGACGCCACGCCCATCGTGCTCATGGGCTACTACAATCCCATATATGTCTATCCGGTGGACGGCTTCCTGAAGGACGCGGTCGCTGCCGGAGTGGATGGGCTGATCGTGGTGGACGTGCCGCCGGAAGAGGATGTGGAGCTTTGCCTGCCGTCGCTGAAAGCCGGCCTCAACTTCATCCGCCTCGCCACGCCCACCACCGACGCGCGGCGCCTGCCCCAGGTGCTCGCCAACACCTCCGGTTTCGTCTATTACGTGTCGATCGCGGGCATCACCGGCACGGTCGCGCCCGACCTCGCCGACGTCCGGGCCCATGTCGGGCGCATCAAGACCAAGACCAGCCTGCCCATCGCCGTTGGCTTCGGCGTCAAGGCGCCGGAGCAGGTGCGCGCCATCGCTGAATATGCGCAAGGGGTTGTGGTAGGCTCAGCACTTGTGTCGGCCATCGCCCGAAGCCTCGACGCTGAAGGCAAGGCGACGCGAGCCACCGTGACCGGCGTGCTTGGCCTGGTCGGACAGCTTGCCGGGGGTTTGCGTCAGCCGGCTGCGGCTGCGGCGTCCTGAGGCGCAAGATCGCTTAAGTATTTGCTTCTTCGAGAGTTCTGTGACCCGTGAACTGGATCAATAATGTCGTGAGGCCCAAGATCCGGAGCATCCTTCGCAAGAAGGAGATGCCGGACAATCTCTGGGTCAAATGCCCCGAGACGGGGCAGATGATTTATTACAAAGACCTCGAAGCCAACCAGTTCGTGGTGCCGGGCTCCAACTACCACATGCGCATGTCGGCCACGGCGCGGTTGAACGCGCTATTCGACGGCAGCGACTACGAGACCTTGCCCCTTCCCGATGTGCCGCTAGACCCGCTCAAGTTCCGCGACGAGCGCCGCTATACCGACCGGCTGAAGGACGCCCGCAGCAAGACCGGCCTCGCCGATGCGGTGAAGGTCGGCGCCGGCCAGCTCGACGGCCAGAGGATCGTCGCCGCCGCGCAGGACTTCGACTTCATGGGAGGCTCGCTCGGCACCGCCGCCGGCGAAGCGGTGATCGCCGGCATGCGCGCCGCGGTCAAGCGCGGCACACCCTTCATCCTGTTTGCGGCCTCGGGTGGCGCGCGCATGCAGGAAGGCATTCTGTCGCTGATGCAGATGCCCCGCACCACCGTCGCCGTGCAGGAGCTGCGCGAGTCGAGGCTGCCGTACATCGTTGTGCTCACCCACCCCACCACCGGCGGCGTGACCGCCTCCTACGCCATGCTGGGCGACGTCCATATCGCCGAGCCCGGGGCGCTGATCGGCTTTGCCGGCCCGCGCGTCATCGAGCAGACCATCCGCGAGCAGCTCCCCAACGGCTTCCAGCGCTCCGAATATCTGCTCGACCATGGCATGGTCGATATGGTGGTGCACCGGCACGCTCTGCGCGACACGCTTTCCCGCATCTGCCGCCTCTTCACCCACCGCCGGCCCGGGCGCGACATCGCGTTGCCCGACCGCGTCGACGGCGTCAACTCGTACCACGTGCCGCTGCCGGCCAGCGCCAAAGGCGACGGCATCGTCGTCGATGCGGAGACCGAGGAAGGCGTGACTGACAGCGTCGGCAACGGTGCCGATCAGCCGCAAGCCTAGAGCATGATCCGGAAAAGTGGTAACCGGTTTTCCGATAAGATCATNNTCATGCGTCAAAAAAGAGCATGATCTTAGAAAAGTGGGAACCGGTTTTCGCCAAAAGATCATGCTCCAACAAAGAGCTAGAGCGCTGCTGCGATTCAACCTGACGCGACAGCGCTCTAGGCCCGCTGCTTGACTTCCCTCCCTTACAGCGCGGGGCAGAACTCGCCCCTGCCGCAAGGCCTCGGCAGCTCCACGCTGCTGGAGCGGCTCAAAGAGCTGCATCCGAAGTCGATCGACCTGTCGCTCGGCCGCATCGAGCGGCTGCTCGCTGCCCTTGGCCACCCCGAGCAGCACCTGCCGCCGGTGGTGCATGTCGCCGGCACCAACGGCAAGGGCTCGCTGATCGCCTTTCTGCGCGCCATTGCCGAGGCGCAAGGCGCGCGCGTGCATGTCTACACCTCGCCGCACCTCGTCAATTTCCATGAGCGCATCGTGCTGGCCGGCGCCCATGGTGGCGCCCCGATCAAGGAGCCGATGCTGGTGGAGTGCCTCGCCCAGGCGGAAGCCGCCAATTCCGGCGAGCTGGTCACCTTGTTCGAGATCACCACGGCGGCTGCCTTCCTCGCCTTTGCCTCGACGCCGGCCGATTTGCTGCTGCTCGAGACGGGGCTCGGCGGCCGGCTCGACGCCACCAATGTGGTCGCCAAGCCCTTGGCGACCGCGATCACGCCCATCTCCATCGACCACGTCTCTTTCCTCGGCGACACCATCGCCGCCATCGCCGGCGAGAAGGCGGGCATCCTGAAGCCTGGCGTGCCTTGCATCGTTGCGCGCCAGGAGCTGGCGGCGCTTGCGGTGATCGAGGCCCGCGCAGCGGCCCTCGGCGCTCCCCTGCACGAGGCGGGACGCGACTTCGACGTGTTCGAGCAGCACGGGCGGCTCGTGTTTCAGACCGCGTCGGCCCTGCTCGACCTGCCCCTGCCGCGTCTCAACGGGCGGCACCAGATCGACAATGCCGGCGCTGCCATCGCCGTTGCGAGCCTGGTCTTCGGCGATGCGCTGACCATGCCGGCGCTGGAGCGGGGTATGACCCAGGCGCAATGGCCGGCGCGGCTCGAGCGGTTGGTTCCGGGCGCGCTTTACGACTATGTGGGAGAGGGCACCGAGCTCTGGCTCGACGGCGGCCACAACGCCGCCGGCGGCAAGGTCATTGCGCAGGCGCTCGCCGAGTTCGACGAGCGCGTGCCGGTGCCCATGCATCTCATCTGGGGCATGATGGAGACGAAGGATGCCCACGCCTTCATCGCGCCCTTCAAGGGTCTGGTCGAGCGCGTCTATACGGTGCCGATCAGAGAGGAGGAGAACGCTTTCACCGCCGAGGACCTGGCCGCCATCGCCGCCGCGGAAGGCTTCGAGGTGGTCGCCGCGTCGAGCGTACCCAATGCGCTGATGCAATCCCGCGCGGCCCTAGGCGGCCGCCCGGCGCGCGTGCTGATTTGCGGCTCGCTCTATCTGGCGGGCCACGTGCTCAAGCTGCACGCCGCGGGCGAGACTTAAGTCGCTCAAAAAAAGTGGGAAGCGCTGTCGCGATTCTATTTCACGATAGCGCTCTAGACGGGCGCCTTGATGGTGCCGGTGATCCACTCGGTGAGCCGGCCCTTGGCTTGGGCGCCGGTATGGGTGGCGGCGAGCTGGCCGTCCTTGAAGATCATCAAGGTGGGGATGGCGCGCACATTGTATTGCGACGGTATGCGCGGGTTCTCGTCGATATTGAGCTTGGCGATCTTGACCTTGCCCATCATTTCGTTGGCGATCTCTTCGAGCGCGGGCGCGATCTGCCGGCACGGGCCGCACCACTCGGCCCAGAAATCGACCACCACGGGGGTCGAGCAATTGAGCACCTCGGCTTCGAAGGTGTCGTCGGAAACTTTGGAAGTCGCCATCAGCTTCTCTCCTGATCGCCGGCCTGAAAGAAGGTGGCCGGTCTTGTATGTCGCCCTATGTCGTTAGGGACTCGAATGGATTTCTCGTTGGCAACCTAGGTGCGCACCCCCCTCCCGTCAAGGCTGGCTCCTGCGCTGCACCATGCGGCGCAGGGCTGCATCAAGCAAAGGTGATGGAATTTCCATCAGCCTAGGCCCGTCGGTCCACAACAGGGCCGCACGGAGCGGGCGGCCCGGGAACAGCGCCTCGAGCGCCAGCCGATAGGCGGCAAGCTGGGCGATATAGGCCGGGGCCACCTCGGCAGGGGTTAGCGGCGGCGGCCGGTTGGTCTTGTAGTCGAGCACGAGCAGACCATCGTCCAGGACCGCCAGCCGGTCGATTTGGCCGGTGAGCTCGAAAGCCGCCTCGCCCTCGCCGATGCGGGCAACGATGGGCACCTCGGCCAGGCTCGCAAGGCCGAACAGGGGAGCAAAATCGGGCTCCGCCAGGACGGCGAGCGTCTCGGCCACGATCTCCTGGCGCAATTCTTCGGGCAGATGGGCCCCGCGGGCAGCGACGAAGGCCCGCGCCGCGGCCCCACGGGCTGAAGCGCCCACCTGCGGCAGGTGTTGCAATAGGGCATGCACCAGCCGCCCCCTCAAGAAGCGGCCGTCGGCGGCCTGCTCCCGTGGCCCAAGGGGCGGCTGCTCGGCTAGCTCCGCCTCGCCGGCAACGCCAGATTGCGATGGCGCGAGCGGCGTCCGCATGCGCTCCAGGGGAGCCGGCACGCCTGCCCAAGCGGGCAGCGGTGCGGGCTCATCCCCCTCGTGCCTCAATGGCGCCCCTGGCGGTGGGACTGATTGTGCACTCTCCATGCGGAGCACTCGCGCCTCGCCCGCGCCATCGGCTTGGGTGAGCAGGCCCTGCAGCCCCTCCTTGACGAGGTCGTACCAGCAGGCGCCGTCGCGCGGCCGCGCCCCCTCGAAACCACAGACATAGAGCCGGTCCCGCGCCCGCGTCATGGCGACATAAAGCAGCCTGTGATATTCCTCGATCTCGGCCGCGCGCAAAGAGGCCTTGGCGTCATCCATGAAGTCGAGCGCCGTGGCTCCCGCCGGCCAGACGAGATGGCCGACCTCGCCCGGCGGCGCGCCAAGTCGGGGCAGGCCGTAGAGGCGTGGGCCTTGGGGCCGCGGCAACAGGCAGGTGTCGGGCAGGAACACGATCGGCGCCTGCAAGCCCTTGGCGCCGTGCACGGTCATGATCCGCACCTCGTCGCGCTGCTGCTCCATATCGCGCTTGATCTCGATGTCTTGGGCGCGGAGCTGATCGATGAAGCCCTGCAGCGAGGGCGCCTCCTCCCGGTCATAGGCGAGCGCGAGGTCGAGGAGCTCGTCGATCGCCTCGGCCGCCTCGGGCCCGAGCCGGGTGAGCAGCCGCTTGCGCATAAGCTGTCCCTCGGCGCCGAGCAGCTCGGAGAAGAACTCGTAAGGCGGCGCGAGGTCCGCGCGTCCGAGCCACGCAGTCAAGCGGTCGGAAGCCTCAGTGAAGCGGCCATCCTCCCGCGCCTTGGCCTTCAGCGCCGCCCATAGCGACGACTTCCGGCCATAAGCGAGCGCAAACAACGCCTCATCGTCGAAGCCGAAAAGCGGGCTTTTCAGCACCACGGCAAGCGCGAGATCGTCGTCCGGCATCAGCAAGACATCGGCGAGCGCGACCAGGTCCTCGACCGTCAGCTGCTGCATCAGCCGCATGCGGTCGGCGCCGGCTACGGCCACGCCCGCATGCTTCAGCGCGCGGAACATGGGGGTGGTGAAGGGATCGCGGCGGCGCACCAGGATCAGAATGTCGCCGGGCGTGATCGGGCGCCCTTCGGAGCGAAGCTCTTCGCCGCCCTCGAGCCAGCGCTTGATCTGGAGCGCCACGCGGCGGCAAAGCGCCTCCACCGAGCGGGACCAGGCGTCCTTCTCGTTCCAGGGCTCGAAGGCGGGCGCGGGCTCCTGCGCCGTCTCGCAATGGGTCTCCCAGAGCTCGACCAGGCCCGCCTGCCCCTGGCGATAGGCGTGGTGCTGGACGATGGTGGGCCCCTCGGCGCTGCCTTGCCAGGTGAGGCCGGCGGCTGCCTGCGACTTGGCGAACACCGCATCGACGGCTTCGAGGACCGGCACCGTCGATCGGAAGGAGAGGGTGAGCGGGACCTCGTGCCAGGCAAGGCCCGCCGCTGCCGCCTTACGGGCGAAGCTGCGCCCGACGGCGCCAAAGCGGGCCGGTTCCGCACCTTGAAAGCTGTAGATCGACTGCTTCTCGTCGCCCACCGCGAACAGGGTGCGCGCCCTTTGGCTCGCGCCGAGCCCTGCGAAGAACTCCTCGGCCAGCGTCTCGATGATGGCCCATTGCTCGGGGTTGGTGTCCTGCGCCTCATCGACGAGGATGTGATCGATGCCGCCATCGATCTTGTACAGCACCCAGGCGGCGGCGCCCGCGCGCGACAGCAGGTTCGAGGTTTTGAGGATCAAATCGTCATAGTCGAGCACCGCTTGTGCCCGCTTGGCCCGGGTGTATTCGCCATGGATTGCGTCGGCCAGCGCGAGCACCGCGCTGCTCGCCTCGGCGCAAGCCAAATGTGCGCGCCTCTCCTCGACAACGGCGAAGCGGCTTTGCGCGTCGGCGAGCACGGCGCATAGCACCGGCTCTGCCCGCTGCAGCTTCACGCTGCATAGACGCTTGCGCGGCTCTCCCTTGTCGGTGAGGAAGGCGGGCTTCAACGCCGCCGCGCGGGCCTCGCCTCGGAGCGGCTTGGCTGTGCGCAACGCCAAAGCGAGCCTGCGGTCGTCGGCGGTCTCGGCATCATCGAGCATCGCAAGCGCGGCGTCGATATTGGCGTCGTTGAGCACCTCTCCGAGCTGCGTGATGAAGGCCGCTTCGCAATCCTCGGAACCGAGGCCGAACCGATGCTTGAGGGCTGTGCCTTCGGCCTCCGCCCAGTCGGCTCGGCCATCGTGATAGGCGACCATGCGGGCAAGCTCGGCGCGCTTGGCGAGCACGCCGTCCACCACCTGGCGGAAATACTCCTCGCCCACCAGAGCGATGACCTTGGCGAGCGCCTGGCCGAGCGCGCTTGTCTTGCTCTCCGCCGCGCGCCCCACCACAGCATCGAAGGCGGCGCGGCGGAGCAGCGCTTGGCCACGCTCGTCCAGCACGGTGAAATGCGGCGTCACGTCGGACTCTAGCGGAAAGCGCTGCAGGAGCCGCTCGCAGAAACCGTGGATGGTGTAGATCTTGAGCCCACCTTTGGCTTCTAGCGTGCGCGCGAACAGCCGGCGGGCGGCGCGCAACAGAGCATCGTCCGGTTCCTCGCCGATCAGCGCCGCGAGCTGCTCGCGCAATTTCGCAGCGGGCAGCGTCGCCCAGGAGGCGAGCTCCTTGAGCAGGCGGTTCTGCATCTCCGCCGCCGCCGTCTTGGTGTAGGTGAGGCATAAGATGCGCTCCGGTGGTGAGCCCGCGAGCAGCAGCCGGAGCACCCGCTTGACCAGCACTTCGGTCTTGCCCGTGCCGGCATTGGCGGACACCCAGGCCGAGGCGGACGGGTCGGAGGCTCGCACCTGGTTGGCGTCCGCCGCAAAGGTCACGTCTTGCACGGGCGCGCGCATCAGTCGTCAGCCTCCAGCCTCGCCGCCGCCCACTCCTTGAGCCGCGCGAGGTGCTCGTAGTCGTCATATCGGTAAGCGCGGGTGAAGGCCGCGGTTGGCCGGCGTTTGACCTCGTAAGGGGTGTCCGCCTGGTCGAAGCGGGCGATCAGCTTGATGAGCTCGGCGAGCGCCGTGGCGGCGAGCGTCGCCGGCTCTCCTGCCGCCGCGGCGCGCTCCTCGCCGCCGTCGCGGCGCCCGGACGCTTCGATGTAGCGCAAGCCCCGCACCTCGCGGGGGCCTAACTCGTCAAACCCACCGCCAACCGCGATCGCCGCCTCGAGCGGCAGCTGTGGCGCGAACAGCGTGTCGACATGCTTGGCCGGAGGCGCTGTGCCGGTCTTGTAGTCGTAGATCAGCACACTGCCGTCGGCGCACAGATCGATCCGGTCGGCACGCGCGGTGAGCTCGAAGCCTCGGTCCACATCGATGCTCAAGGCGCCATCCAGCTCCGTCTGCACCTTGACCACGCCGTCGCGCCGGGCAGGCTCGGTTGCCGCGAACCAGCGGGCGAAGCGCTGGAAATGCGGGCGCCAGAACGCCTCCACCCGCGGCGGACCGCCAAGTTCTGTGAACAGCCCATCGGCAATGGCGACCAGCCGGGCTTCGATGTCGGACGGCAGGCTGTCTGGATGGCGAAGCGCGAATTGGTGCAGCGCCTGGTGCACGATCTGCCCACGCAAGCGGGCGTCGGGCACGGTGCCGAGGGGATCGAGCTTGTAGAGCTTCAGGATGTCGCGGGCGAAGATCTCGTAAGGGTTGGCGATCATGCGCTCGATGCGGCTCACGCTGAGCTTGCGCGGGCGCGCTTCGACGGGGGGGCAGGGGGCGGGTGGATTGACCGGCGCAAAGTCGGGCGTACTGTCGCGAAGCCTCGCCCAGGCGGCCCAGGGCTCAACAGGCCGAAGCGTCTGCTCCAACCCTGCCGCTTCCACCAGGGCTTTCAGCCGTTGCAGCCAGCGCGAGGGGACGGTGGGCACGCCGCCCACCTTCAGCGCGCGGGTCAGATACACGGTACGGGCGCCGAGCCCTTGGGCGAAGTCGTGGGCGGCGAGGCCGTTCCGCCGCTCGGGCGCGGCGAGGCCAAGCTCCTCGCGCATCGGCCGGCTGAGCCAGGGGCCAGTGTCCTGCGGCTGCGGCCAGACACCTTCATTGAGGCCGCCCAATATCATGACATCGGGCTGCTGCAGGCGTGCTTCGAGCGGGCCCCAGATGAAGAGGCGCGGGTGGGCGAGCCCGCGCGGGCGCACCACTTGGCCGGAAAGGAGACTGCGGTAGAAGGGCGGGTAGTCGATGGCGGCGAGAGGATGCGCGTCCCCTTGCGTCATCAGCTCGGTAAAGAGTGCCGAGAGGGCTTCGCCCGCATCGCCGGCCCACAAGCCCGATGCCGAGAGGCCTGCGTCGCGCGCCAGCGCTTCCGCCACGGCGATATGGGCTTCAGCGAGCTCGGTCGCCGGCACCGCCGAAGACGTGGCGAACAGCTTGGCGAGCGGCGCAAACGCTGCTTCGAGATCCTCAACGAGGCGTGAGGCGTCCTGGTGCTGGTCCTCGGTCATGGTGCGACGGCGCATGTCCGCGCCATGGGCAGCGTTCAGTGCGGCCCGGGCGCCGGCGAGGCCTTGGCCGGCATAGACGTCGCGGAACGCTGCGAGCTCGAGCGCGCGGGCGGCGCCCCTGATCTCCGCCGGAGACCGGCCGAGCAAGGTAAGCGGGTGCTTGAGCAGCGCCATGAGCGCGGGCGGCGCGAAATTCGCCTCCACTGCGCCGAGCACGAGATCGAGGAAGGCGGCCGGCACGGTGCGCGCGAGCGGCGTCCCGGCCGAATCGTCGATGCCGAGACCGAAGCGCCGGAGCGCGGCCGCGACGCGGCGGGCCAGCGCCCGGTCAGGCGTGACGAGAGCGGCGGTCTTGCCGTCCGTCTCGATGCACGATCGCAAGATCAGGGCGACAACTTCCGCCTCGTCCTGGGCGGTCGGCGCCTCGACCAGTGAGATGCCGGCAAGCGCGGATTTGAACTCCGGCGCGACACGCTTTTCTGCGGCGTCACCGTCCAGCAAGTCTTGCCGCCTGGCTCTGTCGGCTCCTCTGTTGTCTTCTCTGCTTCCTGCAAGGAACTCTTGCCAACGATCGGTGTGGTCGGCCGGGCGCAGCACCTCGCTCACCAGCGTGAGCCGCGCGCGGGCGGCTCGATCAGGCTCGCTGCCCGGCACATTGGCGACCTCGCCGCGATCGACGCCGAGCGTGGTCAAGAGCTGGGCAAGTGCGGCTTGCGGATGCTCGGGGTGCTCGGCAAGGCTCTGCCAGCTCGCTTCATCGAGCGCCTGATCCAAGCCCGGTAGCACCACCGCGCCGTTGGGGAGCGAGGCAACCGCCTTGAGCAGCCGCGCCGTCGCCGGCACCGTTCCCGTCGATCCTGCCGCGATCACCGGTCCGGCAGGCGGATGGGTGAGCAGACGTGCGGTCTCGAGCGCCATGAGCGCCGTCCGCCTCGCCACCGGCGACACAAGGCCATGGTCGCGGAGATGCTGCGGCCAGTGCTCGGTGAGGATGGCAAGGAAGTTGAGGGTGAGTTGCCAATGGACGGCGTGGGCGTCGGGCACCAGCTCCCTCAAGGCGGCAAGGTCCACCTCCTCGCTCTCGATAAGATCCATGAGCCGGGCGAGATCGGCGGCCAAATGCGAGGCTTGCGCCGGCGTGGCCACGAGCGGCGCGGCCGTGCGGCCCGAGGGATCGGCGATCAATCCAGCACGGAAGGTTCGGCCCCAGGCGAGGATCAGCCGCATCAAGGCAAGGCGCCGCTCGAGCCCGCCTATGGCAGGCTGCCCGGCCGACCCCTCGAAATCATGCTCCGAGCCGCCGTCGGCTCCGAAAATGATGGCAGCATCCTCGTCCGGATCGCCGAGCGCCCGGATGCGGGGGAGCAGCGTCGCGCGGCCTCCGCTCGCGGCAAGGAAGGCGTCGCGCAACGCCCGGGCTGCGCGCCTGGTGGGCAGGTAGATGGTGGCGTGGGGAAGCGCCAGCGGATCGGGCGCAACGCCTCCAGGCACGGGCAGGTCGCCGGCAAGCAGCGCGCGGGCAAGCGTGGTGAGGAACGGCGCCGAAGGCGGGATGGTGTAGAGCCGCGGGCGGCCCGGTCGAGGGTCAGGCACCTTCGCGCTCGAACCAGGTCTCGGCTTCCGCCAAAGCTTCGGGTGTGCCGACATGCATCCAGCATCCGTCGAGGCGCATGCCGTAGAGGCGTCCGCGTGCCAGCGCCCGGTCCCATAGGAGATTGAGGGAGAAAGGCCCGTCAGGGCTTGCCTCGAACAGCCGCTCCTCGCAGAGCGACACGCCGGCAAAGGCGAAGGGCACGACCTGCCGCTCGCCGCGCCGGCTCAAGCGTCCATCCGGCGCCATGGCGAAGTCGCCTCTGCCCGAATAGCCGAGGCTGGAAGCGAGCGGGGCAAGAAGGAGCAGGCAATCCATGGCGGAGGCGTCCCACAGGCGCAGCATCTCAGGCAGCGCTGGTACCACGCCATCGCTCCACACCGAGTCGGAATTGTGGATGAAGAACGGCCCGGGCCCAAGCAGGGGCAAGGCCTTCTTCGTGCCGCCACCCGTATCGAGCAACAGGTCGCGCTCGTCGGAGAATAGAATCTCGGGCTTTGCCTCCTGGCGGTGGCGGAGATGGGCCTCCAGCCGCTCGGCGAGATAATGCAGGTTGACGACCGCCTTCTCGACACCCGCCGAGCCTAGCCGGTCGAGCACGTGGTCGATCAGCGGCCGCCCGGCAAGCGGCACGAGCGGCTTGGGCACGCTGAGCGTGAGCGGCCGCATGCGCTCTCCCTGGCCCGCAGCGAGCACCATCGCCGTCCTAGCGCGGGTCATGGGCAAGCGCCTTCACAGCCCAAGCGAGGGCAGCCGATCGGCGGAAGGCAACTCGCGCTCATACCAGGAGCGGAGCCCAGCGAGCGCCGGATGGGCGAGATTGCGCTCCAGATAGCGGGCGACCCGCGGGAGGTGTGAAAGATAGCCGCGCTTGCCGTCACGTTTCGCCAGTCGCGCAAAAATGCCGAGGATCTTGCTGTTGCGTTGGGCGCCGAGCGTTGCGTAGAGCGTTCGGAGCTGGTCGCTCGAAAAGTGCTGGCTTTTGGCGCCTCGGGCGGCACAGTAGCGATGGAGCAGCTCCGCTTCAAGCGCCTCGGGGACATCGAGCCGGGCGTCCTGCAGGAGCGAGACGAGGTCGTAAGCGGCGGGCCCCACCAGGGCGTCCTGGAAGTCGAGCAGGCCGACGCGCCGGATGCCCTCGCGCCCGGGCAGCCACATCAGATTGGGCGAATGGAAGTCGCGAAGCACTAAAGCCTTGTCGGCGGTTGCCGCCTCGCCCAACATGGGCTTCCACAGTTGCATGAACGCGTCCCGCACCGGCGCAGGCGCCGGCTTGCCGTGCAGCGCCGGCCAGAACCAGTCCACCAGCAGCAAGGCCTCGGTGAGCATGGCGTCCTCGTCATAGGCGGGGAGCCGGTAGGGGGCGTGGCCTTCGATCGGAAGCTCGCGTGGTGGTAGCTCCCCTGCAAGGGCGGCCAGCAGGTCGGTGGCCGCGCCATAGAGCTCCGCAGGTGGACGCCCGGCTGCGATCTCCGCCGTGAACACGCTGTCCCCCAGGTCCTCGAGCAGCAGGAAGCCTTGGCTGAGGTCGAACGCATACAGCGCAGGCGCCGAGAGCCCGCGCTCACGCAAGCCAGCGGCAACGGCCACGAAGGGCGTCACGTCCTCGGCCAGATGCACGAGCGCCGAATAAGGCTTGCCGTCGTGGATCGGCGGACCGTCGGGCTGGCGCGGCGCATTCATCAGAATGGCGGTGCGGCCGGGCAGCACGAGGCGCGCATAGCCCCGCGTGGAGGCATCGCCTTGCAGATAATGGGCGGGGGCCTCAGCATAAGACGTGGCGTCAAGGAAGCGCTCAAGCGCGGCCAAGCGGGCAAGCCTCCCCTCCCACGTGCCGTGGCCCTCAAGCACCAGCCGCCTCTGGTTCGGCGTGGCCGTCTCATCCAGGGCGATGTCGAGCCGGTCTGGGCCAAGCCGGCCCCCTGCACGCTCGGGCCATTCGACGATCAGCGCGCCTTCGCTAACAGCGTCGTCGAGGCCGAGCTCGTCGAGCTCTGGTGGCTGAAGTCGGTAGAAATCGCAATGGTAGAGCGTGAGCCGCGGCGTCGCATAGGCCTGCATCAGGGCGAAGGTCGGGCTCGGCACCTCGCCCTCGCCGCCCAGGCGCGCGATCAGGAACCGCGCCAGCGTGGTCTTGCCGGCGCCGAGCGGGCCGCTCAGCGCGATCGTGTCACCCGGCTTGACCTCAAGCGCGATGCGGCTCGCCAGACGGTCGAGCCGGACGAGGTCGACATCGTCGAGACTCCATGTCGAGCTCATCCCGCCAGGCTAGACCGGAAATAGGGCTCTTCGCTGTCCGGCTCGGCTGCCTCCTTCAGCGGCAGGCGCACCTCGACGCGGGTCCCCTGGCCGGGGGTTGAGGTGAGCGCGACGGTGCCCCTATGCAGCTCGACCAGGCTCTTGACGATGGAGAGGCCTAGGCCCGTGCCGCGGTGGCGCGATCCTTGGGAGCGGCTCTCGAAACGGTCGAACGCCGTGGCTTGAAAGTCCTCGGGGATGCCGCAGCCCTGATCCTCGACGGTGAGCGCGAGCATGTCATGGTCGCGGCGAGCCGAGAGCACGATCGTGCCCCCGGCGGCCGAGAAGCCGATGGCGTTGGAGAGCAGATTGTAGAGAATTTGGGTGACGCGGGGGCCGTCAGCGACGAATTCCTGAACGCCCGCCTCGATGTCGATCTTAAGCTCCATGTCGTTCTGCTTCAGCCGATCGCCCACGCGGAGGGCCGCCGCCTCGATCACGTCGCGGACTTTGACGTGGGAGGGCCGGAGCTCGAAAGTGCCGGCATCGATGGTTGCAAGGTCGATGATGTCGTCGATGATGGCGCCGAGCGTCAATCCCGAAGAGAGAATGTCGGCGACGTATTCTTGCTGCTTGTCGCCGAGCGGGCCGGCGGTGAGGCTCGCGAGCATCTCGGTGAAGCCGAGGATGTTGGTGAGCGGCGTGCGGAGCTCGTAGGACACGTGGGAGATGAAGGCGGTCTTGACCCGGTGTGCTTCCTCCAACGCATCGGTCCGCTCGATCAGCGCCCGCTCGACCCGCTTTGAGTCGGTCACGTCGACAGAGGTGTAGAGCGTCCCGCCATCGGGCAGCGGCAGCGCGGCGCAGGCGATGACGCTGCCATCGCCGCGGTCCAGCTGGCTTTCATAAGGGCGCCGCTCCGCCACGATGCCCGTGATCGCTGCCTTGGTGCGCTCCCACTCCTCGGGCGCGTCATAGAGCACGCGGCACCAGGTAATGATCTCGTCGATATGGGGCTCGGCGTCGAGCTGGCGCGGGTTCAAGCGCCAAATGGCGGCAAAGGCCTGGTTGTAGAGCCTGAGGCGCCCGCTCGGCGCAAACACCGCTACCCCCTCGCGTAGCGTGTCGAGGGTCTCCCGCTGGACATGGATCAGCGCGTTGTAGCGGCTCTCCAGCGCAATGCGCTCGGTGACGTTCTCGTAGAGATAGGTGATGCCGCCTTCATGGGCATCGGCGATGACGTGCAGGGTGCGGCCGTCGGGCAGGTGCCACTCGTCCTCGCCTTGGACATTGGTGCCATAGGACGCGAGCCAGCTGCGCTTCCAGCCCTGATAGTCCGCCTTCTCGGGCAAGCGTCGCGCTTGGCGGAGCCGGTCGAGGATCTCGCCGTCGCGGGGATGGGTCGCAAGCCAGCCCGGGTCGAGCTGCCAGAGCTCCACATAGGCTTGATTGTAATGGGCGAGCCGCTGCCCGGCGTCGAACACGGCAAAGGCAGTGGCGAGGCGGTCGAAGCTGCGGAAGCGCGTTTCGATGCCGGCTTGTGGGGCAGGGGCGTCAAGCTCCCGCCCGCTCGCCGCGAGCGCGACGCCGGCGCTGGCGCCGCCGGTGGCCACCAAAGCGCGGAGCGCCGCGATCTCTGCGTCGAGCCCCTTGTGCTCTTCTGCAAGCCTGGCACGCTCGATCTGCGGCAGGCTAAGCGCCCGAACCTTCAGCGCGATGCTGCCGCCCGCGGCGCGACCATCGACCTCGACATATCTTTGCCTGAGCGTGGGCAGCGCGAGGCTGAAGGCCTGGCCATGCTCGGCAAGCTCCTGCAAGGCCAAGTCGAGCTCCCGCACCGAGGGCGCCTCGAGCCACTCCTCGAAGCGGAGCAGACCCTCGGCATCGCGCGGCACGCCAAACGCCGACGGCAAGGTGGCGGCCAGGATGCGCGGCTGCTGGCCCTCCCCGTTCCAAGCGAGCAGCATTTGCGGCTCGGCGGCGAGCACAGCTTCGAGCGTGGCCTCGCTCTCGCGCAAACGCTCGGCCTCGCGCGCTGTCGCCTCGCGCGCCTCGTTCGCGGCTTGCTTGGCACGCAGGCACGCTATCGCCGTGCCGACCGCAAAGGCAATGACGCCGAGATTGACGCCGAGGGTGAAGAGGACGCGCGCGTCGATGCCGCCCGCATCCGCCGCCGCCGCCGGGAAGGCAGGCAACACGAGCGCCGCGGCAAGGATCGGGATCAAGCGCAGAAGCACCTGCTGCCACCTTGATGAAGGTGCAAGCCCGTCCCCTCGCGTCTGCATGCTGTTGCTCCGCATCACCGCCCGGAGTAGCCGTTGCTCGAGAACGCTGCCACAGACGTCACGGAATGCATCGATGGGCGTGGTGTCAGGCGAATCACGCTAGCTTAGCGACATCGTGATCGATTGCCCATCTGGCATGCACGCTGGTTAAGACCTTCTTAACCATGCGGCCCGCGCGCGTCGTCCTGACGAGAAAGCCTTGGCGAAGTCGCGCCCCGCTGACGCACTCCCGTGCAGGGACGTCGCGTCGGAATGCCTCGGCAGCCCTGCGGACCTTGAGCGCGTCGCGCGCCCGTCCAGGAGCTCGATCCGGGCAAGCGGCGGCTTCCCGGCGAAGCACGGGCGAAAGCCAAGTCTGGACGCATCCTGGGGGGACACGAGCCGTCCGTGGGCGTTTACAGACCTTGCAACCTGAGGTAGAAGACGATTAAATGCGTTAGCTTTGCGCGGGCGGGCAGCGCATGGCCGGCCTGTCCCAACGGCACTGAGGGACGGTCCGCTGAAACGCCGGCCAAGGCCGGCATGTAACGGAGTGAGGGAGGTGGTCATGCGTCGCAGTCTCCAACTGGCGGTCGTAAGCGGGGTCCTGCTGCTGGCGATGGCGCCCTTGGGCGCAGTGGCGCAGGAAGCACCCACGGTCGACCAGCGGTTAAGCTCGAGCCACCCGGCGGTCCCGTCCGGCTGGAAGGAGGCTTGCGTCCAGGGGCCGGACACCGGCGCACCCAGCGAGCAGTGCCCGGTGCTGACCTATAACGGCTACACCTACTGGGCCTATAGCGACATCAACAACGACGTCGCCATGTCCATCGTCGCCTACGATGCAGCGGGCGAGATCTTCAAGCAATGGGACAGGCCCGGCGCGCGCTACATCTGGCAGATCACGGTCGATGCGGCGGCGCAGACGGTCTCGTTTGCGGGTCAGTCGAACGCCAAGATCACGCTCGGCTGGAGCGACCTCTTCATCCCGGCGCCGCGGCCCGGCGCGCTCAGCATCGTCGGTGCCGACGCCCAAGCCGTCAACTGCGTCTTCAGTCCGGAGTGCACGGTGGTGGCGACCGACTCGACCGGCGACATCCCGATGCCGCCCAGCGTCTCTGGGACGGGAGTCCTCCAGACCCGCACCTTCCCCGGCGCGACCGGATCCAAGGGCGCGGGCAAGACGGCTTACGAATATCGCGTCGACATGACTGGAGCCACCAGCCAGGACGAGGTTCCTTGCGTGACCGATCTTACAATCGACTTCGGCGCCTTGACCCAGCTCGACTATGCCGGCGGCGGCACGCTTTACGACGTGTTCGTGGTCGCGCCAGGCGGGACCGGGACCGTCGGGCTCTATGAAGCGACACGCACGGGCAACGCCGTAACCATCGTCTTCAATCAGCCCATCTGCGCCGGTGCCACCCCTGGTGCCGGTCTCGCCAGCGATTTTATCGGCCTCGCCTCCAGCTGCGCGCCGAAAGCGGTGACGGCGAAACTGGGCTGGCCCGGCATGAACCCGCTCGCCGTGGACGCGCGCGCGCGCCCGCTTACTGAAGAGGCCGTCTCAATACCGGTAGGTGTCCGGCTTGAAGGGGCCTTGCGGCGGCACGCCGATATACTCGGACTGGTCGGGGGTGAGCAGGGTGAGCTTGGCGCCGACCTTGGCAAGATGCAGCCGCGCCACCTTCTCNNACGCCGATCTTGTCGAGATGCAGCCGCGCCACCTTCTCGTCGAGCTGCTTCGGCAGCGTATAGACCTTCTTCTCGTAGGTGCCGGGATTGGCCCAAAGCTCGATCTGCGCCAGCGTCTGATTGGTGAAGGACGCGCTCATCACGAAGCTCGGATGGCCCATGGCATTGCCGAGATTGACCAGCCGGCCCTCCGACAGAAGGATGATCCGGTGCCCGTCGGGGAACGCGATCTCGTCCACCTGCGGCTTGATGTTGTTCCATGTCATGTTGCGCAACGCGGCCACCTGAATCTCGGAATCGAAATGGCCGATATTGCAGACGATGGCGCGGTCCTTCATGGCCCGCATGTGATCGAGCGTGATCACGTCCTTGTTGCCGGTGGCGGTGACGAAGATGTCGGCCCTGGGTGCCGCCTCGTCCATGGTGGTGACCTCGTAGCCCTCCATCGCCGCCTGCAGCGCGCAGATCGGATCGACCTCCGCCACCAGCACCCGGCAGCCGGCGTTGCGTAAAGACGCGGCCGAGCCCTTGCCCACGTCGCCGAAGCCCGCGACCATGGCCACCTTGCCCGCCATCATCACGTCGGTGCCGCGGCGGATGCCGTCCACCAGCGATTCGCGGCAGCCATAGAGGTTATCGAATTTCGACTTGGTGACGCTGTCGTTGACGTTGATGGCGGGGAACAGCAGAGTGCCCTTCTTCTGCATCTCGTAGAGCCGGTGCACGCCGGTGGTGGTCTCCTCGGTCACGCCGCGAATGGCCTTGGCGATCTGCGAATACCAGCCGGGCTTCTCGGCCAGCCGCCGCTTGATCGAGGCGAACAGCACCTCCTCCTCCTCATTGGTGGCGCCGTCGAGGAAGGCCGTGTCGCCCTTCTCGGCGCGGTCGCCCAGATGCACGAGCAAGGTGGCGTCGCCGCCATCGTCGAGGATCAGATTGGGCACACCGCCATCGCCCCATTCGAAGATGCG
>PLBV01000021.1 GCA_003135455.1 Hyphomicrobiales bacterium | reverse complement strand
TCTCCAACACCGCCGAATATGGCGAATATGTCTCCGGCTCCCGCGTGGTCGGCAAAGCGAGCCGCGAGGCGATGCGCCAAGTTCTGGACGACATCCAGTCCGGCAAGTTCGTCAAGGACTGGATGCTGGAGAACCGCGTCAACCAGACGAGCTTCAAGGCGATGCGGGCAAGATGCGACAGTCACGAGATGGAGGAGGTGGGCAAACGCCTCCGCTCCATGATGCCCTGGATCGCCGAACGTGCGCTGGTGGATAAGAGCAAGAACTAGCGGGGCTCGTGCCAAACGCAAACCCAAACGCGTCATGGCCGGGCTTGTCCCGGCCATCTAGGACTTTGAGGGGCTCGGCTGTAAAGACGTGGGTGCCCGGCATAAAGCCGGGCATGACGGATTCGGGTTAGGCGGAAATTCCCTGAGCTGAATTCGTCAGGGTAAGGGGCCCTCGCAAATGCTGATCACGCGTCTCGCCAAGATCGTGATGGTTCTCATCCTCGCGGTCTTCTGCCTGCTCGTCGCCTTCGACAACCTCACCGATTACGCGACGAACTACCTGTTCGTGCAGCACGTGCTCAGCATGGATACGACCTTTCCCGGCAACAGTCTGATGTATCGCTCGATCATCAATCCGATCGCCTGGCAGGTGGCCTATGCGCTGATCATTGCCGCGGAAGCGGCGACGGGCGTTCTCCTGCTCGCGGGCGCGGTGCGCTTGTGGCAGGCGCGCGAGGCCTCGGGCACCGACTTCAACCGCGCCAAGGATTATGCGGTCGCAGGCAGCGCGCTCGCATTCCTCGTCTGGTTCTTTGGCTTCATGGTGGTCGCGGGCGAGTGGTTCGCCATGTGGGAGTCGCAGACCTGGAATGGCCAGGAGGCGGCCTTCCGCTTCGTCCTCGTCATCCTCGCCGTGCTCATCTTCCTCAATCAGACTGATCCCGATGTGGCGGGCACGGTCGCCGCGCGCCGCCCCATGCCAAAGCGCCGGCGCCGGACGGACAAGAAGTAGCCCTGGGGTCGGCGTACCGTCGTGGCCCTTGCCACCGCTGGGGCTTTCGCATTAGTTTCCCGGCCGCGAGCGAGGCTAGGTTAAGCCTCGCCATGGATGCGAGACGATGATGATCGAGCGCGGCAATAAGCAGATGGGAACCTTGGGCGGCGTGTCTGCGCCGACCGCCTCTGCTCGCGCGCATCCCCTCGTAACCAAACTCCTCCTCCTTAGACGCCCCTGAGCTCCGGCGGTCCCGCTCAAAGGCGGGGCGGGCGTTCAGGGGATTGCAAGCAACATCCTCCGATAATTCAAGCGGCTCGCCAGTCATGCTAGACTGGTCGGCCAAGGTTTAAGGACGAGCACCATGGACTCCGATCAGGATCGAGCCCCGCACAAAGACAACCGGACCGAGAAGAACCGCGTCGTCATCTTCGACACCACCTTGCGCGACGGCGAGCAATGCCCCGGCGCCACCATGACCTTCGAGGAGAAGCTCGAAGTGGCGGAGCTGCTTGACGAGATGGGCGTGGACGTCATCGAGGCTGGCTTCCCCATCGCCTCCCAAGGCGATTTCGAGAGCGTGCAGGAGATCGCCCGCCGCGCCAAAAACGCCGTGATTTGCGGACTGTCGCGGGCGCAATTCAAGGACATCGACCGCTGCGCCGAGGCGATCAAGGCAGCACCCCGTGGCCGCATCCACACCTTCATCGGCACCTCGCCGCTGCATCGCAAATATCAGATGGGCATCGAGCGGGAAAAGGTGCTGGAGCTCGTGACCGCTTCGGTCACCCGCGCCCGCTCCTACACCGACGACGTGGAATGGTCGGCCATGGACGCGACCCGCACCGAGAAGGACTTCCTCTGCGCTTGCGTCGAGGCGGCCATCAAGGCGGGCGCCACCACCGTCAACATCCCCGATACCGTGGGCTATGCCACGCCCGAGGAGTTCGCGGCCCTCATGCGCATGGTTCTGGAGCGGGTGCCGAATTCCGACAAGGCCGTGTTCTCCACCCATTGCCATAACGATCTAGGCTTGGCCGTTGCCAATTCGCTCGCCGGCCTCGGCGCCGGCGCCCGCCAGGTGGAATGCGCCATCAATGGCCTTGGCGAGCGCGCCGGCAACGCCGCGCTGGAAGAGATCGTCATGGCCATTAAGACCCGTGGCGACGTCATGCCGTTCTGGACCGGCATCGACACGACCCTGCTCACGCGCGCCTCCAAGCTTGTCGCCCGCGTCACCGCATTCCCGGTGCAATACAACAAGGCGATCGTCGGCCGGAACGCGTTCGCCCATGAGAGTGGCATCCATCAGGACGGTGTGCTGAAGCATGCGGAGACCTTCGAGATCATGACGCCGGAAAGCGTGGGGCTGAAGGAGTCCTCGCTAGTCATGGGCAAGCATTCCGGCCGCCATGCCTTCCGCGAGAAGCTGAAGGATCTGGGCTACGAGCTCGGCGACAACGCGTTGGAAGACGCGTTCGTGCGCTTCAAGGCGCTCGCCGACCGCAAGAAGCACATCTATGACGAGGACATCGAGGCCCTGGTGGATCAGGAGATCGCCTCGGCCCATGACCGCATCAAGGTGGTGGCGTTGACGGTGATCGCCGGCACCGGCGGTCCGCAAAAGGCCACGATCACACTCGACGTCGACGGCCGCCACCACACCCATGAATCGACGGGCGATGGGCCGGTGGATGCGATCTTCAAGGCGATCAAGGCGATCGTGCCGCATGAGGCGCGGCTGCCGCTCTACCAGGTGCAGGCGGTAACCGAGGGCACCGACGCGCAGGCCGAGGTGAGCGTCAGGCTCGAGGCCGACGGCAAGACCGTGACAGGCAGGGGCTCCGACACGGACACCCTCGTCGCGTCGGCCAGAGCCTATGTGAGCGCTCTGAACAAGCTCTTGGCCCGCGACGCCCGGCGGAAGCCCGAGACGATGCTTGCATCGTGAGGCTCGCATCCTAGATGCTTGCGTCGTGATGCTCACATTGCGACGAGGTCGGTCGGTCGAGTCCTGGCTCAGTTATCCCCGTGACCTTGGCCCAGGTGTAAAAAGTGAAGGCGGTTGGCTCCTCGCCAACCGCCTTTGTCTTAGCTCAAGGGCGCTCCGCAAGGGAGCGCGTGGAGGCGACCCTTAATTCGGATTCTGGCACTCGGGCTGCTCGGGGTGCTTCTTGCACTTATCTTCCTTGTTCTTCTTGTCGCCGCCCTTGCCATGGCCCTCATCGCCGCCGCCTTGCGCTTGGCCGCCGGGTCCACCGGGCCCGCCGGGGCCAACAGGCCCACCAGGACCCTTGAACTTGCTCTTGCCCTGACCGTCGTCGGGCGAGCCGCCGCCGAAGACGCCGGGCGGCGGCCCATGGCGCTTGCCACCTTGGTCCGCACCATGGTCACCGCCGCCTTGGTTGCCGGGCCCTTGGCCGTTGTCGCCCTCGTTCTGCTCGCCGCCATGTTTCTTCTTCTTGCCTTTGCCGTTGTCGCCAGTGTCACCAATGACGGGAGCGGCTTTCGGCCCGAAGGCGCCAGGGCCGCCCGGGCCACCTTGCGGCTTCTCACCCTTTGCTTGGTCTTCAGGAAGGGGCTTGCCAAGGACAGCCTTCCCAGGGGCACCCTGGTCACCGACATTCGGGCCCTTGTCGCCCTCGTTCTGCTCGCCGCCATGCGTCTTCTTGCCTTTGCCGTTGTCGCCAGTGTCGCCAATGACGGGAGCGGCTTTCGGCCCGAAGCCCCCCGCGCCGCCAGGCCCGCCGGGGCCCTTGGGTCCGCCATGTCCCTCGGCCTCATTGCCTTTGTTCCTGCCGCCTTGGTCGTCCGGGCCGCCATGCTTGTCGGGTTCCCCCGGCTCACCCTTGGCGTTGTCGCGCGGCTCAAACCCGCCCGGCCCATGCTTCTTCTTGAAGCCTTCCGGTCCCACCTCCTTGGCGACCGGCTCGACCTCCGCCGCGCCGGGTCCCCAGCCCTTGGGAGGCTGGCCCTTGAAGGTGTCTTTGAGCTTCGTCTTCGACTTGAGGTCGAAGGGCGAGTCGGCAAATTTCTTAGGCCCGCGGTTGGGCTTGGCGCCCTTCTCGAATCCCGGCGCGAAGACTTGGATGCCGCCCTCGTGCCCTTCGAACTTCCCATAACGTCCGCCCTTGCGGTCGACCTTGAAGATCTTCTGCACGATGATCGGCTGCTTGGTGATGCGCATCATGCGATCGCGCGGCACGCCGAAATTGAAGACGCCGCCGCCGCGGAACTCTGGCCGATAGACGTTGGGCGCGCCGAGGAAAGCGACGCCGAGCTCGGCCGCCGGCAGCGCATAGCGATAGATGCTGCGTGAGGTCAGGTAGCGCGGCTGCACGAAGACCCAGGACTCCGCGATCGCCGGGTCATAGCTGTCGGGCGCGCCATAGGCATAACCGCCGCGCCTTGGCCCGATCGGCGCCCAGCCCACATAATCGTCGCCATAGCGCCATTGCACCCAGGCGGGCGCCCACGTGTCGCCCGGCACCCAGAACCAGCCATAGTCGGGGTCGTAGCCCCAGCGGCCATAGTGATACACCGCCCAGGCGAAGGGCTCGTAGGAGTCCCAGTACCACCCATACTCATCGGTATAGATCCAGTGGCCGACGGTGTAGGGCCGCCAGTTCTCCGATACACGGTCCGGTAGCCATACATAGCCGAACCGGGGATTCCAGACCCATTGGCCATAGGGATCGAGCTCGTCATAGAAAGAGTCGATATCGATGCCCTGTGCCGCCGCCGTGCCGCTAAGCCCAAGCCGGTCGGCTCCGGGGATGGGCAACCCCACTGCCGCCACCATCGCGGCAAAGGCCGTGCCGGCGATAAGCAGTCTTAACCAGCGTCCATAGTCCATTCGTGAACCTCCGACTCCAGCAGGCTTGCATGGGATTGCCAGGAGCCCCCGCGCAGTTCGTAGGTTTACTTTAAGGCCAAACCCTGGCGAAGGCGCCTCCGATGCGCTCACGCATTAACCGATTTATTCACCTGAATGTTTGCTGAACGAGCAGCAATCCATTGCCCGCCAAGGCGCCGCCGGCATGGGGCTTTGCCTCTTCGCCTATGTGTTCATCAATGTGGCGATGGTGACCGGGCTCGTGCCGGTCGTGGGCGTGCCGCTGCCGCTCATCTCTTATGGCGGCACCTCGATTCTCACCATGATGGTGGGCTTAGGCTTCGTGCTCAACGCCCGCGTCAACCGCTCCTTGCGCATCCGCTGCGAGGAGCTGGGGCTTTTCTGGTAGGCGCATCTCTCCCGCCGGCTGGACAGGGCGCGGAGGGCAGTGTTAAGGGGAGCGCACTTCCCGCGCGCCCCAAGGTTCATGAGGCGTGTCCGGTCGGGCGCATAGCTCAGGTGGTAGAGCAGCTGACTCTTAATCAGNNAATCAGCGGGTCGTAGGTTCGAGTCCTACTGCGCCCACCAATAATTTCAAAGGCTTACAAGCGAAATTCACTAAATACTTGACCCAATGAAGTGGCGGTGAAAAGCCCCTCCCGCACCGAATGTGGGCGTTTTGTCAGGAGCGGCGCTTGCCGAAGCTCATCTGGCCGGAAGGCAGTAATGCGCTCTGTTGGCCGGCGGCGTCGAGTTCGCCGTTTCTGTCGCGTCGTCGGGAACGCGCCTTATCAGAAGCAAGACTCACTGACGTGACAGGCTCTTAAAAGCATTCGATGCCGCTGACTGTTTTCAGAACGCCACATTCCAGAACCGTGCCCGTGCCGGCCGCGTCGGCCTTAATTTGGACCTGGTATTCCGCGCCATTAGTGCAGCGCACGCTCCAATATGCCTCCTCGTCTGATCCTACTCCCATGAAGAACGCTTGTGCGCCCGTGCACTTGTCGGCCGTCGCCGCCCGAAAAAGAAGCGTGCTTGATTAAGACGTTTTAGTTCACGGATAGATCGCACTTTCGTGTGGAGGGGTATCCGTCGAGCGCCGCTTCGCAGCCCACTTTCAACATCTGGAGATACCTCGATGAGCTTGGATAAAAAGACGCAACCTCATCGCATGCGAAAGACGAGTAAACGGGTGTTGCTTGGTGAGACGCGGGAAGAGGAGGCCGCTCGACTTGAAAAAGAGATAGCCGCCCATCCTGTGACACGATGCGAGCCTGGCGAGCATAATCCTTCCTCATCTCGACCAGGTTGGACCAGCAAGCCGTTCATTTCGCTTTCAGAGCGGACAGTCGCTGAGGGGATCGCAAAGAAGCTAATGCGGAAGGCTTAGATGAGGCGGCAGAACCGCTGATTTTAGGTCAGCAGTCGGTGTGGGTGGGAGATTGAGGTTCGAGGGTTCCCGAGCGCCAGACTCGACCCGGTGCCGAGAGCCAGAAGTTATAAAGTCGACCTATAAAGTTAGAGATAAACGCTTGATTTCAAAGATATAGCCGTTAACTCTTAATCAGCGGGTCGTAGGTTCGAGTCCTGCTGCGCCCACCAATCAATCCAAATGCTTAGCTGGCCGTTGTCCGCAACCAGCGCGTCGGGCTTATTTCGTCGCCTCGAGCGAGGCCTTAGCCTTGCCGCCACATGGTGCGCATTCGAGCCCCTATATCCACACGGATGGCTTGCGATGCTGCGCGCGTGCCGTTCGCGTGCTCACCGGCCGCGGGCCAAGATCGCGTCTCGAAGAGTGACAGGATCGAATGCGGCACGAACCGCGTGCGCGACGCGTACACATGGCGATCACCGTTTCCCGCCTGCTGATGAGCAAAGAAGCGCTGCGGCACGATGAGATGGAGATCGTCCTTGGCGCGCGTCATCGCCACATAGAGCAGACGGCGCTCCTCCTCGAGCTCTTCCGTCGTGCCGGTGCCGAGATCGGACGGGATGCAGCCATCGACGGCGTTGAGCACGAAGACCGACTTCCACTCCTGTCCTTTGGCCGAATGAATCGTCGAAAGGATGAGATAATCCTCATCGCGTAATGGAATGCCGGCTTGGTTGCTGCTGGCATCGGGAGGATCCAAGGTGAGCTCGGTCAGGAAGCGCTCACGCGATGGATAGGTGGCGGCAATCTGGCCGAGCTGGATCAGGTCGGCTCGGCGAACCACCGCATCATCGTAAATTCGGGTAAGATGCGGCTCGTACCAAAGCCGTGCGCGTTCGAGTTCCGCCGGCCACCCGGGTTTGCGCGTACCCAGTTCTAGAATGGTGGCGACGAAGGACGGCCAATCCTCAGTCGCTCGTGGCGGCGGCGGGGCATCGCCCAGCGCGCGGAGCGGGTCTGCGGCAGCCGCCATGCGATCGAGCACTGCTTGCGCTGAGGTCGGGCCGACTCCGGGCAGAATTTGCATCAAGCGGAAGCCCGCGACTTGATCGCGCGGGTTCTCGACGAAGCGCAACATTGCCAGCATGTCCTTGACGTGCGCAGCATCGAGGAACTTGAGACCGCCGAATTTCACGAATGGGACGTTACGGCGGACAAGCTCGATCTCCAGCGGTCCGCTGTGGTGCGACGTTCGGAACAGCACCGCCTGCTGCTTCAGGCCCACGCCTCCCTCGCGGTTATCCAGTACGCGCTCGACCACATAGCGGGCCTGCTCGGCCTCGTCGCGCACGGCGATGAGCTGCGGGCGCTCGCCGGAAGTCCGATCCGACCATAGGTTTTTGGTGAAGCGCTCGGAAGCCTGCTCGATGACCGCATTTGCTGCCGCCAGGATTGCTCGCGTCGAACGATAATTGCGGTCCAGAGTGATGATCGCTGCGGGCGGATCGAACAGCCCTGGAAAGTCGAGAATGTTCCGCACCGTCGCTGCCCGGAACGAATAGATGGACTGGGCGTCGTCGCCGACCACGGTGAGACCGCGCCCCGTGGGGCTCAGTGCCAGCAGGATCGAGGCCTGGAGCCGATTGGTGTCCTGATATTCGTCGACAAGCACATGGTCGAAGCGTTCACTGAAATCCTCGGCGATTGCGGGATCGCTCACGGCGTGCGCCCAATAGAGCAGGAGGTCGTCGTAATCGAGCACGTTCTGTCGTTGCTTGGTCTCGACATAGGCGCCAAAGAGCTCGCGCATCTCCGCCGCCCAATCCGTACACCACGGGAACGACACGCCAAGGACGTCCTCGAGAATAGTCTCGGCATTCACGGCCCGGGAATAGATCGCCAAGCACGTGCCTTTGGTCGGAAACCGGCTCTTCGCTTTCGAGAAGCCGCACTCGTGACGCACGAGGTTCATGAGATCGGCGGAATCCTCGCGATCGTGGATCGTGAACGTAGGGCTGAGCCCGATCCGATCTGCGGACTCGCGTAACAGACGGGCGCCGATGCCATGGAACGTGCCAGCCCAAGTCAAGGCGTCGGTCATGACGCTCGCGTCCGTCCCCACGACCTGCGCAGAAATTCGCTGGACACGCCGAGCCAATTCGGCGGCCGCCCGTCGCGAGAACGTGAGCAGAAGAATTCGGCGAGGATCGGCGCCGTTGACGATCAGGTGGGCGACCCGATGCGCCAGAGTGTTGGTCTTGCCCGAGCCGGCGCCGGCGATCACCAGGAGAGGCCCCGAGCCACCTTCGGCCCCCACGCCATGCTCGACGGCTTGGCGCTGGTCCCGATTGAGCTCGGTTAGATAAGCGGCAGCGCTCGACACGGGCGAATCGGCTCCTGGAAGGACTGTTTCCAGGAAGCATGCTTCTCGTTTTGTTCGCAATACACTTTCCCCGCTCACGTGAGCCTCAGGACCGAACGGGGCCTACTAAGCCGTTGGTGTGCTGGGGGGCCGCTTGAGCACGCGAGCTCTCGACTGATCGGATTGGGCGGCGTGGCGCGCGGCCTATTTCGCCCGGCGTTTCACCGCGTAACCATACTGGATCGGCCAGCAGGGCTCGGAGCCGAGGTGCTGCTCGGCCCTAAGCGCCCAATAGGGTTCACGCAAGAGCTCACGGCCGATCATGACGACATCGGCGTCGCCCTCGGTGATGATCTGATCGGCTTGGGTCACGTCGGTGATCATGCCCACGGCCGCGGTCCTGATTCTCGCCTCCTCGCGAATGCGGCGCGCGAAGGGAACCTGGAACCCTTTGGCCATGGGAATATGGGCGGACGGCACCATCCCGCCCGACGATACGTCGATCAAATCGACCCCAAGCGCGTGCAGCCGCTTGGCGAGCGCCACCGATTGCTCGACGTCCCAGCCACCCTCCACCCAATCGGTGGCGGAGATACGCGCAAACACCGGGAGCGCGTCGGGCACGCGGGCCCGCACCGCCTCGGCCACGCGCAAGGCAAGGCGCATGCGGTTCTCGAGGCTGCCGCCATAGGCATCGCTGCGATGATTGGCCAGAGGCGAGAGGAACTCATGCAGCAAATAGCCGTGCGCCGTGTGGATCTCGACGATCTTGAAGCCCGCTTTGAGGGCACGATCGGCCGCGGCTTCGAAGGCGGCGACGATGCCGTCGATGCCGGCCAGATCGAGCGGGATGGGGAGAGGGTCGCCCTCGTGGAAGGGAATCGGGCTCGGGGCCCCGACGGGCCAGCCGCCCTGTTCCGGCTTCAGATGGCGCCCCCCGCGCCAAGGCACATCGCAACTTCCCTTGCGCCCGGCATGGGCGATCTGAATGCCGGGCACCGCGCCCTGGCTCTCGATGAAGCGCGCGATGCGGGCAAGCGGCTCGATGTGATCGTCGCTCCACAGTCCCATATCCCCGGGCGAGATGCGTCCGTCCCGGGTGACCGCGGTCGCCTCCACCATGACGAGCCCGACGCTACCCACCGCACGGCTCCCCAAATGGACGAGGTGCCAGTCATTGGCCAATCCCTCCTGCGCCGAATACTGGCACATGGGCGACATGCCGATGCGATTGCGGAGCGTGACCTCGCGGATGGAGAGGGAGCTTAAGAGATCAATCTCCGCCACCTCGCGGTCATGGTGCGTGCCGGCCCGGCAGCCAGGCCGGTCAATGACCAAAGGCGGGGTTCGCAATTGCTTGGCTTGCGTCTCGTTCATCGGGTGTTCCTGACGAAGTTTGAGCCAGAGGAGATGGTTCGGTAGGGGCGGACATATGCAATTTGGTCCCCAGCGCTCCAATGTGCCATGACGGAGGTCAATTTAACGCGGGCCAGCCGCGATCGTCCGTTGGGCGAAGGCTTCTTATTCGCCACCCCGACGGCACGGTCAGCCCCGGCCGTTAGCAACCGCGTTGACCGAATCAGCACATCGCTGACACGGTTCATGGGGGCGGGCTGGTCGTGGCGGAGGATGCCGCCATGGATGACGGTAAGCTCGACCTTTATTTCATCGATCCGGGCAGGTTCTGGCAGCTCATCGCCTCCGTCACCCATCTCAAGTTTGGCTTGGCGAGGCCCGACGTGCTGAAGCGGAGCGCTATCACCGTGTCGCTGCGTACGGACAGGCCGCAGCCGGTCAATGCCGATGGCCAGATTGCAACCAAAACGCCGGCAGAATTCGGACTGCTGCCTAAGGCGCTGACGGTGATCGTGCCTGAGACACTGCCGCCCGATCACCGAGGATTGGACGCTAGCCCGCAAGCGCCATGCCGAGCATGATCGCGATCGCGCCTCTATAGGGCCGCGCTAGCTGAGGCCAGGGCAGCGCTAAATTCGGCCCATGAGAATGAGTATGAGAAGAACCAGGACGACGAGGCCCAGACCTCCCGAAGGATAAGCGCCCCAACCGGCGCTGTACGGCCAGGTCGGTAGCGCACCGACGAGAAGCAGGATCAAAATGATAAGGATGATTGTTGATAGCGACATGGCAAAATCCCCCCTGATGACTATCGACAAACGCGCAAAATCCTGCCGAGTTCCAGCACCTTTGCCGCAATGCGTGTGTCAGTGGGGGTCCCGACTCTGCCGCCGGCAGCGTTCGACTTCGGTGCCGCTACCTTGGCGCGCATGGGAAGGCCCGTCGTCGGCCCTAGTTGACCCAATCATTCACGAGAGAATTCTATCGATGCTTTGCTTGGCTTCGGCCAACGCTTCTTCTATCTGGGACGCCAATGTGCGCAAAGTTGAGCGTGACAAGATGGGTAGGTCGGGCCGCGTTGGATAGACGCTCACACACCATTTCGACCATTCACGTCTAGGCACGATGTCGTACCCACGATACCGACAACTTCCATTGGTCATCACAAACTCCAAACTCCCCGTCATTTGGTTCAACCACTGCCACCTCGTTACGTTCCGAATATTTAGTTATGCACAAGCCCGCATTGAAGGATGGGGTTAGTTTATCGTCTGCCAATAGATTTTGGCGCAGATTGCCAGTAGATGTGATCTGTGCTCTTGCCCCGCAAGGTAAGAGCGATGTCCACTCAAGCTTCCCTAAAAGCAACTCGAAACCGGATTCTTGCGGCATTGTCGGCCGAGGACGTTAGGTTGTTACAGCCCCACCTGGTGCCCGTCAGCCTCCAGCTCAGGCAGGTCCTCGAGGCGCCCAACCTTCCGATCGAGCATGCCTATTTCATCGAGCATGGGCAGCTATCAGGCCAAGAGCTGGAGCAAGAGCAGACGCGTAGTCGCCAAGACCGGGTGGCATCCGGGCGAGCTTTATCCAACTGTCGGCTTCATCGTCACCAACCTATCGCGCCCGGCGGAGCGGGTCGTCGCCTTCTACAATCAGCGCGGCACGGCAGAACAACATATCAAGGAGGGCAAGAACGCGCTGAAGTGGACGCGGCTGTCATGCTGCTCCTTCGC
>PLBV01000096.1 GCA_003135455.1 Hyphomicrobiales bacterium | reverse complement strand
TACACGGCAGATGCCTATTTCGAAACCGACGCCCCTCAGATGCCTAAAGGCTGAACGACTGGAGCAGCGCTTCCACATGCTCGGGAAGGCATGGCCGCGCCGTGACCTTGCTTCGCCTAATGCTCGCGCGACATCTGTTGAAGCTCGCCACGAAGTCACGTCCTGATGCCTGAACCTCAAGACCCCCGCGATGCAGCCGAAGAGCTCCTTGATCTCTTCGTGAGGAACCTGGTTAAGGCCATCACCTACACGCCGGTTTCCGACGCCATCAAGGCTGCATGGATCAAAACTCGCCAGGAGTGACGAGACAGAAAACCCAAGTAGCGTCCACCGCCCATCTTGAACTTTCCCGCCAGACCTCGATCTGGCTTTTTCATTTCCGGCGACGCCCGGAAAGGAAGGAGACCGCAATGAGCCTCTTTCACCTGGGGCTTCACCACCGGCCACCGCCGCCGCAATCGAGGACATTGAAGAACGCCCGGGAGTTATAGTGTCAGCGTGCCGTCTGTATCAAATCGGCTTAACGCGCAGTGCCCGCCCTGATTCAGCTCGGCGCAGAACATTTGTTTCATTGCTGACCGAACAGGCCTCGGCACTGCCGCTTACGAAAAGGAAAGGGAGCTGGCTTGGGGCTATTTGATCCAGCCGAGCTCCCTCGCCTTGTCGTTGGCGAGGGACCAGGCTTTAGCGACGAACTCCGCCTGGGATATCGGAGACCGTCGATCGACCTGCTCCGGGAAATTCTTGCCATAAAGCTCTGGGGACTTCGTCGGCTTGCAGTACTTTACAGCGTAATTCGTGCCCGGCAGGGTGACGATGATCTCATCGTGCCGCAAGTTGACTTGGAGGTCGACCTCGTCATCGAGCATCCCAATCCGCCGTCCATCTTGCTTCGCTAGGCGATGCCGCCGCTCAGCGCCATCAAGCATCCAGAGTAGCACGCTGATTTTGTCGGGTAGGGGCTGCGAGTGGTCGAACTCTGGCAATGAGGCCTGCCCTATGAACAGGACAGGTCTCGAGTCGCGGGTCCGCATCTAATTCCTCCCTTCAATCGAATAGCCCCCGAGGAGGAAAGACCGGGGCTTCTCACCATATCGAATAGGAGCCCGGCGGGGCCTGAGGATTGGGGGCTTGGCACGCCAGACCTGAACGACCAACATAGTGCTGGGAATTTTGTTCCCCGGCCTGTGCCCCGCGTCTAGTCCATCGCGGTTGACACAATATAGTTCCTCACCGAGCGAGACCATAGAGTCCTCAAATTCGGACTCGTATCGCCCGAGCAGATCGAGCCGCCGTCGTGGGCGGTGCACTTCTGCCGCAATGCCGTTTCAAAGCCAGCTTGGGTATAGCATCCATCGCCTCTGTCGCGGGGCGATGACCACCCCTTGGCAAAGGATTGCGCGGGCGCCCTGGTCTTCCACCCGTTGGCTGGTATGGCAAGTCGCACCTCAACTCCTGGCTCCCGTGCTTGCCGAACGGCGCGTCGGTGTAAATCTCGCCCTGCATGACGTAGAACTCGCGGTCCACCGGAGGGAGGCCACCCTCCGGCTCGATGCATCTTCCGACTTGAACACGAATGGCAACGTGCAACCGTGACGCTCGCGCATAATGACGACTACACGCCGTTTACCGGACTGATTGAATGAGAGGCGACGGTCGCGACGGTTCTCTTTGTAGTTGGCAGGCTTTACGTACCCGCCAAAATAGGCGCCATCAACTTCGACCTCGCCAGAGACGATCTTGCCATTCGATGCTGACCCGATGGCCTCTCTGAGTTTGTGCGCCAACACGAAGGCGGTCTTGTATTGGCAATCGAGATCGCGGCTGAGCTGCAACGCGCTGTGGCCCTTCGCGCCATTCGCGAAAATCGCGATGGCCAAGAGGTAGTCGCGGACAGGCCGCTTGCGGCTAGCGAAGATCGTTCCGGACGTGACCGAAAATTGATGCGTGCAACCCTGGCAACGCCAAAGCTTCCGCGTCTTATATGCGTAGACGGCAACGCAGCCACAGCGAGGGCAGTAGGGCTCACCCTTGGTGTCGGACCACCGGATCATGCGGAAGGCGTCATGCGCTTCCTCATCCGACATGCGGGCTACCTTCGCCGGGCTTAGCGAACGGGCAGCGGCAGAAAGGAGGAAGTGCTGAGACATATCGAATGTGCGACCTTTATCGCATATCAGATATGATATACCCTCCCTCTTGTCAAGAGCAAAATATCATTTATGATAGGTGCATGAGCATCGGATCGAAGGAAAGGGAATGGGCAGATCGCGCGAGGCGCTTTCTGAAGGCTGAGCTAAAGCGGGCTGACGTGAGCTACCAAGACCTGGCCAAAAAGCTCAAAAAGCATGGGCTTGAGGAAACCGAGGCCTCGATAGCTAACAAGCTCAGCCGTGGCACGTTCCCAGCCACCTTTTTTCTTGCCTCCCTAACAGCTATAGGTTGTGAGACGGTGAGGCTCGAAGATATCTAGTTGAGGGGCAACGGACCGTGAGGCCAAAGAAGCCGCCAGCCAAGCGGTCCGTAGAGAAGCAGGCGCTCTCGGCTCTTGCTCACACTATAGCCAATCAGCACGAAGCAGACCGCCAACAAGAAGCCCGCGAGGATCGCGGCAAGCGATACCGCGAATATGCGACCATCGCTCTCTTGGTTTTGACCACGGCCGGTCTTTTCGTCCAGGCGGTCGTTTTCTATCGGCAGCTTGGCGAGATGCAGAAGGTCTATGCCCCTATCGCTGAGCAGGCCAAGGCTACTCGCGAATCGTACGCTTCGGTGCAGCGAGCGTTCATTTCGAACGTTAGACTCGAACTCAGACCAGAATCTAATAGTGACGGCAAACCAGGCTATTGGACTGTCCACCTTACAGTCCAAAATAGTGGAGCTACCCCAACCAAGAACCTCGAATACGTCAGTGGCTACTTTCGGGCCCCTGCTCAAATTGGCGACCCGGAAGAACTTTTCAGTCTTCCGGCGGAATGGTTGAAAATCACGAAGGGTGCTTTGACAATCGCCCCACAAAGCGATGTTGAAATCCAGAATCCCGCTATCTTCGGTCTCGCATCCGCCAACAATGATCCCCGCTACAACATGATTAGTGGGTTTCTGGCTGGAGCAATTCGTTATCACGACCAATTTATTGGTTCTGAAATTCACATAACCAAATTCTGCTTCCAAATCTTGGACAACTCCAAACTCCTTTCGTTCCCCTGCTCTCGCTGGAATTGCAGCGATGACGATTGCGAAACTAACAAGGAGCAGTACGACAGCGGCATTGGCGCTTTGATAGAGAAGCAACTGGGCGCGAAGCCTGGCGAGCCGTCTGAGAAAAGGTGAGTTAGCTACATAATACCGGACAAGTCGGTGGCGCGCCTGCCGCTTCTCCGCCGCGGGATCCGTCCTTCCAACCGCGCCGCGAAGAGCTTTTGCGCAGCCATGGGAGCTTGGTGCAACGTCACCCGGCCGTAGGGCCCAATGGTGTACTTGCGCAGGCGCGAGCCCGCTCCAGAGGGAGGAATTCGCGGCACCGGCGCGGCTCAGCAAAGCCGGACAGCAGCGGGCTTGTGCAGGACAAGGCCGGGCATGACGGAATCAATTACGTTGAATGTGATCAGCCGGCCGAGAAATTGGCAGGAAAGCGCTGGAGCAGATCGGCGAAGATCGCGTCGATCGCGTGGGCGTCGCGGTCGGCTTGCGGCGTGGTGATCGGCACGCTCGCCACCACGTGGGTGGGTCTCGGTGCCAGCAGCACCAGCCGGTCGGCAAGCAGGATGGCCTCGCGTGGATTGTGGGTGACGAGGATCGCCGTGGTCGGCCGCTCCTGCCAGATCTCGAGCAGAAGCCGCCGGAGGCGGTCGGCGGTGCGCTCGTCGAGCGACACGAAAGGCTCGTCCAGCAGCAACAGGTCGGGCCGCGTGGCAAAGGCGCGGGCAAGCGCCACGCGCCGCGCCAGCCCGAGCGAGAGCTCCTGCGGGTAGCGCGGCAGCATATCGGCAATGCCCACCGCCGCCGCCAGGTGGTCCAGATCTTGAGGCGTGAAGCTCGGGTCGGCCACGAGCTCGATATTCTGCCGCACCGTGCGCCACGGAAGCAGACGAGGCTCCTGAAACACGAGCCCGATACGCGCCGTCTCCGGCACTCCGACATCGCCGATAAACCGGTCGTCGAGGTGGGCTACGATGCGCAACAGCGTAGTCTTGCCACAGCCGGACGGGCCCATCAGCACCGTCATGCTGTCAGGCTCGATGTCGAGGACAAAGTCGCGAATGGCCGGGACTAGTGTGCCGTCTGCCCCGATATGCGTCTTTTCCTCGATGCGGATTTCAAACCGCTTTGTTACGCCAGCGGGTCGTACGTCGTTCAAGGGGCTGCACCAGTAAATATTCGATCGCGAGCATGACGGCGACGAAGGCAAGCGTATAGCCGAGGATCGCCGTCACGTTGAAAAGCTGAAAATTGAGATGGAGCTCGAAGCCGACGCCGTTCGGCCGACCGAGCAGCTCGACCACCAGCACGATCTTCCAGATCAGTGAGACGCCGGAGCGCGAGGCGGCGGCGAAATAAGGTTGCAGCTGCGGCAGCGTCACCTCGCGCAGCTTGACGAGCGGCGGCAGGCGGTAGGCGCGCGCCATCTCGTCCAGGCCGGGATCGAGCGCGCGGGCGCCCTCGCGCAAGGTGACAACGACATTGGGAATCTTGTTGAGCGCTACCGCGCCGATCGCTGCCGCCTCGTTCAGCCCGAACCACACATAAGCAAGAATGATGATGACGAGGGCGGGCAGGTTGAGCAGGACCACCAGCCAGGGGTCGAGCGCCCGGTTGAGCGCCGCGGACTGGCCCATGGCAATTCCAAGCACGCTGCCGATGGTCATGGCCACCACGAAGGAGGCGATCACGCGCCAGAGCGTGATGCCGAGCTCGGGCAGGAGATCGCCATGCAGCGTCTCCTGGACCATGTAACGGATCACCGCCACAGGCCCCGGCAGGAGCCGGCTCTGGGCGATCTCGGCGGCGATGTACCAGACGAGCAGAAAGCCCAGGATGGAAAGGACCGAGACCAGAGGTCCCCGCAAGACGCGCGGCAGCCTGAGCGGCTCGGAGCGGATCAAAGTGACGCTCAATTCTTGGTGCCCTTCCAGAACGTGCCGGGCGCAAGCTCGGTCGCGGCACCCACCAGCTTCTCGCCTCCATATTCGCGTAAGAATTGGTATAGCACCTTGGCGTCGGCCTCGTTCTCGGCGGTGGAGCGCTCGGGGATGCCTTCGCGGTAGCGGCGCCGCAAGGCCTCGAAGGTGGCCTGGTCCTCGGCCTGCATCAGCGGCCGGAGGCGGTCCCACTCCGCGTTCGAGGTCGCGAGCAGCTCGTCGGCCTTGGCCGCGGCGCGCAGGAAGCCCTCGACGCCGGCGAGGTTCTCCTTGGCCCAGCTGTCGCTGAAGACATAGCCCACCATGGCCACCTCGCCCTTGGCGCCAAGCTCCAGCACCACGTCCTCGACGCCGATCAGTTGCTTGAAACCTTGCGTCTCGAGCCTTGCGGCATAAGGCCAGAAATTGAGCACCGCATCGATGGCGCCTTGCTTGGCGCGCTCGGCGAGCAGGGGGGGAGCGCCGTATTCCTGCGTCGTCTCGCTGCGCAGATCGAGATTGGCGGTGCGCAGCGCATAGGCCACCATCAGCAGCCAGCTCTTGTCGAGCGGGCCGCCGGCCACGCCGAGCTTCTTGCCCTTGAGATCGGCCAGCGTCTTGATCGGCGAATCGGCGGGCACCATGATCGAGCCAAGCGCGGTGGAGAACGGGGCGAAGGTGAAATCGGCGCCGCCGCTTCGTTCGCGCGATACCCACAGCCAATCGGTGGCGATGATGTCCACCGAGCCGCCTTGCAGACCCACCGTCGTGGCTAGCGTGCTGGCCAGGGGCACCACGTCGAGCTCGATGCCTTCGGCCTTGTCGAGGCCGTTGTGCTGGATGGTGTCGATCACCCAGCTCACGGTGCCGAATTTGAGCACGCCGATTTTGATCTTGGCGGCGGCATCGGCCTGATCGCACGGCGCCGAGCCGGCAAGGGCGCAAATCAAGAGAGCCAACAGACTTGAACGCAACGACCGCTCCTCCCGCGTAGTTCTTGCTTCAGTCCTAAACACTGGGGTGCGCCACCGATGCGCGAGCAGACTGCGACCGCAGAAAGCGGCAAACGCTGCCATGGCTCGCAGCGGCGAGACCCTTGGGTGATATGGCGCGTAGACCGCGAGAGTGGCGGTGCATACTTACCCATCCCGGCCCAAGGACGCAAGATTTGTCCCACCCGAGGTTGGAAAATGTCAGCATCGGCTTGCCACTCCGCTGCACGGCCCTGGTCAAAGTTGCCCGCCTCCGCTTTGCCTATGCCCCGCCTTGAGGCGATAGCCGTGGCCGCGCACGGTCTCGAACAGCGGGTCGCGCCCGGGCGTGTCGATCTTGCGCCTCAGCCGCGCGATATAAACGTCGACGACGTTGGTGAGCGGGTCCTCGCTATAGCCCCAGACCTGATTCAGGATGCGCGTGCGCGAGAACACCCGTCCGGGGGCGCTGATCAGGAGCTCGAGGATGGCGAGCTCCTTGGCGGTGAGCTTGATCGTGTCGTCGCCGCGCCGCACTTCCAAAAGCTCCCGATCGAGCACGAGGTCGCCGACCTGCAACAGGTGCGAGCTCGGCGCGAAATTGTGCGAGCGGCGCACCAGCGCCTCGATGCGCGCCAAGAGCTCGTCGAAATCGAAGGGCTTAGCGAGATAGTCGTCGGCGCCGATCTTCAGGCCCTTGATCTTGTCCTCCAGCGTGTCCATTGCGGTCAGCATGAGGATGGGTGTGTGGTCGCCCTCCAAGCGCAGGCGCTGGCAGACGTCGTAGCCATGCATGTCGGGAAGCATCAGATCGAGCACGATGACGTCGAACTCCCCGGTCTTGGCGAGGTCGATGCCTTCGCTGCCAGAGGGGGCGACGGTGACCCCGTGACTCTCGGCGCGGAGCCCCCGGTCGATGAAATCGGCGACCCGCGGCTCATCCTCGACCAGCAGCACGTTCACGACTGGCCTCCGGCAGTGTCGGCCGGAAAAGCGACCGTAACCGTCGTCCCTTCACCCAAGCGGCTTGCCATCTCGATCCTTCCTCTATGCGCTTCCACGATAGCCTTGGCCACGGGTAGACCGAGGCCAAGGCCTTCCTCATTGTGCTCGGCCGCGTTGCCGGCGCGGCGGAAGCGCTCGAAGACACCCTCGAGCTCCTCAGGCGGAATGCCGATGCCGCGATCGGAAATGCGCACGGCGATCTCGCCCTTAGCGCTCCCTATATCGACTTTCACCTCGCCTTTGGCCCGCGAATAACGCACAGCGTTATCGAGCAGCACGAGGAAGAGCTGCCTCAGCCTCGTGGGATCGCCACGCACCAGCTCGTGGCCCATGCCGTTGCTATAGCTGACATTGACCGCCTTGGCATGGGCGATCACCTTGGCGTCGCCGCACACCCGCTCGAGCAGTTCGCCAAGATCGATGCTCTGCAGGTTGAGCTTGGCAGCGCCCGCACCCTGGCGGGCAATGAACAGAAGGTCGTTGACGAGCACCGACAGATGCTTGGCCTGCTCGACGATGCGGGAGATCGAGTGCTTGTATTCCAGCATGCGCTTGTTCTTGCCTCTGAGCGTGATCTCGCCTTCGCCGCGGATGATGGTGAGCGGGGTGCGCAGCTCGTGACTGATATCGGCGAAGAAGCCGCGCCGGGTCTCGTCGATCTTGCGCAGGGTCTGGTTCGCCTGGCGGAGCTCCTCGGTGCGGTCGGCCACCACGGCTTCGAGATTGGCGTGGGCGCTTTCCAGCGCCTTCTGGTGGGATTGCAGGTCGTCGGCCATGCGGTTGAAGCTCTGGCCCAAATGCGCGAATTCGTCGCGCCCGGTGATGGCGATGCGATGGGAGAGATCGCCTTCGGCGAGCGCGCGCGTGCCGCGAGCGAGCTCGGCCAGGGGTGCGCGCAGCCGGCGCAGCAGCAGGATCACTAGCGCGAGCGTGGCCAAAATGGCGATCACGGCATGGACTTGGCTGAATCGCTCCAGCCGGTTGAACAGCACCGCGGCGTCGGCGTCGATCCTGTCGACCTCGGCGGTCTCGTCGGCCACGCCGACTTCGATCAGCTCGTTCAGGTTCTGATCGATGCCGCCTTTCAGCAATTCGATCAGCCTTTGCCAGGCGACGTCCGGGCGCCCGCGGCTGCGCAATTGCTCGACCTCGGCGAGCTGATCCAAGGTGTGCTGATACTCGCCCTTGATGGCGTTCAGCCGGTCGAGCTCGGCGGATTCCTCCTTGCGCTCCTCCGGCCCGACCATGGCGAGCTCGCTCTCGGTCAGCTGTTCAAGCTTGGCGAGATCGGCGTCGATGACTTTGTGCAGATACGCCGCTCCGAGCGGCCGGTCGGTCATGCCGATCAAGAGCGTGTCGGTCCAGGCCTTGAACAGTTGCTGACTGTGGCGGGAAAGCTGCAGCTCGCGCTCCAGCTCCTGGTGGGCGACGCGGGAGCGGGCCAGGTGACGATGGGATTCCGTCACGCCCCAATAGGCAAGCCCCGCCGCCGAAAGCGACATGGCGAGCAGCAAGGTCGCCGTGATGAGGAGCTTGGTCCGATAGCGCATTGCTTAGCCTCGTCAAGCCCCTAGTCCCGCGTCGTGGGCGGCCGGGGTAGCACTCCGCCGATGGACAAGCCCGGCGGGACGGTGCCGGCAGACTCTATACCGCTTTTTGCAAGGACTTGCGGGTGTCCTCCAACACACGTCATGGTTTTAAACTTGCGGAATACGACCGGATCCTGTCGCGGGGGCGGTTGCGGCTTTCGCCACAGCGGGCTTCAGCCTTGCCATGGTCAAGCCGGCCTTGGCCGAGTTCCAGATCCAGGAATCGAACATCGAGCAGGGCGTCGAGCTGGAATATCGCGGCGCCTATCACTGGGGCATACCGAGCGCTACCGAAGACAATGAGAACGCCAACGATCTGCGTCAGAGCCACGAGCTGGAAATGCAGATGGGGATCACGAACTGGTGGCTCATACAGGTAACCGCCTGTCTCGAACAGCCGCTCGGTGAGAATTTGAATTTGGATACGATCGAGATCGAGACCAAGTTCTCGCTGTCCCGCGCAAAGGCGACGGCATCGGCCTCGCCATTCAAGGGGGATTTGAGCGGGCGCTCAACCACGGCAACACCGTGAGCGGAGTACTCGCTCAATTCGCGCTGGGGCAGTGGCGTGGAGATGTTTGGCGAGATCGAGGATCTGGCCAATGCCGGCTCGTTCAACGAGCAGAACCACAGCATCGGCCCGACGCTGTTCGTCAACTTTGGCGGCGATGAGAAGAATGGCAAAGGGGGCGATGACGACGATGCCAAACCCAAAGCCAAAGCCGGCGGTGGCGATGACGAGAAAGGGGGCGGTGGCGCCGAGACCGAGTTCTCAATGAATATCGGTGTCCAGTTTGGTCTGACCGATGCGACCTCCGAAGGGGCGCTGAAGGTGCAGGGCTCGCTCCAGTTCTAAGCCTTGCCGTGGCGTGACCCAGTGTGACCGATCGGTGCCTGAGTTCGTTTCAGGCGGGTCGCAGGCCGGCATCGACGCGCCGCCGTCCTTTCCGCGATGGGGACAGCTACTTTTTGCCTTGACGAATAGGGCCTCCCCCGGCCATTCACGGCTCCATCATGCTGATCAAGGTCCTCGGCTCGGCGGCAGGCGGTGGCTTCCCGCAATGGAACTGCAACGGTCGCAACTCCGCCGACCTGCGCAAGGGTGTGGCGGGGCTCAAAGCCCGCACCCAGGCTTCGGTCGCGGTCAGCGCCAATGCAGAAGATTTCGTCCTGCTCAACGCCACACCCGATTTGCGGCAGCAGATCAACGATACACCCGAGCTTCACCCCGCTCCCGATGGCGGGCCCCGCAACAGCCCGATCAAGGCGGTGGTGCTGACCAATGGCGACGTCGACGCCGTGGCGGGGCTGCTGACGCTGCGGGAGGGCCAAGCCTTCGCCATCTATGGGAGCGAGCGGGTGCTACAGGTGCTTGCCGCCAACAGCATCTTCCAGGTGCTCGATCCCGCTCTCGTGCTCAGGAAGCCCATGACGCTCGGGCGCTCCTTCGCGGTCGAGGGTCTGAGTGGCGCGGTCGGGATCGAGGTCGAGCCGTTTCCCGTGCCGGGGAAGATCGCGCTCTATCTGGAGGACGCTCACGCCGGCGAAGGTTTCGGAACGCAAGAAGGCGACACGGTGGGGTTGAAGGTCACCGAGACCGCTACTGGACACCACTTCTTCTACGTGCCTGGCTGTGCCCGGCTTGACGAGGCCTTGCGCGCGCGGCTTGCCGGCGCCCCACTCGTCTTCTTCGACGCCACCCTCTACACCAATGACGAGATGATCGCGCAAGGGTTGCTCAACAAGACGGGCGAGCGCATGGGGCACATGAACATGTCGGGGGAGGGGGGGACTATGGCCGCCTTCGCCCCACTTGACGTAAAGCGTAAGATCTTCATCCACATCAATAATTCCAATCCCGTGCTGCGCGAGGACTCTCCTCAGCGGGCTTCCGTGCAAGCTTCTGGGTGGGAAGTGGCCTATGATGGGATGGAGGTGAGGGTTTAGCGTCATGTGCGGCATCGCGGGCTTTCTCGATCTGGGGCGCCGCTCCGGTGCCCAGGAGCTTGCGGCGCTCGCCGGAGCCATGGCGGGGAAGCTTGCCCATCGCGGGCCCGATGCGAGCGGGGTCTTCGTTGACGCCGAGGCGGGTGTCGCTTTTGGCCACACCCGCCTTGCCATCATCGACCTCTCGCCCGCCGGGGCGCAGCCGATGCATTCCAGCTGCGGCCGCTCAGTCATCACCTATAATGGCGAGATTTATAACGCCGCCGAGCTTAAGGCTGAGCTCGAGCGCTTAGGCCGCCGCTTCCGGGGCCATTCCGACACGGAGGTCATCGTCGAGGCTTGCGCCGAATGGGGCGTGTCCGCCACGGTCGAGCGCCTGATCGGCATGTTCGCGCTTGCCGTGTGGGACCGGCAGGAGCGGCGCCTCACCCTGGTGCGTGACCGGCTCGGCATCAAGCCGCTCTATTTCGGCCGGCAGAACGGCCGCATCGTCTTCGCCTCGGAGCTGAAGGCGTTCGAGGTGCTGCCGGGCTGGCAGCCCGAGCTCGACCGCGACGCGCTCGCTGCGTATCTCCGCGTCGCTTACGTGCCCACGCCGCATTCTATCTATCGCGGCATCGGCAAGCTCGCCCCTGGCCATGTGGCGGTCATCGATGCGGAGGGCGAGGTTAAGACCTCTGCCTTCTGGAGCTTGGAAGACGCCGTCGAGCGGGGCAGGGCCGCACCGTTCGAGGGAAACGACAGCGAAGCTATCGACGCGCTCGAGGCGCTCCTCGCCGACGCGGTCGGACGGCGGCTGGTCTCCGACGTGCCGCTCGGAGCGTTCCTGTCGGGCGGCATCGACTCCTCCACCGTCGCCGCCATGATGCGGGCGAAGAGCAACGCGCCCGTGCGCACCTATTCGATCGGCTTCGATCAGCCCGGCTATGACGAGGCGCCGCATGCGCGGAAAGTAGCCGAGGCTTTGGGCACCGAGCATACCGAGCTCTATGTCAGCCCCGATCAAGCAAGGGCGGTGATCCCGGAGCTGCCGCAGATCTATGACGAGCCCTTCGCCGATTCCTCGCAAGTGCCGACCTATCTGCTCTCCAAGCTCACCCGCGACCACGTCACCGTGGCGCTGTCCGGCGATGGCGGCGATGAGCTGTTCGCGGGCTATACCCGCCACCGCTTTGCGCGGGGGCTAAGCAGAGTGCCGGCGTCCCTTGGGCGCGTGCTCGGCTGCGGCTTGGGCGTCGCGGGCCCCGCCGTCTGGGACCGGCTGTTTGATCTGCTTCCTGCAAACAAGCGCCCGGGGCTGGCGGGCGACAAGATGCAGAAGGTGGCGCTGATGCTCGGGCAGGGCGGAGCCGACGGCTATCGGAGCCTGGTCAGCGCCTGGAACGCGCCCGAGGCGATCGTGCGCGGCGCGCGCGAGCCGAAGGGCGTCCTCTTCGATCCTGCCGTGGCGCGGCTCTTGCCCGATCCGCTCGCGCGCATGCAATATCTCGACACCCTCACCTATCTTCCCGACGACATTCTCACCAAGGTCGATCGCGCCAGCATGGCGGTGGCGCTGGAAGTGCGCGTGCCGATCCTGGACCATCGCGTCGCGGAGTTCTCGTGGCGGCTGCCGTCGCGCTTCAAGCTGCGCCGGGGTCAGGGCAAATGGCTGTTGCGCCAAGTGCTCTACCGGCACGTGCCGATGGCTCTGGTGGAGCGGCCGAAGGCGGGGTTTGCCATGCCGATCGGGAGCTGGCTTCGAGGACCATTGCGGGCTTGGGCCGAGGAGCTGCTATCGGAGCGGCGGTTGAGCCAAGGCGGCCTGCTCGACGCTGCCCCGATCCGGGCCCGCTGGCGGGAGCATCTGGAGGGACGCCGCAATTGGCATGCCTCGCTATGGACGGTGCTGATGTTCCAGGCCTGGCGCGAGCCGCGCGGCATCTGAGCTTCTAGCTCGCGCGGCCGCTCCGCAAATCGCCGAACAGCACCACATTGTCGGCGCGAGGCTCCACGACCGGCTCGGGCGCGCGGTGGGCCGCGGCTAGCCATGCCCCCTCGACCCTCTCCACGAATGGACGCGGCCGTTCGGCGAACAGCTTAGTGGCGCGCGCCTTGGCCTCGCGCCGCAGTGCCTTGTGCCGCTTGCGGCAACGCTTCAGGAAGGCAGCGGTGTCCTCGGCGCTGCCGAACACCATGGTGGGCGTGGAGACGAGGCGGCCGAGCAGCGCGATGTCGTGGTCGTCGCCGAGAAGCTGCGAAAGCGCGCGCGCGGATTCGGCACGGGCCGCAAGCTCGGAAGGCGCGCAAGGGGCGAGCAGCTGCATCTGCCGCCAATGGTGCTGCACGTCCTTCCGCCACTCGTGGAAGTCCTCGTGGGTTTGGCTCGCGAATGCGTCCCGGAGGGATTTGCGCGTGGCGCGATAGCCGTGTCTGATGCCTTTGGCGAGGGGGCTGAAATCGTCGGGATAGACGGCGAGGCCGGCCAGCGCCGGCCGCAGCTCGCGCAAGCCGCGCATGGCTTCGGCGGCGGCGCCTGTCTCGAGATTGCGCTCGGCAGCGTCGCGCCGCTTGCGAAGCCAGCCGCGAAGCGAGCGAATGGGGCTCGTGGCGGCGAAGGCCTCCTCGTCGGGTTCGAGCTTGTCGACGGCATCCAGCAGCGCATGCGCGTCGCGCGCCGGAGCGAGCCCCCGCGCGATGGCCGATAGTCTCTCGCTCAGATTGTCGAAGACCGGCTCGGGCACGCCCGGCCGGACGAGCAGCAGCAACGAACGTAAGCGCTTCAAGCATTTGCGGGCGCTGTGCACGCCGCTATGGCGATCCGGAGATGAGGCCAGCGCCGCATTGGCGATGTCGAGCTCGGCGAAGGCCACGCGGCGCACCGCCTCGCTCATTGGGAGCGCCGGATCGAGACTGTAGCTCATGTAGCCCCTAGACTTGGGCCGTCGGCGACTTGGGCCCGTCGGCCGAGGAGATAATTCCCGGGAGGAGGGTGCATGGTCAAGCCCGAACGTATGCTTTCAGCCTTGTGGAAAAGCTGTGGAAAAATGTCGCCAGGGCGCGGTGGCCGCGAGCCATTCCCGCGTCCTCCGCTCAGGATCGGGGTTTGTGACGAGGTCGGTGATCACGGCGACCGTGTCGGCGCCCGCGGCAAGCACATCGGGCGCGCGCTCGACCGTGATCCCGCCNNCCCGCCACTCCGCGATTCGGGCGAGGCCTTGCGGCGCGAAAGCCATGGCTTTGAGCTTGGTCGCGTAGATCGGCCCGAGCGCCACATAGTCCGGCCGGGCGGCAAGCGCCGTCTCCAGCTCCTGCAAGCTATGGGTGCTGACCCCAAGCTTCAGCCCCGCTTCCCTGATGGCGGCGAGGTCGGCGGCGCCCAAGTCCTCCTGGCCGAGATGGATGAACTTAGCGCCCGCTTCGATCGCCTCACGCCAATAATCGTTGATGACGAGCTCGCAGCCATGGGCCTGGCAAAGCGCAATCGCCTGGGCGATCTCAGTGCCGATGCGGGAGGCGGGGGCATCCTTGATGCGGAGCTGGATGAATTTCGCACCCTGCCCGAGGAGCCTGGCCAACCAGGCAGTGTCTGGGACGATGGGGTAGAAGGGGTCGAGCCTGTGCAAGATCGCGTCCGATCGGAAGGCAAGCTCAGGATGCGTGGTCGATCTTGAAGAAGGGCGTGCCGGCGACGGGCGTGGATGGGATCGCCATGTCGCGCGGCTCGATCAGCCCGGCCTCGAAGGCGAGCCGTCCGGCCTCCACCGCGCGCGAGAAGGCGCGGGCCATCTTTATGGGATCGCCCGCCTTGGCGATCGCGGTGTTGAGCAGCACCGCGTCGTAGCCGAGCTCCATGGCTTCCGCCGCATGCGACGGGGCGCCGAGGCCTGCGTCGACGATCAAGGCGACATCGGGGAAATAGGCCCGCAGCGTCCTCAAGCCGTCCTTGTTGATCAGCCCGCGTGCCGTGCCGATCGGCGCGGCCCAGGGCATCAGCACCGAGCAGCCCGCGCCTACGAGGCGCTCGGCAGCGCCCAGATCTTCGGTCGTATAAGGCAGAACCTCGAAACCCTCGGCGCAAAGGATGGTGGCCGCCTCGACGAGACCGAACAGGTCGGGCTGCAGCGTATCGTCATTGGCGATGACCTCGAGCTTGACCCAGGGGGTGCCGAACAGCTCGCGCGCCATCTTGGCGGTCGCCACCGCCTCTTTCGCCGTGCGGCAGCCGGCGGTGTTGGGCAGCACCCTAGCCCCAAGCTGCTCGATCAGCTCCCAGAAGCCTTGGCCGGCGCGGGCGCGGGCCGATTCTCGCCGAAGCGACATGGTGACGATCTCGGCACGAGAGGCCTCGACCGCCTGGCGCAAGATATCGGGGGAGGGATATTGCGCCGTCCCGAGCAGGAGCCTCGAGGAGAAGCTGGCGCCATAGAGCTTAAGCATCAGCCGCCCTGCCTCGGCGCCACGATCTCGACCGCGTCGGCCGGCGCGAGCTTGGTCTCGCACCGCCGATCGGCAGCAACGAAATTGCCATTGATGGCGGTCGCGATCCGGGCGTCGCCGAGCCCGAGGCCAGCGCAGAGCTCGTCCAGGTCTCGCGCCTCTGTCGCGATGGGCTCACCGTTGAGCAGGATCTGCAACGAACACCTCCGGGTCTTGCGCGCCGGTCGCGATATAGCCGGCGACGAGCTCGGCCATGACCGGGGCGAGGAGAAAGCCATGCCGATACAGGCCGTTGACGTAGATATAGCGTGGCCCGGCGATAATCCTAGGCCGATTGTCGGGGAAGGCCGGGCGGGCGGCCGCGCCAATAGACAGGATCTCGGCCTCGGCAAAGGCGGGGTCGAGCGCATAGGCCGCGTTCAAGAGCTCAAGGGTGGAACGGACGCTGATCGGGCCCACCTCCTCGCTCTCGATCAATGTGGCGCCGATCATGTAGCGGCTGTTCCCCCAGGGCACGACGTAAAGGGGAAAGCGCGGATGGAGCAGCCGCACCGGCCGCGCCAGCGCGACCTCGCGGCTTCTGACCACGATCCGCTCTCCGCGCACGCCGCGCAAGGTGGGAAGGTCGTGCTTGGCGGCAAGACCGCGGCAATCGACGATGATGTCGGTGCTCGCGGGCTTGGCCGCCTCGCCGAGATGGAGCGCGACGCCGGCGCATCTGGCCTGATCGAGCAGGAAGGCAAGCGCTGCTTCCGGCGGGACATGGGCCTCGTCGGGGTAATAGAGCCCGGCGGCGAAACGCTCGGCGAGATCGGGCTCCAGCGCCGCAAGCCCGCTTGCATCAAGTCGCTCGAAGCGGCTCGTCATGCGGGCGAAACGGTCGAGCAGCACGCGGTCCCGCGGCAGCGCCACCACGAGGCTGCCATTGGCTGTGGTGCCGGGGTAGGTCTGCCGCCAGAGATCTATGCCCCGTAAGCCAAGCTCGCGGATCAAGGGGTCGGCGCTTTCCTCCTCGCAGCGGGGAGCCAGCATGGCCCCGGCATAGGAGCTGCAGGCCTCAGCGAAGGGCGTGGACGAGCGCTCATAGAGCGTGACGGCATGGCCGGCGCGCGCCAGCGTGAGCGCCTGCCATAGGCCGACGACTCCGGCGCCGCGGATGGCAATCGACTCTGGCTTGGGTGTCATGGGGCTCTCGGCGCGAGGGCCGATCAATCGCCGAGCGCCACGCCCTCGCGGCGTGGATCGGCACCGCCTTCGAGGCCTTGCGGTGTCACCGCGATGATGTGCATGCCGCTCGTCAAAGGCATGCGCTCGACCTGATGGCCGAGCGTCTCGAGCGAGCGCGCGAGACCGTCCCACGCGGCGTCGGGCTCGAGCATGACGGACTCCCCGGTGGTGCCGAAATTGACCAGCGCGGCGGCGGCTTGCGGGTCAAGGTGCCAGTCGATCAGGGCGAGGATCGCCTTCACATTGAAGAGGATGATGGCGGCGCCGCCGGGTGAGCCCAGGACGTAGCGAAGCTCGCGCCCGTTTCCGAACACCATGGTTGGGTCCATGGAGCTGCGTGGGCGCTTGCCGGGCCCGACGCGGTTGGCTATCGCGCGGCCTTCCTCGTCGGTGGGCAGGAAGGAGAAATCGGTAAGCTGATTGTTGAGCAGGAAGCCGCGCACCATGAGCCGCGAGCCGAAGGCCTGCTCGATGCTCGTGGTCATGGAGAGCGCGTTTCTGTCATCGTCGATGATCGAGATCTGGCTAGTGCCGATGCTTTCGCGCGTGGCATCACGGCCGAAGGAGCCTTGGCGGGCGTTGGGTGGGGTACCGGCGGTCGCTTGGCCGAGGGCGCGGTCCGGCTCGATCAGAGCGCGGCGGGAGGCGAGATAGCCGGGATCCAAGAGGCCGGCCACGGGTACGGGCACGAAGTCGCTGTCGGCGAGATAGCGGGCGCGGTCGGCGAAAGCGAGCCGCTCGGCTTCGGCGATGCGATGGGCTGGCTCAGCTGCAAGGGGCGTCGGGCCTAGGTCATAGGGCGCGAGGAGGCCCAGGATCTGGCTCACGGTGACGGCGCCCGATGAGGGAGGTGCTGCGCCACAGACCTCATAGGCGCGATAGAGGATGCAGACCGGCTCCCGCTCCTTGGCGCGGTAGCTGGCAAGATCGCCCTCCGAAAGTTTCCCAGGTCCGCGCGGATCGCTCTCGACGGCAAGTGCGATGTCGCGCGCGATGCTGCCTTGGTAGAAGGAGTTGGCGCCGCCATGGGCGATCAACTCGAAGGTGTCGGCCAGCGCGGGATTGGTGAGCTTATAGCCCACCGGCCAAGGGCGGCTGTCGGCATCGAAGAAATAGCGCTTGGCGTCGGGTGCGAAGCTGTCGGGCTTGGCCTCGGCGATGAGCTTCGCCAGGCGCGGCGAGACCGAGAAGCCGCCGCGAGCCAATGTGATGGCCGGCTGGAACAGCTCCGCCCAAGGGAGCTTGCCATATCGGTCATGGGCAAGCGCGAGCGCGGCGAGCACGCCCGGCGTGCCGACCGACCGACCGCTTGCCATGGCGGCGTCGCGGGGGAGCGGCTTGCCGTCGGGGCCGAGGAACAGCTCGGGCGTCGCTGTCGCCGGCGCAGTCTCGCGGCCATCGAAGCTTGCGAGCGTCTTGGTGCCCGCGTCCCAGGTAAGGATGAAGGCGCCACCGCCGATGCCGGAGGATTGCGGCTCGACCAGATTGAGGACCATCTGGGTGGCGATGGCGGCGTCGACGGCGCTGCCGCCTTTGCGCAGCATGGCAAGCCCCGCCTCGGCAGCCAGCGGGTTCGCGGCCACCACCATGTGCTTCTTCGCCTTGACAAGCGGCTTTGGCGCAAAGCCGGTCGCGGCCTCCGGCTGCTCGAAGGCGTTGAGGGCTTGCGTCGCGCCGAAGGGGACGAGCAACGCGAGCGAGGCGGCGATGAGGAGGCGTGGGCTGATACGCATGATGGCGGCAGCATAGCCGGTTTGCGTCCCTGTGCCAGGCGGCTAATGGAAATCGCGCGATTTCGGGATGATGCGCTCGGCGCGCGGGTGGCGCCTTGGATGCCAGGACCCTGGATCGGGCCGCTTCACCTCGTCGGCATTGGCGAGCGGAACCGACAGGCTTATCGCGTCCTCGGTGAGCAGTCGCAGCCAGTCGCTCCGGTCCTCTAGCCGCTGGGCCACCACATGCATGATGTCCTCATGGCGCTGGATGCGGCCATGCACCACGACGAGGCGCGCGCCCATCACCACTTTCCGCTCCCGCTCCAGCACCTTGGGCCAGATCACCGAGTTGGCGACGCCGGTCTCGTCCTCGATGGTCACGAACACCACTCCTTGGGCAGAGCCTGGCCGCTGGCGTACGAGCACGACGCCGGCCACGCTGACCCGCGCGCCGTCGCGAAGTGGCCGGAGCTCGGCGCAAGAGCTGATGCGCTCCGCCGTGATGCGGGCGCGCAAGAAGCTCATGGGATGGGCTTTCAGCGACAGGCGCAAGGTCCGGTAGTCGTTCACCACATGCTCGGAGAGCGGCATGACGGGAAGGGCGACCTTAGCCTCGGCGCCCGTGTCGGCGGTGCTGGCGTGCTCGAACAGCGGCAGCGGTACCTCTTTGGGAAGCCCGCGCACCTCCCATAGGCCGGCGCGGCGGTCGAGGCCCATGGAGCGGAAGGCATCGGCGGCAGCGAGCTTCTCCAGGCNNCCGGCCTTTGGCCGGCCCGATGACAGGCTTCGGCGGGCATCCAGTACCCGCTGACCTTCGTGATCTCGCTCATTAAGAAGAGGCTCGTGGTTACTGGATCGCCCGGTCAAGCCGGGCGATGACATTGGAACGAAAGGCAGGTGAGGGGGGGCAAAGAGATGCGGGTCGAGGTCCGGTGACACACCCTCGCGCACAGCGACGATCCGCCTCACGTCCTCCTCGCGCAGGCCATCGATCTGGCGGAGCCCTAAGCGCAGCGCGAAGGCGCTGCCCTTCGCCGGCTCCAGCGTGCAGTCCCACAGGCTGTGATTGACGTCCACCTCGCGGGCCTCGACGCCATGCTCGACCGCGCAGCGCACGATCTGCGCCGGCGCGTAGAAGCCCATGGGCTGGGAGTTGAGCAACGCGCAAGCGAAGGCAGCCGGGTAATGGCATTTGAGCCAGGCCGAGACATAGACAAGGTGCGCGAAGCTCGCGGCGTGGCTCTCGGGGAAGCCATATTCGCCGAAGCCCTTGATCTGGTTGAAGCAGCGCTCGGCAAAGTCGGCTGGGTAGCCGCGCGCCACCATGCGGCCGACCATCTTCTCATGCAGCCGGTCGATGGTGCCGCAGCGGCGGAAGGTAGCCATGGCGCGGCGGAGCTCGTTGGCCTCGGGGCCGGAGAACTTCGCCGCCACCATGGCAAGCCGCATGGCCTGCTCCTGGAACAGCGGCACGCCCATGGTCTTGCCCAACACTTGGCGGAGCTCGTCGGCGGGCCCGTGGTCCGGATGCGGCGAGGGGAAATCGATGGGCTCGATGCCGGCGCGGCGGCGAAGGTAGGGGTGGACCATATCGCCCTGAATGGGGCCCGGCCGCACGATCGCCACCTCGATGACGAGGTCGTAGAATTCGCGTGGGCGGAGTCTGGGCAGCATGTTCATCTGCGCCCGGCTCTCCACCTGGAACACGCCGATTGAGTCCGCCCGACACAGCATGTCGTAGACGGCAGGATCGTCGCGCGGCACGGTGCCCAGCGTAACCTCCTTGCCGTAATGGGCCTGCAAGAGCTGGAAGCTCTTGCGGATGCAGGTGAGCATGCCGAGCCCGAGCACATCCACCTTGAGCAGGCCCTGCGCGTCGAGGTCGTCCTTGTCCCATTCGATGAAGGTGCGGTCCTCCATGGCGGCATTGCCGATGGGGACGACCTCAGACAGAGGTCCGCGGGTCAGTACGAAGCCGCCCACATGCTGGGAGAGGTGACGGGGAAAGCCGAGCAGCTCCTGGGTGAGCTCCAGCGTGCGGGCGAGCAGCGGGTCGGACGGATCAAGCCCGGCCTGGCGGACGTATTCCTCAGGCAGGCTTGAATTGCTCAAGCCCCAGATGGTGGTGGCAAGCGCCGCCACGGTGTCTTGGCTCAAGCCGAGCGCCTTGCCCACCTCGCGCACTGCCGAGCGGCCGCGATAAGAAATGACGGTGGCGGCGAGGCCGGCGCGGTCGCGGCCGTAGCGGGCGTAGATATATTGGATCACCTCCTCGCGCCGCTCATGCTCGAAATCGACGTCGATGTCTGGCGGCTCCTTGCGCTCGGGCGAGACGAAGCGCTCGAACAGGAGGTCGATCTCGGTGGGGTCGACATTGGTGATGGCGAGGCAATAGCAGACGGCTGAGTTGGCGGCCGAGCCGCGCCCCTGGCAGAGGATGCCTTGGGAGCAAGCGTAATGGACGATGTCGTGGACGGTGAGGAAATAGGGTGCGTAGTTGAGCTCGGCGATGAGCGCGAGCTCCTTCTCTAGCGTCTCGCGCACTTTGGCAGGGATGCCATGGGCGAAGCGCCAGGACGCGCCCTCCCAGGTCAGGTCCTCCAGATGGGATTGCGGCGTCTTGCCTTGCGGCACCGGCTCGTCGGGATAT
>PLBV01000073.1 GCA_003135455.1 Hyphomicrobiales bacterium | reverse complement strand
ACCACGGCGATGCACATCTGCGTCTTGAGGCCAATGGCCTTCTTGCGGGCGGCCTCGATGGCCTTCTCGGCATTCTCCAAATTGACGTGCATGGACAAGCTCTCCTGGTTGGCAATGGGGATGAAGATGATCGCGGGCTCGCGATCCCGCGTGACGTTAAACGCGTCATCGGCGAATTGGTGGCGAGGCTCGCAAATTAAAGGGCAAGACAGAGCAATTTTGGGGCAAGAACGTCCGCTGCTAGCGCGCTATCGCGTCAGGTTGAATCGCGACAGCGCGTCTCACTTTTTGTTGGAGCATGATCTTTTGGCGAAAACCGGTTCCCACTTTTCTAAGATCATGCTCTAGGCCAACAGACAGCGGACCACATTCATCGTAGGATGCTGTCATAAAACAGCGCAGACGCGTTCCCCGCGCGTGTTCCGCCACTCAAAACGGTTTTTGAAGGAGAAACGCCATGCCCCAGAGCACCTACAAGGTCATCGAGCTGATCGGTACCAGCACCAAATCCTGGGAGGAGGCCGCCAAGAGCGCGGTCGAGCGCGCGGGGGTGCACCTGAGGGATCTCCGCGTGGCGGAGGTGGTGGAGCAAGACCTCGTGATCACCGATGGCAAGGTTGAGGCCTACCGGACCAGGGTCAAGGTCTCGTTCAAATATGAAGCATAAGTCCCGCCCGGGGGCCGCAAGCCAACCGCCGCATCAATAGAACAGGCTCGACACCGACTTCTCCTCGGCGGTCCGCGCGATCGCCTCGCCGAGCAGGGGCGCGACCGGCAGCACGCGGATGTTGTGGGCGCTCCTCACCGCCTCGCTTGGCAGGATCGAGTCGGTAATCACGAGCTCCTTCAGCCGCGAAGCCATGATGCGCGCCACGGCGCCCCCCGACAGCACGCCATGGGTGATATAGCCGCTTACCATGGGGGCGCCGTGATCGAGCAGGGCTTCGGCGGCGTTCACCAGCGTGCCGCCGGAATCGACGATGTCGTCGACGAGGATGCAGGTGCGCCCTTTGACATCGCCGATCACGTTCATCACCTCGGAATCGCCCGGCCGCTCGCGGCGCTTGTCGACGATGGCCAAGGGCGCGTCGATGCGTTTGGCAAGGCCGCGCGCCCGCACCACGCCGCCCACATCGGGCGAGACGACGATCAGGTTGTCGGCGCCGAACACTTGGCGCATGTCCTGCACCATCACCGGGGCGGCGAACAGATTGTCGGTCGGGATGTCGAAGAAGCCCTGAATCTGGCCGGCATGCAGGTCCAGCGTCAGCACCCGGTCGGCGCCGGCGCGCGCGATCATATTGGCGACAAGCTTGGCGGAGATCGGGGTGCGGGGGCCGGGCTTACGGTCCTGCCGGGCATAGCCGAAATAGGGGATCACGGCGGTGATGCGGCGTGCCGACGCCCGCCGCAGCGCGTCGATGATGATGAGCAGCTCCATCAGATGGTCATTGGCGGGAGCCGAGGTCGACTGGATGATGAACACATCCTCGCCCCGGACGTTCTCCTGCACCTCGACGAAGATCTCCATATCGGCGAAGCGGCGCACGATGCATTTGGAGAGCGGGAGTTTGAGGTAGGCCGCGATCGCCTCGGCGAGCGGGCGGTTGCTGTTGCCTGCAACCAGTTTCATGCGGGAGCGCTCCTTGCCGGTTCACGAGCCTCTTGCCCGCTGGCGCTTGCCACCTTGGTGAACCCGAGCCGCGCTTTTAACAAGTGCGGACGGCTGCTGTAAACCTGGCGAGCTGTCTAGATTTGCCGCAAGCGCCTAGCGGCTAGCCGCTCGAGCGGGGGAGAAGCTTGATGATGCCATCGGCTGCCGCTCCCGCCGCCGCATCGGCGATGGCGCCCCAGGGGCCATTCAGCGATCCTTTGGGAATCATGTTCTGCTGCGACACGGTGCCGAGCCGGCGGCCGCTCGGGTCGAGCACCTGCCAGTCGATGCGGATGCTCTGCTTGCCGCCGTCGCCGTCGGCGAGGGTAACGCTGCCCTTTACCGTATAGACGTTGCGGGCTGGCGCGCTTGCGAGCTTCACACCGCCGGCGAAGAGTCGCTTCTTCAGCGCGGCGGTCAAAGATTTCTGCCCGTCGCCCGGCGCTCCCGATACGGGCGGCACGAGCGCCAGCACTTCGCCCGGCGGCGTGTCGGCGATGATTGCGGAAGGTCCGGGTTGCCTGGAGGGGGAACCGGAGGGCGGACCGATACTCGGAGGTGCCGAGGAGGCGACGGGGGGAGCGCCGCCGCCGCCTGACGGCAGGCTCGCGGCGACCTGGGACGTGGTCTTGCTTGCGATGCTGCGCAGCGCGGTGCTGTCGACGCCACTCCACGGATCGTTTCCCGATCGGGTGGCGATCTCCTCGTCGCCCGAGACCCTTCCGACGCGTTGGCCCTTGGCGTCGGTGATGTCCCAGATATAAGAGATTTTTGAGCCCTTCTTCTCGCTCGAGGCGACAAGATAGCCCCGCAGCGTGTAGTCGGCAGGGCCATTGCCAGGGGTCAGGGTGAGCTTGCGGTCCTTGCCGGCGTCGACCAGGTCTTGCGTCAGCTCTTGCGCCACCTTGGGCGGCGCGCCGATAATGGGAGCGAGCGCCATCCGGGCCGAGCCGGCGCCGAAAATGCCGCCGCCGCCGCTGAACAGGCCGCCACTCGGCCCTCCGGCGCCGCCGCCACAAGCGCAAAGGCTCGCGACAGCCATGGCGGCCAGCGCCGCGGCTGCTATACGCCTAAGCCGCCAGCGCACGCGTCGTGGGTCCGCGCCCAACAAAATACTCCCTCGTTGGCCGCAAAGCGCCCCTCGCGACGGCCTTCAGCCCGCGTGATGGGGGCTCACAACATTCTTCCTAAACAATAGATTACCCGTCTCCGTCGGCTCGCGTCCACAACAAGCATGGGCTCGGACGCCCTCTCGCTTGCGTATAGTGAACAGGATCAGGTGAGCAGGATGGCCGAAATTTGGCGCCCGTAGTCGGCTTCGCCATGATGCTGCGACCGGCGGTAGCTGAAAAGGCGGGTCTCGTCGCAATAGGTGCAATGACCGAGATCGGCGATTGCGGCGACGCCAGCCCGCGCCAGCCGCTCGGCGACATAGCCCGGAAGATCGAAATGCGGCTCGCCTGATCTGTCGTCCTCCACAAAGAAGGCGGCGCTCTCCGGCTCCTCGGCAAGAAACTGGTCGCGATAGTCGGTGCCGACCTCATAGGCCTTTTGCGAGATCGCCGGGCCGATGACGGCGACGATGTGCTCGCGCCTGGCGCCGAGCTCCTCCATGGCGGCGAGTGTCGCGTCGGTGATGCCTGAAAGCGCGCCGCGCCAGCCGGCATGGGCGGCGGCGACGACCCGCGCGGTGCTGTCGCAGAGGAGGACCGGAGCGCAATCGGCGGTGAGCACGCCGATGGCAAGGCCGGGAGTGGCTGTGACGATGGCGTCGGCCTGGGGCACCTCGTCAGTGTCCCACGGTGCTTCCAAGATCACGGCTTTGGCGCTGTGCTGCTGATAGACCGTGAGCAGCCGGTCGGCCGGCACGCCCAAAGCATCGGCGACGCGCCGACGATTTTCCTTCACGTCGCCCACATCGTCGCGCGAGCCCGGGCCGCAATTGAGCGAGGCGTAGATACCGCCCGAGACACCGCCCTGGCGCGTGAAGAAGCCGTGGCGGACGCCATCGAGGCTTGCAAGGGTCGTGGCTTTGAGCATGGCCGTCTCGCCTGCCAGCATCGCTTGGGCGAAGTCCGAAAGTCAAATGCCTGGGTGAAATGGCGGCGGCGGGGGAAGTCCGTGGCTCGTAAACGCGAGGGCCTTGAACAGTGCTCCCATTTGGCGCGGATCGACGAGGCGTGTCGTGCTTGACATAATGGCCGCGCGTTGCTCGGGCGTCGCGTGCTGAAGCAGACGGTCGCGGCGGGCGCTAAGACCGAGCTTCAGCAGGAAGGCGCCTTGCAGCATGGGGCCGTAACAATGGAGGCCAAGCGCTTCTGCCTGTCGCCTCAGCGCGACGAAGTCGACATGGGCGGAGAGGTCCGCTTCGCCTGGAGCCCCGAGCGGGTCGGCGAAGCGATGGGCGGCCACCGCCTGCAGCGTGTCGCCAAAGCCCGTCTCGTCGTGCCCGTAATCGATGAAGAGCGCCGCCAGCGGCGCGCGGGCCGCAAGCACCGAGAGCAGCTCCGTCACCGCCGGCCGCGTTTCGAGGATGGCACCGTCCGGTGCTGGGGGCAGGTCAGCGTCGCTCACGGCCTCACCCTTAGCGAAGGCGAAGGCGCCGTCCGCATCGAGGGTGACGACGCGCTCGCACCAGACGTCGCCGCGGCGGACCAGCTGACGAACCGGGAGCGCATCGATAAATTCGTTGGCGAGCAGGATCAGCGGGCCGCTGGGCAGTTGGCCGAGGTCCGCGCACCAGTTAAGCGGTACGGGCGCGTCTTGCAGCGTGTTCCGCTGCGCCTCCGCCATCACCGGGCTCGTCTCCACTAGGACGACGGAGACGCGCTCAAGGAATTTCGGCACTCTGCGCCAGGCGCGCAGTGCGTCGGCCATAAGCGTGCCGCGCCCGGGCCCGAGCTCGGCCAAGGCAATTGCGGCCGGCTCTCCCATGGACTGCCAGACGGCGACGCACCAAAGGCCGAGCAGCTCGCCGAAGATCTGGCTGATCTCGGGCGCGGTGATGAAGTCGCCGGCAGCACCGATCGGCTGGCGGCAGGCATAGGCGCCGCCGCTTGCGTCGGAGAGGCAGGCTCCCATGTAGTCGGCGACGCTCAACGGCCCATGGCGCCGGATGCGCTCTTTCAGCCTCTGCCTAAGCGATCCGTCGGCGGGGTCTCGCGCGTGTCGCCGCGCGCCCATCACGCTAGCGCCGGCCGCCGCCGTGCGCGCCAGATCAGCCAAGCCCCGATCAGGATCATCGGCACAGAATAGACGATGCCCGGCGTGAGCCCGTCCACATCCATGGGATGGCCTGCATGCGGCTCGCGCACGAACTCGACCAGGCTGCGGAAGATGCCGTAGAAGACCAGGAACAGGCCGAACACCGTGCCAGGCCGCGTCAGCGCCTTGTATCGGTGGGTGGCGATGCGGAGGATGATGAAGAGGACGAGGCCTTCAAGCGTCGCCTCGTAGAGCTGGCTCGGATGGCGCGGCTCGGGCCCGGCGCCCGGGAACACCATGGCCCAGGGCACGTCGCTCACTCTACCCACCACCTCCGAATTGATGAAGTTGGCGATGCGCCCGAAGAAGAGGCCGAAGGGCGTGGCGGCCGAGGCGATGTCGCCCAGCGACAGCGCGTTGATGCCGTTCGCCCGCGCGAAGAGATAGACCGCCAACGCCACGCCGAGCAGGCCGCCATGGAAGGACATGCCGCCATTCCATACCGCCGGGATCTCGATCGGGTTCGCCCAGAAATAGCTGGGCTCATAGAAGAGGACGAAGCCGACCCTGCCGCCGACGACGATGCCCAGCGTGATCCACAGCAGAAAGTCGTCGGCTTGTGAGATCGTCAGGGGCGACTTGCCGCCCCACAGGTCCGGGCGCGACACCAGACGGCGCGCATAGAGCCAGCCAAGCAGGATGCCGGCCATGTAAGCCAGCCCGTACCAGCGGATGGAGACTGGCCCGATCGCCAGCGCCACGGGATCGATAAGTGGATAGGGGATGACCAGAAGGTCCATGGGTGACGACCGTTCGCTGGCGGCGGATGGTGCGACCCTTCACTGGCGCTCGCTTGGCTGTCAAGGCGCCCCTTGGCTGCTCTTGGCGGGGCGGCTTGAATGATGCCTCTCCCGACCCCATAGTCCGCGCGCCTGGAGCGCTATCGCGTCAGGTTGAAGGAAGGTATCGCCAATATGACCCAGACCACCGGCCGCTTCTTCGACGAGCTCGGCAAGTTGATCACCGATGCCGCCGGCGCGGCCCAAGGCGTACGCAAGGAGGTCGAGGGCGCCGTGCGCACTCAGGCGGAGCGCGTGCTGCGCGAACTCGACGTCGTGCAGCGGGAAGAGTTCGAGGCGGTCAAGGCCATGGCGCAGAAAGCGCGCGAGGAGAACGAGCGGCTGAAGGACCGGATTGCGGAGCTCGAGGCGGTCGTCATCGATCTGGCCATAGAAGAGACAGAAGGGGAAGGGATGCCCCAGACGCCGCGGCCGATCCGGCGCCGCAAGGTCAAGCGCAGCTATTGACAGGCCATTTTGTCCTGGCGAGGCGCGTTGCCCGCGAATCGGATGGCACCAGCGCTAGAGCCCTCGGCGCTTCTCCACAACTATCTTTGGGTGGTCCACAGCATTTGCGGGGCTTCGCCGGATGCGCCGTTGGTGGTGGCACAAACTCCGTTATATAACTGATTCACAAGATGATTCGCGGCGGCGTGTTGCGTGCGCGGAACTCTGCTGGGGGCCTCAGAGGACACGCATGGCTACGACACAGATGAACTACGACCATTTTGCCAATCCGGTGGACATGGTCGAGCATATAGCAACCATCCACGACTGGACGTTTGAGCGAAGCGCTCCCGACGAGCTCACGCTGTCGGTTTGCGGCGCCTGGTGCGACTATCATATCTCCTTGACCTGGCGGGACGATCTGGAGGCGCTGCACCTCGCTTGCGCCTTCGATTTCAAGGTCACCAAGCTCAGGCTGGGCGAGGTCTACAAGCTGCTGGCGCTGATCAACGAGCAGCTCTGGCTCGGCCATTTCGACCTTTGGAAGGAGGACGGGATGCTGCTCTATCGCCATGGCTTGCTGCTTGCCGGGGCCGAGACCCATGCCGGCCAATGCGAGGCGCTGCTGCGCGCGGCTCTGGAGGCTTGCGAGCGCTATTACCAAAGCTTCCAATTCGTGCTGTGGGCCGGCAAGACGGCCGAGGAGGCTCTCGCCGCCACCATGTTCGAAACGCAAGGACAGGCATGACCCTCCGCCTCGCCGGCCCGCTGCTGCTGGTGGGGGCGGGGAAGATGGGCGGGGCGCTACTCGCCGGCTGGCTTCGTCACGGGCTCGATCCGGCGACGGTCTTCGTCCAGGATCCCGCGCCGCCGCCAGAAATGGCCGCGCTGATCGAAAGCCATGGCATTGCCGCCGCCAGCCCGCGGTCGTTGCCGAGCCACCCGTCTGTGGTCGTGCTGGCGGTGAAGCCGCAAGCCATGCACGCGGTGCTCACCGAGATAGCGCCACTTGTGGGCGAGGCAACCGTGGTGCTCTCCATCGCGGCAGGACGGACGATGGCGAGTATCGCCAAGCCTCTGCCCGGAGAGACCGCCATCGTACGGGCGATGCCCAATACGCCTGCCTCCGTTGGCCAGGGCATCACCGTGGCTTGCGCGAACAAGGCAGTGACGCGCGACCAGGCACTTTGCTGCGACATGTTGCTTGAAGCGGTCGGCGAGGTGGTCTGGATTGATGACGAGGCCCTGCTCGACGCGGTGACGGCGGTGTCGGGCTCAGGGCCGGCCTATGTGTTCCTGCTCGCCGAATGCTTGGCGGAAGCCGGCGTCATCGCGGGGCTGGACCATGAGCTTGCGAGCCACTTGGCGCGGGCAACGGTCGCCGGTGCCGGCGATCTGTTGCGCCGGTCGGACCTGCCGGCTTCCACGCTGCGGGAAAACGTGACCTCGCCCAAGGGCACCACGGAAGCGGCGCTCTCCGTGCTGATGGGCGAGAAGGGCCTCAAGGACCTTCTGGCGCGGGCCGTGGCCGCCGCCGCCAAGCGCTCACGCGAGCTGTCGTCCTAGCCCTCACTCACCTTTCGGCGGGCACGGAAAGAGCCTATGCTCCGAGGCTAAAGGAGCATGGCCATGTTCGACGATTTCTCCAAACGTACTAAGGCGATCAGAGCGGCACTGGAGCTCGCGCAAGAGCGCCGCTGGAGCGATATCAGTCTTGCCGAGATCGCGGGAGCGGCAGGCCTCAGCCTCGCCGATCTCCGCCGCGAGTTCACGAGCAAGAGCGGCATCCTGCGCGCCTTCCAGGCCGAGGTCGACGCGGAAACCTTGGCCAAGGCGCGGGGCGCCGCCCCTGAGCAGAGCCCACGCGACCGCCTATTCGACATCATCATGACGCGGTTCGAGTTGATGGCGCCCTACAAGCCAGCGCTGGCTCGTATCCATGCCGATCTCGGCTGCCATCCGGGCGAGGCGGCGCCGCTCTTCTGCTCCACGCTCATCTCGCAATATTGGATGCTGGCCGGCGCCGGCGCCAAGCTCGAAGGGGTGGGGGCGTGCATCCGTGTCACCGGCCTTGGGGCGATCTACGCGAAAGTCTTCCGGGTGTGGCTCGATGATGCCTCCCCCGGTCTTGACCGCACCATGGCGGCGCTCGATCGCAAGCTCAGAAAGGGCGAGCGGTTGGTCGCCTGCCTGGAGCAGGCGCATGAGAACCTGTGCCGCTTCGCCTGCGGATGGGTGCCGCGCGGCTGGGGTGGGCGGCGTGATGGGGAGGCCGCCACGCAATCGCCTCGGCCGGCCGGTGGAGCCGCACCAGCCCCCACCGGCTAGCTTGGTCGTGACCGCTCACTCGACCAGCCGGTCCGGCAACTACCGCCTGCTTTGGTAGCGTTTCACTCACACGGGAACCTTGAGAACCGCTTTCAGTCCGCCGAGCCGCGACTGGCTGAGCGCGATGTCGCCGCCATGGATGCGGGCGATGTCGCGGGCGATGGCGAGCCCAAGGCCGGTGGAGCCTGAATCCTGATTGCGCGCATGGTCCAGCCGGTAGAAGGGGCGGAACACGTGCTCCCACTCGGCCTCCGGGATGCCCGGCCCATCATCCTCGACCTCGACGACGAGGGAGCCGTCCTGGCGGCCGGCGCTGACCGCGACATGGTCGGCGAACCGCGCCGCGTTGTTGACGAGATTGGCCACCGCGCGTTTGAAGGCATGGCGCTTCAGGGGCACCACCAGCGGCTCGCCATCCACGTCGATGGTGATGGTCTTGGCGCCATGCGCCTGGGTCTTCACCTCGGCGAGGATCTCGCCGATATCGACGCGCACGATTTCCTCGCCGGCATCGCCCTTGGCGAAGGCCATATAGTCCTCGAGCATGGCTTGCATCTCGTCCACGTCGACGCGCATGGCCTCGAGCTCCGGCGAATCCTCGAACAGGGCAAGCTGTAGCTTGAAGCGGGTGAGCACGGTGCGGAGGTCGTGGCTCACGCCGGCGAGCATGGTGGTGCGCTGCTCCACATGGCGCTCGATGCGGTCGCGCATCTCGATGAAGGCCTGCGCCGCTTGGCGCACCTCGCGGGCGCCGCGGGGGCGGAAATCGGGAGGCACGGGGCGTCCCTTGCCGAAACTCTCGGCGGCTTCCGACAGGCGCAGGATTGGCTTGATCTGGTTGCGCAGGAACAGGATCGCCACGGTGAGCAGCACCAGCGAGGTGCCGAGCATCCACAAGAGGAAGATCTGTGAGTTGGAAGCGTAAGTCTGGCTGCGGCGGGCGAGCACGTGCATCACCGCGTTGTCGAGTTTGATGCGGATGTCGACGATGTCCGAGCGTCCCACCGTGTCGATCCAGAACGGCCGGCCGATCTGGCGCGTGAGCTCGTCGGACAGGGTGCGGTCGAGCAGGTCGAAGAAGGGCCGCGACCGCAGCTCGGGCAGCTGCTCATTGGGCACGATCCGCATGCTCAGCCCAAGATCGTCGTTGGCGAGGCGGGTCAGCGTCTCGGAGTTGGAGTCCTGCGGATAGGCGCGGTAGACGTTGATGAGCATGGCGATGTCCTGCACCGTGGCGGTGGACAGCCGGCGCGTCACCGTCTCCCAGTGGCGCTCGAGGAACACGAAGGTGAGCACCGACTGCAGCAGGACCATGGGCGCGATGATAATGATGAGCGCGCGCGCATAGAGGCCCTTCGGCATCCGATGGCCGATACCGGCCATGATCCGCCGGTAGAGCGAGCGACGCTCCTGCGTGACGGGGGGGCGGTCGGGGGATGCGTCCATCACTCGGGATAGAGAATGTAGCCCTTGCCGCGCACCGTCTGCAGATAGACGGGATTGGCGGGGTCGTTCTCGATCTTGCGCCGGAGCCGGTTGATCTGCACGTCGACGGTGCGCTCGCCGCCATTGTCGCCGTCCTTGGCGAGCTCGTGGCGGGCGACGGGCATGGCGGGGCGCTGGGCGAAATAGCGGAGGAGCTCCCGCTCGCGCTCGGTGAGGCGAACCGTCTCGCCGTCGCGCTTGAGCTCGCCGCGGCCGATGTGGAAGACGAAATTGCCCATGCGCACCTCGCCGGAGGAGGGCGGATTGGCTCCGCGGCGAAGCACGTTGCCGACCCGGAGCAGCAGCTCTCTGGGATCGAAGGGTTTGGCGAGATAATCGTCGACGCCGGTCTCCAGGCCCTCGATGCGCTGCTCGGGCTCGGCACGTGCGGTCAACATCAGGATCGGCACCTGGGATTCGCGCCGGAGCGCGCGGGCAAAGTCGATGCCGGATTCCTGCGGCATCATCACGTCGAGAATGAGGAGGTCGAAGGAGAGCCCGCGCATGGTGGCCCGCGCCGAAGCTGCATCCACGGCCGCGGTCACGCGGTAGCCATGCTCTTGCAGATAGCGGGCGAGCAGGTCGCGGATGCGGTTGTCGTCATCGACCACGAGGATATGGGGCGCGCTGTCGTCAGGTCCATGGCCGCGTTGGGCCTTGACTGGCGCCGGCACGATCATGACGCCTCCCCCTTACCGTCGTCTTCGAGAGCCACCGGTGTTGAGGCCATGATGGAGGAGACTTTGGGCCTTTCTTCGGCATTGATCATGGCTTCTAGGAAGCGCCGCAGCGCCGCCTCGGCGCCTGGGCCCGCGGCCTTCAGCGCGTCGGCGAGGCGGATGAGCTGAGGGGCGGCGAGCCGCTTGACGAGCGCGCGGCCAGCCGCGGTCGGGTAGAGCAGCCGCTCGCGGCGGTCTACGCTACCCGCTTCCTGCACGATGTAGCCCTGATCGATGAGCTGCTTCAGTACGCGGCCGAGGCTCTGCTTGGTGATGTTGAGCGCGTCGAGCAGGTCGGCCACACGCAGCCCCGAATGGCAATTGACGAAGTGCAGCACCCGGTGATGCGCCCGCCCGAAGCCGAAGTCTTTCAGGATGGTATCGGGGTCGCGGGTGAAATCGCGATAGGCGAAGAACAAGAGCTCGGCCAGAGCGAGCAGGCTCGCCTCCCGCGCAGGCGAGGCTTTCCGCGCCGCCGGGGTCTCGACGCGGCGGTCGGCAGGCTGGGTCAGGGGTTCGTTTATGTCAGTCATGTTGACTTAATTTCGGGCCATTGATACTCCTCGGGGCCTGCTCGCGCAATTCTCATGCAGCGCCGCCGAAGGCTCGTTTGGCTCAGGTCTTGAGCCGATGGGTGGCCCGGAAGGCCCTGCCATTGGAGGGAGAGTTCTCATGGCCACCGCCCCTTACGATCAGCGCGACGGCACCATCTGGATGAATGGGAAGCTCGTCCCGTGGAAGGACGCCCAGGTGCATGTGCTGACCCATGGCCTGCATTATGGCAGTGGCGTGTTCGAGGGGATGCGCGCCTATGACGGCGAGATTTTCAAGCTCACCGAGCACAGCCAGCGCCTACACGAATCAGCCAAGATCCTCGACTTCGACATCCCCTATTCGGTGGCCGAGATCGACAAGGCCTGCCGCGAGGTGGTGCGTGCCAACAAGCTCACCGACGGCTATGTCCGCCCGATCGCCTGGCGCGGCAGCGAGCAGATGGGCGTTGCTGCCCAAGCCACCAAGGTCAACCTTGCCATCGCCGCCTGGGATTGGGGCTCCTATTTCGATCCGGCGGCGCGGGCAAAAGGCTTGCGACTGACCTTCGGCCATTACCGCCGCCCGGACCCGCGCACGGCACCCGCCAAGAGCAAGGCCACCGGCCTCTACATGATCTGCACCATCGAGAAGCATAGGGCCGAGCGGGAAGGCTACGCCGATGCGCTGATGCTCGACTGGCGCGGACAGGTCGCCGAGGCCACCGGCGCCAACGTCTTCTTCATCAAGGACGGTGTGCTGCACACGCCCACCCCGGACTGTTTCCTCGACGGCATCACCCGGCGCACCGTGATCGGCCTTGCCAAGCAGCGGGGCCTGAAGGTGGTCGAGCGGGTGATCATGCCGGAGGAGTTGGCCGACTTCTCGGAATGCTTCATCACCGGCACGGCTGCAGAGGTGACGCCCGTCTCGGAGATCGGCCAATACCGCTTCGCCCTGGGCGATATCACCCGCATGCTGATGAACGACTATGCGGCGCTGGTGCATCCCGCCAAGGCCATCGCCGCCGCGAGCTAGCGGTCTCAGCCTCAGACACTAAGCGCTCTTTTGTCATTACCCGGCTTGACCGGGCAATCCAGTAACCCTCGGAGTCGGTGGTTACTGGATTCCCGCTTTCGCGGGAATGACAAACGAAGGCGCGGAGGTCCGGTATAAAGCCGGGCTTGCCGAGCCACGGCTTGCTGCGATCCATGCTAGGGTCGCGTGCATGGAACCCGAGCGGGCTTGGCATGAGCACCATCCGGACTTCGATGCGGAGTTCCGTGCGCGCCTGCATATGCTGCTGCGCTGGCGGCGGGACGTCCGGCAGTTCCGGCGCGAAGCTCTGCCTGAAGGAACCATCGAGCGGCTGATCGAGATTGCTTGTCTCTCGCCCTCGGTCGGCTTGAGCGAGCCTTGGCGCTTCGTCCTGGTCCGCGACCCCGCCCGCCGCGCCGCCATCCACGCCTCATTCGAGCAATGCAATCATGAGGCGCTCGAGGCGCAGACGCCTGACCGCGCCGCACTCTATGCGCGGCTGAAGCTTGCGGGCCTTGACGATGCGCCGGCTCAGGTGAGCGTGTTCGCCGACCGGTCGACGGCGCAAGGCAAGGGGCTCGGGCGGCTCACCATGCCGCAGACGCTCGACTATTCGGTGGCCATCGCCATGCATACGCTGTGGCTCGCGGCGCGGGCCGACGGGCTCGGGCTTGGATGGGTCTCGATCCTCGACCCAGCCCGCATGGCGGAGATCCTGGAGGTGCCGGGGGACTGGGCCTTTATCGGCCATCTTTGCGTGGGCTATCCGGTAGAGGAGCACGACACGCCGGTGTTGCAGCGGGAAGGCTGGGAGCGCCGCCGGCCGCCCGCAAGCTCCGTGCTCTACCGGTGAAGAGAGCGAGCTTGATCGTGAGCCCGGCAAGCTGCACTCTTAAGCGGGCTTCGGCAGGGCGGGGGGGATGATATGCACAAGGCACGCATGGGGCTGATCCTGGCCTCGCTCATCGCGGTGGCGCTCGGCGCTCTCTTGATCGCCCATGGCAGCGCTGGCGCGACGGTCGCCGGCAATGGGGCAGGCGCCTTTCAGCATCAACCCTTATGGACGCCGGTGCTCGTCTGGCGCGATTGCCAGCGGATCGCGCGCTGCACCGGGTGCCGGCCAGTCTATCACTGCCGCTCTTGCTCCTATCAGCGGACATGCCGGCGGGACTTCTGCGGTTGGGGCGATGTCTGTGTCTGGGGGCCCTATCTGCCGCTCGCCCCGCGCGGTGTGCGGGTCTACTGAGCAACTCGCCCTGCCAAGACACAAGCGTCGTCATGCATGGCCGGCTTAGGCTGCCCCCGGGCAACGACGGGAGGGTCCCGGCCATCCACGTTTAGGTCTATGCCCATTTCAAAGACGTGGGGGCACAAGGCTTGTGCTCGGGCCGGGCGAAGCCGGACCCGCGTGCCGGGCATGACGAATGAGGTGAATTAGGAGATCAACTGCGCGGCAGTTACTCGGCAGCGTCCTTGGTCGTCTTCCAGCGCGCATACGCACCCTCATCGCGCGCGTCGGCCTCCACCCAGCGGTGGCCTTCGGGGCCGCTCTCGCGCTTCCAGAAAGGCGCGCCGGTCTTGAGGTAATCTATGAGGAACTCGGCGGCGGCGAAGGCGGCGTCGCGATGCTCCGACGCGGTCGCCACCAGCACGATGTTGTCGCCGGGTTTGAGCGTTCCATAGCGATGGATGATAAGCGAGGCCTGCAGCGGCCAGCGGGCATTCGCTTCGGCCTCGATGCGGGCAAGCTCGGCTTCCGTCATGGCGGGATAGTGCTCGAGCGTCATCTCCTCTACCGCCCCGCCGCGATCGCGCACGGTACCAAGGAAGGCGACGATGGCGCCGATGTCGGTGCGCCCCTCCTTGAGAAGCGCGACCTCGGCGCCCAGATCGAAGTCCTCCTCCTGCACCCGGATCACAGCTAGCCTCCGGTCACCGGCGGGAAGAAGGCGATCTCGTATGCGCCGGCGAGCCGCGCGTCATGGCGCACATGGGTCTGGTCGATGGCGGCACGGACCACGTCGGTGCGCGCGAAGGCATCGGCGAATTCCGGCCCCCGCGTCTTTAACCAGTCCATCAGCTCACCCACCGTGGTGACACTTGGCGGCAGCTCGACCTCCTCGGCGGCGACGCCGGTCTTTTCCTTGACCCAGGCGAAATAGAGGAGACGCATGCTCGTCAGTCCTCGTCGGTCATGGCGTGGCGGAGAGCTGCGAGCAGATAGTCGTAGCCGGTAAAGAGGGTGAGCAGCGCCGAGATCCAAAGCAGCGTGATCCCGGTCATGGTGGTCAGGGGGAAGATCTTGTCGCCCGCGCTGCCGGCGAGCAGGAAGCCGATGGCCACCATCTGCATCGCCGTCTTCCACTTGGCGAGTTGGGTCACCGGCACGCTGACCGCCAGCGTGCCCAAGAACTCGCGCAACCCCGAGACTAGGATCTCGCGGCAAAGGATGATGACGCCGGCCCACAGCGACCAGCCGGCGATGGTCTGGTCGGCGGCGAGCATCATCAGGGCTGCCGACACGATCAGCTTGTCGGCGATGGGATCGAGCATGCGGCCGATGGCGCTTTGCTGCTCCCAGGCGCGGGCGAAATAGCCGTCGAGAAAGTCGCTGACACCGGCGGCTATGAAGATGCTCATGGCGAGCCAGCGACCCCAATCGCCCTTGACGAAGAAGCAGGCGACCAGCGCCGGAATGGCTAGGATGCGGCCATAGGTGAGCAGGTTCGGCAAGCTTCCGAAACGGCCGCGGCCGGTCCCTCGCGCTGGCGCTCGTCCGCTCAAGTCCTGCTGCACCATGTTCGACTGTCCATCCACGTCAGCTACCCGCGCTCATGGAAGTGGTCGTAGATGGCCTTCGCCATCTGCGCGCTGATGCCGCCAACGCCGGCAAGGTCGGCCATCCCCGCGCGGCTCACCGCCTTGGCCGAGCCGAAATGCTGCAATAGCGCCCGCTTGCGGGCGGGTCCGATGCCCGGCACCTCGTCGAGCGGCGAGATGCCGATGGCTTTCTTGCGCCGCGCGCGGTGGGCACCGATGGCAAAGCGATGCGCCTCGTCCCTGAGCTTCTGCAGGCAGTAAAGCACGGGATCGCGCGGTTCCAAAATCATGGTCTCACGCCCGCGGAGATAAATGCGCTCGCGTCCGGCATTGCGGTCGGGGCCCTTGGCGATGGCGGCGACCTTGATGTCCGTTAGGCCGAGCTCGTCCAGCACTGTGTGCGCGGTAGAAAGCTGTCCAGGGCCGCCGTCGATCAGCACCAGGTCCGGGGCCACCCAGCCAGTCACCGGGTCCTTGGCGAGCTTGCTGAAGCGCCTGGTCAGCATCTCGCGCATCATGGCGTAGTCGTCGCCTGGAGCAATGTCTTCCGAGCGGATGTTGAACTTCCGGTATTGACCTTTGATGAAGCCTTCCGGCCCGGCAACGATCATGGCGCCCACCGGATTTGACCCGGAGATATGGCTGTTGTCGAAGACCTCGATGCGCTCGGGAGGCTCGTCGAGCTCCAACAGCTGGGCGAGCTTGGCCAAGATCGCCGCCTGCGAGGAGGACTCGGCCAGACGACGCGCCAGAGCCTCACGCGCATTGGTGAGCGCATGCGTCACGAGCTCGTGCTTCTCGCCGCGCTGGGGCGTTGACACGCCGATCTTGTGGCCGGCGCGCATGGACAGGGCCTCGGCGAGCAGCCGGCGGCCGGGAATTTCGTGGGAGAGCAGTATTAGCTTCGGCGGCGGCTTGTCGTCGTAGAATTGCGCCACGAACGGCTCCAGCACCTCCTCGACGGGCAGGCTCTTATCGGCGCGGGGGTAATAGGCACGGTTGCCCCAATTGTTGCCGGTACGGAAGAAGAAGACCTGGATGCAAGTCTGCGCCGCCTCCTGATGGGCGGCGAAGACGTCGGCCTCTTTCACCGTTTTTGGGTTGATGCCCTGGCGCGACTGGATGTGGGAGAGCGCCGTCAAGCGGTCGCGGAAGCTCGCCGCGCGCTCATAGTCTTGGCGGAGGCTCGCCTCGTCCATGAGCGCGTGCAGCCGCCGCTTCACCTCGTCGCTCTCGCCAGTCAAGAATCGTGAGGCCTCGTCGACCAGCGCCGCATAGCCTTCCTCCGAGATCTCGCTTGTGCAGGGGGCGCTGCACCGCTTGATCTGGTAGAGCAGGCAGGGGCGCAGCCGGCTTTCGTAATAGGCATCGGAACAAGACCGGAGCAGAAAAGCGCGCTGCAGCGTATTGATGGTACGGCCGACGGCGCCGGCCGAAGCGAAGGGGCCGAAATAGTCCCCTTTGCGATTGCGCGCCCCCCGATGCTTCAGGATCTGCGGCACCGGGTGGTCGCGGGTGATGAGGATGAAGGGAAAGGACTTGTCGTCCCTCAGCACCACGTTGTAGCGGGGCTTCAGCCGCTTGATCAGATTGGCCTCGAGCAGAAGCGCCTCGATCTCCGTCGCCGTGGTAACGAACTCCATGCTCGCCGTGTCGGCGATCATGCGGACGATGCGGTTATTGTGGCTTCCCGCGCGGGCATAGCTCTGCACGCGCTTCTTGAGGTGGCGCGCCTTGCCCACATAGAGCACTTGGCCCTCGGCATCGATCATGCGGTAGACGCCGGGGCCGGCAGGTGCGGTCTTAGCATGGCGGGCGATGACCAGCGCACCGGTCTCGACCCCGCGCAGTGCTTTTTGCACGCGCGAAAGGAGCGAGGCTCTGGCGCTGTCTTTGGTCTCGACCGGCATGGGGGTCCTGGTTGGCGCCGATAGGTGATGCGCCCTCAACGAAATTGAAGGTAAGGTCTAAGCGTGACCGGCTTCAAGCCCTCGGGCTTCAGCTATCTCGAGCTATTTTGGCCGCCGGAATCGCGTGCCCAGGCGAGGTGCTGGCCGCCGTCGAGCGCGATCATCTGGCCGGTGACCGACGGCGTGGCCAGAAGAAAGTCAATAGCGGCGCAGACCTCCGCCGGTGTGGCGCCTCGCTGGAGCGGCGTCGACTGGCATTCGGCTAAGAACTCTGCCTCGCTTTGCCGGTGGCTCGGCAGCACCGGTCCGGGGCCGATGGCGTTGACGCGGATGCGGGGGCTAAGCGCCTGGGCCAGCGTCTTGGTCGCCGTCCAAAGGGCCGATTTGGCGACGGTGTAGGAGAAGAACTCCGGGGTGAGACGCCACACCCGCTGATCGATGATGTTGATCACCGAGCCTGAGGCCTCTTCCGGCAACGCCCTGGCAAAGGCTTGGGCGAGAAAGATGGGCGCGCGGAGATTGATGTCAAGATGGGCCTGCCAGCCGGCGGGATTGAGACTGGCAACGTCGTCCCATTGGAAACGCGCGGCATTGTTGATGAGGCAGGTCGGGTGCCCTAGCCGCTCGGCGCAGGCCTCGATGAGGGACCCTAGCTCCTCCATCCGGGCGAGGTCGGCTCCAAACGCCACGGCCTTGCCCCCTAAGGCTTCTATCTCAGCGACCAGGCCTGCGGCTTCCGCCTCGGAGCGGTGATAATGCACCCCGATTCGGGCGCCTCGGCCAGCAAGGTGGAGCGCGATCGCCCGCCCAAGCCGGCGGGCCGCGCCGGTCACGAGCACGGTCGCTGGATCGTCATCTTGGGCCATGTCTTGGCTTTGCCCGGGGGCCTAATTGTTAGCGTTGCTTGCGGAATGCCATCGCGGGTCGGCCCACTTTAGGTGACAGCGGAGATGCAAACAACCCCGACTCACGGGGCTGCAGGCCGGGTCTCAGGCGGAAGCGGCAACTCTCTGAATTGACGTTGCCTTCGTTCCCCGCCCGTTCCTTAGGCAATTGCCGATGTCTTGTGCAGTCCACTTGAGTAATTGCACAGCGCCGAGCATGAGCAAAGCCCATTCGCTCGCCAATGGCTGAGGTACCATTGCGGAATAGTCACACAGCTCCAAATCTTTTGAGAAGGCTGGGTTTTCCCGTTGCTCCGATAGTCTGACTGGTTATTCTAACGCTGAAACACGGGGGGCCTCACGCCACCGACTCGCACGTGCTGCGGCTCCCCTCGAAAACGGTTTCTATCGCAGGAACAAGGACCTAACCGGGGGACGTAAGAAATGGCTCGGAAAAACACGTTAACGGGGAAGATGAAGTCGAGTATTGTTGGAGTGGCACTGATTGCTGGATGTGCCGTTCCAGCCTACGCAGCGGATCTCTACCAGGCGCCCGCTCCAGTAGCGGCGGCGGCACCGACCAAGCTCGTCATCTCTGGCAATGTCGACTTGACTACGGACTATGTGTTCCGCGGTTTCTCGCAAACGGACGAGAATCCAGCGTTGCAGGGCGAGTTCGACGCCACCTACAACATCTTTTATCTCGGCATTTGGGGCTCGAACTTGAACTTCGGCGCCGCACAGACGGCGAACCCGGCAGTTTTCGAGGACATCGCCTCTCTCGAGATTGACTGGTACGGCGGTATCAGACCGACGTGGCAGGGCTTCACCTTCGATATCGGCGACATCTACTACAGCTATCCGAACTCTTTCGGTCCTGCCCACTTGCCCTACAATGAAATCAAGACCGGCGTGTCGCGTAGCTTCTTCGATAGCAAGCTGGCGCTCAGCCTCACCAACTACTGGTCCGACGACGTCTTTGGTGGTTTCGGCCCCAACGATGTCCTCGAGCTTGGCGCCGGTTGGACCTTTAACAAGGTCTGGGTGTTCACCCCGACCGTCAGCGGCGTGTTTGGTCATCAATGGGGTGACTCCAATGATGGCGGGATCAGCTACAGCTATTGGAATGCCGGTCTGACGCTGGCCTTCTGGGACAAGCCGGCACTGACGTTCGACGTGCGCTACTGGGACACCAATTCGGACGTCTGCACGAATCAGCCCGGTTTCCAATGCGACACGCGTGTCGTTGGCACGTTCAAGGCCGCTTTCTAACCAACTTCCCCAAAAAGCACTTCCCACCTCAAAAGGGCGCCCCTGCGGCGCCCTTTTTTTCGTACGCACTCGGTCTCATATCCCGCGCATGGATGCTGAGCCCGGCCCAAGACACACCGACGGCGCGTACGACCCCGATGCGGTCGCCAAAGCGCACGCGATCTACACCCCGTTCATGCTGTCTTTCTACGATCGCATCGTCCACGGGCTTTCCAACCGCTTCGCCTGGCGCTGCCCCACTGAGCGGTTGACGCAGCTCTATGCCGCCAATCTTTCGGCCAACCATCTCGAGGCCGGCGTCGGGACCGGCTTGTTCATCGAGCGCGCGGGGCGCGCTGCCTTCGACCGGCTCGTGCTGCTCGACGTCAACGAGAACTGTCTGGCGGTGGCGGGCAAGCGGCTCGCGCGCTTCAGCCCTCGTTCGTGGCGCGCCAATCTGCTTGCGCCGCTTGAGCGTCCGAACGGCCTTGGCGCTTCGCCTTTCGATTCGGTCGGCCTCACCTATGTGCTGCATTGCCTGCCCGGCACCATGGCCGAGAAACTCGGCGTGATCGATCGATTGCAGCCGTTGATGCGGCCGCGCGGGCCCCTATTCGGCGCCACCATTCTTGGGCGCGACATCGGCCCCAATGGAACCGCGCGCGCCCTGCTCGCGCTCTATAATGGCAAGGGCGTGTTCAACAATCGGCGTGACGATCTCGACGGCTTGACCCGGGGCCTTGAGCAGCGTTTCGCCACGGTCGAGATCCAGACCCATGGCTTGGTCGCACTGTTCCGCGCGGCTTAAGCGTGTCGGAGGAGAGTGATGCGTCCAGAGGGGCCAAGACCGCTGATCACCCATAGGCGCGTGATGCTGGTGCTGGGCATCGTCGTGGTGGCGCTGCTCGTTCTTGGCTGGCATTGGCTGCCCGTCAGCATCGCCGTGCCTCCATCGGAAGCGCGCTCGCCCGGCGAGACTGACGGCATCGCGTCGCAGCTCAAGCCGCCGCAAGGCTTCACCGTCAACGCTTATGCCACTGGGCTCGGCGATGCCCGCAGTATGGCGCTGACGCCCAGAGGCGACATCATCCTGTCCTCGCCTCCCGCCCGCGTGTTGCTCATCAAGGCCGACAAGGATGGCGACGGGCGCGCCGACGGCGTCGTGACCCTGATCGATGGCTTGCACAATGTGACCGGGCTGACGCTTGATGGCGATCAGCTCTATGTGGCTGAGGATGGGCGCGTGCTGCGCACGGGCTTCGATGCTGAGGCCGGACGCGTCACAGGCAGCCTGGAAACGGTGCTTGCCGATCTGCCGCCGGGCGGCATGCATTGGTCGCGCACCATCAAGAAGGGGCCGGACGGCGTCTTCTATGTGTCGATCGGGGCAAGCTGCAATGTGTGCATCGAGAGCAACCCCTGGCGCGCGGCGATCATCCGCTTCAAGCCCGGCGAGAAGCCTGAGCTGTTCGCGAGCGGCCTACGCAATACCGTGGGCTTCGATTGGCAACCGGGCACCGGCGATCTTTACGGCGTCGACAATGGCCGCGATTGGCTGGGCGACGACTTCCCGCCGGAGGACGTCAACCGTATCGTGGAAGGCGGCTTCTATGGCTGGCCTTACCTCCACGGCGACAACGTGCCCGATCCGGACTACGGCCAGCAGGCAGGCGAGCGCGCCAAGATCGCGATCGCGCCCGTCTACAAGCTGCCGGCCCATGTGGCGCCGCTCTCGATCATCTTCCTGCGCCATGCTGGGGCGCCGAGCCTTGCCGACACGGCGCTCGTCGCCGAGCATGGAAGCTGGAACCGGTCGCGCAAGGACGGCTATCAGGTGGTGGCGCTGACCTGGCGCGACGGCGCGATCAGCCAGACGCCCTTCCTCACCGGTTTCCTCAAGGATGGCGAGGTTCTGGGGCGCCCGGTCGATCTCGCCGAGGCACCTGACGGGACGGTCTTCGTCTCCGACGATTTCGGCGGCGTCATCTGGCGCGTCGTGCCATCGGCTCAGAAGCCTGCAGCCGCTGGCTAAAGATGGGTCTGAAGCGGCGCCGTGTTCTGCCTTGGGATGGTCATTAACCCGCCGCTAACCCTGCCCAGTTTTGCCCTTCTCTATCGTTAACATTCGGTAAGGGTAGGGCACTACCTTGGGGCCGTGAGCGCTTGGTTCCAGCAGAGTCGTGCTGGCGCGGTGACGGACCGGGTCCAATCGTGAGGGGAACTGTTATGCGTGCGCGATTTGACCAGGTTGTGGCTCTTGCCGCCGTGTTGATGGCTGGCGCCACGGCCTCGAGCCCGGCGTTGAGTGCCGACCTCGGACCCAATGGTCCGCCTCCAATCTATGATGCGGGACCTCCGCCTCGGCCCGAGCTGTTTGCCGGCTGGTGGGTCGGCGCCACCTTGGGCGGCGCCACCTCCGGCATCGCATTTTCCGAGACGCCCACCGACATCCAAGCGAGCGGCCTCCTCGGCGGCGTCACCGGCGGCTGGAACTGGCAGAACGGACCCATCGTCATGGGCCTCGAGGGCGACGTCGTCGCCGCCGACATCAGCGGCAGCCAGCGATTTGCCGGCGGCGCCAACATCGCCAAGCCGAGCATCGACACCATGGCCGATCTGCGCCTCCGGGCCGGCGTCGCCGTCACGCCGCAGGTGCTGCTTTTCGCCACCATTGGCGGTGCGTGGGCCGATGCCAGCCTGCCCATCAACGGACCCGGTGGCGCCTCACGCGACGGGACATTTTTCGGCTGGAGCGTCGGCGGCGGTGCCGAGGTCGCGTTCAACCCGAATTGGAGCGCGCGCTTCGACTATCAGTTCACCGATTTCGGCAAGGATTCGGTGTCTTATCCCGGCGGTAACGTGAAATACGATCCCAATGTGGATACCTATCGGGGCTCGCTCATCTACCACTTCTAAAATACCCTCGGCCTTATCCAGTTTTCCTCATGCCCAGCACTCGGGTCCGGCTTCGCCGGCCCGAGCACAAGCCTCGTGCCGGGCATCCACGTTTTCGCCGATGATGCTCTTTATTTGACGCACGATCTTTTCGGAAAACCGGTCCCACTTTTCTAAGATCATGTTCTAAATCCCGGCATCGGCGTCGGCTCCCCCGAGCTCATGCAGGATGCGCGCCCAGCTGCGGGCGCCCTTGATGAAGCTCTCCAGATTGTACTTCTCATTCGGCGAATGAATGCGGTCGTCGTCGAGCGAAAAGCCGACCAGGAGCGCCTCCATGCCAAGGCGCGAGCGGAAGGATTCGACGATGGGAATGGAGGCACCGCAGCCGATGATCACCGGGGGCTTGCCCCATTCCTGCTCAAGTGCCTTGGCTGCTGCTTTGAACGCAGGTGCTGCGGTGTCGAAGCCGACGGCGGGCGAGCCTCCTTCGCCGGCGAAGGAGGCCGTGCAATCGGGTGGCAGCCGCTCCGCAACGAAACGGTGCAGCCCGTCGAGGATCTTGCGTGGGTCCTGGTTCGGCACGAGGCGGAAGGACAGCTTGGCGGTGGCGCGGGAGGGAATCACCGTCTTGGTGCCCGGTCCCGTATAGCCGCCGAAGATGCCATTGATCTCGGCGGTGGGCCGCGACCAGAGCTGCTCGAGCACGCTGACGCCCGCTTCGCCCGCGGGCTCGCGGAGGCCCACGCCGCCCAAGAACGCCGCAGCGTCGAAGCCCAAGGACTGCCATTGGGCGAGCTGCGCCTCCGACGGGCGCATGACATCATCGTAGAAGCCCGGAAGGGTGACGCGTCCGTCGGCATCGTGCAGCTCGACCATGAGCTTTGTCAGCGCCTTGATGGGGTTCCGTGCCGGGCCACCATAGATGCCGGAGTGCAGGTCGCGCGAGGGGCCGGTGATTGTGATCTCGGAAAAGGCAAGCCCACGCAGGAAGGCGGTGATGGCGGGCGTCCGCTCGTCCCATTGTCCGGTGTCGCAGACAAGGGCGACATCGGCTTGAAGCTCTTCGGCGTGCTGCTCAAGAAAGGGCGCGAGCGACGGACTGCCCGACTCTTCCTCCCCTTCGATCAGCACGGTGACGTCGACCGGCAGGCGCCCATGGACATCGAGCCAGGCGCGGCATGCCTCGATGAAGGTCATCACTTGGCCTTTGTCGTCGGAGGCGCCGCGGGCGACGATGACGGTGCCGTAGCGCGGGTCCGGGGTGAGCTGGGGCGAGAAAGGCGGCGCGCTCCATTCCTCCAACGGGTCGGCCGGCTGCACGTCGTAATGGCCGTAGAACAGCACGCGCGTCCGCGCGCCGGCGCTTTGCTCGCGCCAATGGCCGACCACAATGGGCTTGCCTGACGTCGGCCTAATTTCGGCCTCGAACCCGATCTCGCGGAGCGCGCCGGCACACCATTCGGCGGCGGCAAGGCAATGGGCGTGAAAAGCGGGATCGGTCGAGACGCTCGGGATGGCGAGCAGCCGGAACAACCGGCCGAGCGCCGGCTCGCGCTCGGCGGCCAGGCGGTCGAGCACGCTTGCAAGCTCGCCGCCCCGGTCGCTTCCACGGCTCACGCCCATGTCTTACCGATCATGTCTCACCGGTCATGCCTCACCGATCATGCGCAAGGCCCCCCGCATGCCTGTAGCGGCGCGCCCGCAAGCCGACGGTCGGGGAGGACAGGACGTATGAATGGGAGGAAGGGCTATTCGCCGAGTTGCACGTTGATGGCCTGGGGACCCTTGCCACGGCGGTCCGGCTCGGTTTCGAACGACACCCGCGCGCCCTCGTCAGGGGCGGCAAGACCTGAGTGCTGCAGCGCCGAAATATGCAGAAACACGTCCTTGCCGCCATCGTCCGGCGTAATGAAGCCGAACCCCCGCGAATGATTGAAGAATTTGACCGTCCCGGTCTGACGCATGGAAAGCTCCTTTTCCCCTTCGGAATGGTCCGGTTGCCCAAACGGCCGGCGGACCGCATGAGGCAAGCCTAGAAACCGGGGAAAGAAACCATGACCACTCCCAAGGACCGCCCGTGGCCAATCTCCACCCGGGTTCGCAGTCTGCCCGCAAAGCGCTTCACTTTAGGGTCGCAACTGGGCCCTGTGCAAGACCCATCTATTTCGCGGCAATGCCCAATATTGGGCGACAGCCAACTAGGGCTTGTCTTCAGTTGAG
>PLBV01000113.1 GCA_003135455.1 Hyphomicrobiales bacterium | reverse complement strand
TATATCCCGCGCACCGACACCTATATCGAGAAGGACTCCTCAATCAACGAGCAGATCGACCGCATGCGCCATGCGGCGACGCGCGCCCTGATCGAGCGCGACGACGTGATCATCGTGGCGTCCGTGTCCTGCATCTACGGCATCGGNNGCATCGGCTCGGTCGAGACCTATACCGCCATGACCTTCAGCCTCAAGCGCGGCGACAAGATCGAGCAGCGTCGGCTGATGGCCGATCTCGTGGCACTGCAATACCGGCGCAACGATGTGAGCTTCGCGCGCGGCTCCTTCCGCGTGCGCGGCGACACCATCGAGCTGTGGCCCGCTCACCTGGACGATCGCGCCTGGCGCATCACCCTGTTCGGCGACGAGGTGGAGAGCCTCGTCGAGTTCGATCCCCTGACCGGCGCCAAGACCGACGAGTTCAGCCTGGTGAAGGTCTATGCCAACTCCCACTATGTGACGCCCAAGCCCACGCTGAAGCAGGCGCTGCGCGGCATCAAGGAAGAGCTGAAGCAGCGGCTCGACGAGCTCCACCGGATCGGCCGGCTCCTCGAGGCGCAGCGGCTGGAGCAGCGCACCCTGTTCGATCTGGAGATGATGGAGGCGACGGGCTCTTGCGCCGGCATCGAGAACTATTCGCGCTATCTGACGGGCCGCAAAGCCGGGGAGCCGCCGCCGACCCTGTTCGAATATCTGCCCGACAACGCGCTCGTCTTCGTCGATGAGAGCCACGTCACCGTGCCGCAGATCGGCGGCATGTTCCGCGGCGACTATCGGCGCAAAACGACGCTGGCCGAATACGGCTTCCGCCTCCCTTCCTGCATGGACAACCGGCCGCTCCGTTTTGAGGAATGGGACGCCATGCGGCCGCAGACCGTCTTCGTCTCGGCCACGCCCGGGCCGTGGGAACTCGCCCAGACCGGCGGTGTCTTCGCCGAGCAAGTAATCCGGCCGACGGGCCTCGTCGATCCGCCCGTGCTGATCCGGCCCGCCTCCACCCAGGTGGACGATCTGATCGACGAGACGCGAAAAGTCGTGGCGCAAGGCTATCGCATTCTGGTCACCACGCTGACCAAGCGCATGGCCGAGGATCTGACCGAATATATGCACGAACAGGGCATCCGCGTGCGCTACATGCATTCCGACGTGGAGACGCTGGAGCGCATCGAGATCATCCGCGATCTTAGGCTTGGCGCCTTCGACGTACTGGTGGGCATCAACCTCTTGCGGGAGGGCCTGGACATTCCGGAATGCGCGCTGGTCGCCATTCTCGATGCCGACAAGGAGGGCTTCCTGCGCTCGGAGACCTCGCTGATCCAGACCATCGNNGGCCGCGCCGCGCGCAACGTCGATGGCCACGTGATCCTTTATGCGGATCGCATCACGGGCTCGATGGAGCGGGCCATGGCCGAGACGGCGCGGCGGCGCGAGAAGCAGACGGCCTGGAACGAGGCGAACGGCATCACCCCGCAAAGCGTGAAGACGCGCATCGGCGACATCATGGCCTCGGTCTATGAGCGCGACCACGTGCTGGTCGATGCCGGCGCGGGCTTCGGCGAAGGCGAGCAGGCGCTGATCGGACATAATCTCGAAGCGGTGGTCGCCGACATGGAGAAGCGTATGCGGACCGCGGCGGCCGATCTCGAATTCGAGGAGGCGGCGCGGCTGCGCGACGAGGTTAAGCGCCTGCGCCAGATGGAGCTCGCCATCGCCAATGACCCGCTGGCACGCCAAGCGGAATTGGAAAGTTCTATTGAGGCCCCCTCACCCCAGTGGGGAGAGGGTGTGGTGACGGGGTCACAAGACCCTCTGACCCGGCCGCACAAGCCGACGCTGGACGAGATGGGCCCGCACAACCGCGAGATCCCGCTGGCCTCGTTTGAGAAGCGCCGCGGCCGCTCCAAGGCCGGCAAGCCCGGTACCCACGCGTTCAAAAAGAAGCACTGATCAGCCGGGCGCGACGAGAGCGCCGGGCCGTCAGACACCGGTGGACGGACACGCGCGGGCTTATGGTCCAATCGGCCACCCGTGTTACTAATGAGATGGGACGTGGGGAGGGGGACGATGGTCAAGTCGGCTGCAACGATCCTTGAGGATATCTACGACGCTTGGCGGGCGCAGGATTTGGAGTGGCTCGCGAGCTACCTGCCCGACGATTTTTGCCACGTGGTCAACATTCCGACCGAAATCCACCCCTTGGGTGGGGCCTGCAACGGCAAGCACGCCGCGCTCTCGCGGCTACGGCTCACTACCGTCGAGTTCGACTTTCTGCGCTTCGACACGAGCGAGCTGATGATCGATGGGAACCGCGCCGCCGTGGAGATCCCGGTCCGCTATCGCCACCGCGAAACCGGCGTGCCGCTCGAATCGATCTTCGTCAATTTCTGGACGCTCGAGGAGGGCTGGCCGGTGCGCCTGACCGAGTATCACGACATCGGCCGCATCCAGGCCTTCACCAAGGAAGTCGCGGCGGTGACCCCAGCTCAGGCTTAGAGCCGGAGCGGTATGACGATCAGAGTCAACGCTGACGCAACGTTAGCTAGCGGAATAGCCCCCGGCCAAGACGCTGCAGCTGCTCATAGGCCTCGCCGAAGGTCTCCGGCTCCTTGTCCGTCGGCAGGCCGTATTTTTGAACCAGCATGCCCATCAGTGACTTTGCCGGCGGGGTGAGCGGCGTTCGGGCCGCAGCCCCGGTGAAGGGACCGCGCGCTTCCGGATTGGGCGGCACGTAAGGCGGCGTCGTCTCCGGCTAGTCGCAAATTGCGCGCGGCTCGGTCCGATTGATGGCGTTGGAAAGATCACGCGCGCCGTCATCGCGCGCGGTGAGCGGCTTCAATCCGTATTTGCCGCAGAGCGTTGCGATCGCCGCGGCGTGGTGCATCTCGTCATGGATGATCGTGCCCGCCCGCGTATAGGCCGAGATGGCGATGGCCGGCACGCGCACCCCAAGGCGGTCGAACCGGAACCCCATCTCCGGATCGGTGACCACGCCCGGCGCGACAGCCGGCGGCGGCGGCACATGGTCGTAGGTCCCGCCATGCTCGTCGAAGGTAACGAGCAGCATGGTGTTCATCGCGTTGGAGCCATCCCCGCTCGCGCTCGTCCGTATCGATGTGTAGACCTCATGCAGCAGCGTCTCCCCTGCCCGCACGTCGGAGACCGCGCCCACCAGGTCTTTCCTGCCGTCGGCCTCGGTGAACTCGAAGGAGGCGACCGGCGGATGCATGTCGTTGTGATCGAAGATCAGGCGCGGCTCGATGAAGGCATAGGCCGGCAGCTCGCCCTTAGCCGCGTCGGCATGGAACTCCGCCATGGTGCGGAAACGGGTCTTCCAATAGGGCTCCAGCGCCGGCGCGTTGATGAAGCCGGTCAGCGAGATCACCTGGCTCTCGTCGAAATAGACCGCCCAGGAGATGCCCGCCTCCTCCAGCCGGTTGAAGATGGTGGGCGCGACGTTCTTCTCCCATTTCTGGTAGCCGTCGGGGCCACCCTTATTGGTGACGAAGCCCGACGAGGCCGACGCATTGAAGAAAGAGCGGTTGCAGAAGGTCTGTGACGGCACGCCGCAAAACCACGCATCATAGACGGCGAATCCTCGCGCCAGCGTGCTCACCACCGGCAGCATCTCCGGGCTGAAGCAGCCCATGACGATTGCGTATTCCTCAGGCCGCGGCTCGCGTCCCTCGGTGGCGATGAAAGTGTTGATGTAGTCCTGCACGAAGCCGCTCATATCGGCGGGTTTGCCGGCCGGCGGCGCATTGAAGGGCGCCGTCATCTGGATGAAGTTCAGATGCGCGTTGGACGGTGGATCCACGGTCCCGAACAATTGCGTGTTGACGTGCGGATATTCCTCGCCGGGTCCGGCGTGGGGCTGCGCATGATGAAGTCGGTGGAGCCCTCATAGAGATGGGCCGGCACCGGGCCGCCTGGCGAGGCATTGCTGTGGTCGCCATTCGCAGCACCATCGAAGGACTGGCCAGCCGGAACGCTGCCGGGTGGATAGAGAAACCCAAGCAGATTGTCGAAGGAGCGATTCGCGAACATCAGCACCACGAGATGCTCGAAGCCGGGCGTGGACTTTGCGCCAGAGGGCGCCGACTGGCTGCCGGCGGCAGCTGCCGATTGGGGGGTGGCGACGCTTGTCGCTGCGAGCAACGGCACACCGGCGGCCGCGGCCGAGAGCTTCAGAAAGCTGCGCCGCGAGGCGAGATCGGTCCGTGGCTCTTTCTTGTCAGTCACTGCGCCCCCCACTGACTATTATCTTGGCCCGATCCGATCACACAGGCAGCGCCAAGGGCTGTCAACCCGAGGTGCCGGCCATTCCGTTTGACGTATTCCGCAGAGCGGAATAGGCCAGCACCATGTCCGTAAAGCCGCGACGTCTCGAGTTGATTCCGCCGGGTGAGATATTGCGCCTCGAGTTCATGGAACCGAACGGCGTGAGCCAGAACAGGCTCGCCCCCGACCTCGACGTTCCGGTGGGCCGGATCAACGAGATCGTGCACGACAAGCGGAGCATCACCGCTGATACCGCATTGCGGCTGGCGAGGTATTTCGGAACCTCAGCGGAGTCTGGCTGGCGTTGCAAGCCGATTACGACTTGCGCCGAGCACGGCGTGAGCTTGGAGCCGCGATCGAGGCGCGGGTCCGAACGATCGCGGCGTGAGGCCGACATGCGGATGCGACCGCAGTGGAAGCCCGGTACTATTCTGCCGCCATAAGCGACTATCCAGGAACCGGCGATTCTCGTGAGGGGGCCGTCGAAAGAAGCTGGACGCATTCGGCGGAATAACTAGGCGAAAATAGCCCCCCTCACCCACCCCGCAAGCGATCCAGCAGCTCTTGCGTGGGATAGGAATCCGCCGGCAGCCCGAGCTTGATCTGCAAGGTGCGCACCGCCTCGCGCGTCCCCTCCCCGATTACCCCGTCGATCTTGCCGACGTCGAAGCCGCGCTTGGCGAGAAGCTGCTGCAGCTCCTTGGCCTGCGCCTGGGTGAAGGGCTCGAGCGGCGCGTTGCCGCGCGACATGGCCGGCGCGCCGGCAAGGCGCGTGGCGTAATAGGCGGCGGACGTGGAATAGACGAGGCTCTGGTTCCATTGCAGATAGACGTCGAAATTCGGATAAGCGAGGAAGGCGGGGCCGTTCCGCCCCATGGGCAGGAGCAGCGCGGTGGGGACGGTATCGGCCGGCAGCGCCTTGCCGCCGGGATAGGTGACGCCGGCCTTGGCCCAATAGGCGCGCGGCTTCTTGATGGTGAGCTCGGCTTGGCTCCAATCCATGTCGCCCGGCACGCGCACCTCTTCGAGCCAGGGCTGACCCGGCTTCCAGCCAAGCCCGTTGAGATAGTTCGCCGCCGAGGCCAGCGCGTCCGGCGTGCTCGAGATCAGGTCGCGCCTGCCGCTGCCGTCGAAGTCGACGGCATATTGGAAATAGACCTTGGGCACGAACTGGAATTGGCCAACCTCTCCGGCCCAGGGCCCGCGCATCTCGGCGGGCGTGAGATCGCCGCGCTGAATCACACGGAGCGCATCGAGCAGCTGCGCCTGGAACTCGTCCGGGCGGCGGCAATCGTAGGCAAGTGTGGCGAGCGAACGGAGCGTGTCCATATTGCCCATCACCTTGCCGAAGTCGGTCTCCAGCCCCCAGAAGCCGACCAGCACCGGACCGGGCACGCCATATTTTTGCTGGACCCTGGCAAAGGTGTCGGCGTTCTTTTTCAGAAGGCTGGACCCGATCTGCAGGCGGTTGCCGTTGACCATGCGGTCGGAGAATTGCAGGAAGCTCTGGGCGAACACCGACTGCCCGCGATCCTTGGCGATCACGGCGGGGTCGTAGCTCACCCCGTCCAGCGCCTGGGCAATGACCGGTTGGGAAATGCCTTGCGCCGCGGCTTGCTGTTTGAAGCTTTGCAGCCACTGCTCGAAGCCGGCGGCGGTCTTACCGCAATTCGCGGCGAAGGCGGGCGGCGCAAAGAGCGCCGTTAACGCTGCGCCAAGGATCAAGGTGTGGAGGGAAGCCAGAGGCGAGGATTTGCGCATACGTCCACTGTGCCGAAGGCCGCCGTCCAGTTCAAGGGGCAGCCGATCCCCCTTACCGGTCGCCCTTCTGGTAGGTGCCGATCAGCTCGGCCTTGGCAAGCACATGGCCCTCCATCGCCGCCTCCAGATCGAGCTTGGTCGGGGCGTTCAGCGGCAGCGTGGTGTCGAGGGCATAGAGCTTGTGGAAATAGCGGTGCCGGCCGACGGGCGGACAGGGGCCGCGATAGCCGGACTGCTTGTAATCGTTGACGCCGGCCAAGGCACCTTTCGGCAGCCCCTCGCCGTCGGCATTCTCGGGCAGGCCGTGAGGGTCGGGGGGAATGTTGTAGACCACCCAATGCACGAAGACGCGCTTCGGCGCGGTAGGGTCCGGCGCGTCGGGATCGTCGATGATGAGCACCAGACTCTTGGTGCCTTCGGGCACACCGTCCCAATTAAGCGGCGCCGAGACCTCGTCGCCCTCGCAGGTGTATTTGGCGGGGATCTGGCCTTGCGCCTTGAAGGCGGGAGAGGTGAGCGTCAGAGCCATCGCAGCGCCCGCACCAATAGTCGCGACCAGTGCAGCGGCAAGCGCACCGGTCAACAACGCCGCAAGTCGCGTTGGGATCCTCGCCATTACGTTCGCAACCGGCGTTCTCCCCACGCGCATAGACGAGACTAGCTGGACGGCTAGTCCGTATGCGGCGGCAGCTCGCCGAGCCTCAGTCTCTCTTTCAGCGCGTCGATGCGCCTTGAGGCTTCGCTCTTGCTCAAGCCCTCACGAAAGGCGCCCGGCTCGCGCACCTGCTCGCATAACGTCTTGAGGTAAGAGGCCTGCGCCCCCGTCATCGGCTCCCGCCCCGATGCCCAACCGCCGGACTCAGTGAGCCTGGTCGATGGGCTGCTGCTCATCTCTTGCTGAGCCTGCGGCTGTGCAGTCTTCTTGTTTTGCATCACCACGTTCGTCCCCATCCCTTCCTTGATTTAGAATCCTCGCTCCTCATGAATAGATATAGTTGTTGAAAAGGGCAATGATTAGGCGACGCATGACAAAGATTCGGGCATGTCCGGGGCCACGCTTAAACTTGCGGCAGTGCAGCATCGCCGTTAGCCGACGCGGAGCTGAGGGCCCCCAGCATTCATTTGGCCGTTTAGCGGACGCGCACCATATGCTGGGCCAAGCGCTGGCGAGAGATCGCCCCTGACCCCCTTTGCGAAGGAGACGATGATGAGCAAAACCCTTCCAGCCGCCCTTGTCGGTTGCGCCGCCCTCATGGTGCTGGCGACCGCATCGCCAGCCGCCGCCCACATTCGCTGCGACGGACCCTTTCAGATCACGAGCCAAGGCCCCATCTCGACGCCCTACTGCGAGGAACAGCAGATCGCCATCGTGGCCAACAGCCATGGATGGAAGGTGACCGCCGCGGAGATTGGCAACAATCCCCTGAAGAAGGTTTACATTTGCCAGGTTCTCGGGAGCGATATCCGGCTGAAGGGCTCTTGCGCCGGCTACGGGCCTGACGCTTACGCACCGGGCCGTTAGGGCCTTTCATTCCTAGAATCACGCACTGCTCAACGCCGGTCCCGCAAGGAGCCGGCGCCCTTTCTTTGCCGGAACCCCGGCCATCGATACCGCGTTGCTCGGGCGAACGGCAATCTAAAGGGGGCACGCCAAATGACCGGTAAGAGGCTGATCCAAAGAAAGATCAGCGCGCAGCTCCTCGCCGTGGTCGTCGCGGCGATGGCCGCGACCTTCGGTTCGCTGCCGGCCGAGGCGAGCCAGTGCGGCAACGCAGCCTGGTACCAGCACACCGAACCGACCGCGAGCAGCGAGCCTGGCGATCCAAACGCCTTTGCCGCCGCCCACCGCACCCTGCCCTTCGGCACCCATGTGCGGGTCGAGAATCTCGCCAATGGCCGCAGCGTCGAGGTGCGCATCAATGATCGCGGGCCATACGGAGCCGGACTCATCATCGACGTAACCCGCGCCGCCGCCGCCGAGATCGGCATGATCGAGGCCGGAACGGCACGCGTGCGCATCACTCCCATCGAGGACGGCGTCACCCTGCAAGCGGGCGGCTGTTAACTCCTGGGGCGTGGCCTTGGCGCCAACGAAGGCTCCGCAAGCGCGGTCGGCGCCGCAACCTAAGCGATTGAAGAATAACGATTCTCGCCGGCAGAAGGGTGACATCGGAAACGCTTCTCGCGCCCCCAAATGGCCCCTCAATGACCCCCTGCGAGCCGATCTTTCGCCCTGTTTCCCAGTAACTTACCGCACTGCACCAACGCGTGCCGACCGGCTTGATTCATCGTCGGTCTTACCCCTCCCAAAACAATCGAATAAGGAGCATCCCGCATGTCGAAAATGCGAGCAAACATCATTGTCCTTGGCCTTTCCAGCGCCGCGACAATGCTATCTCTCGATCTTGCCAAGGCCGACCAGGTCGGTCACGCGTCCTGGTACGCGCTGCATTCACGCACCGCCAGCGGCGAGCAGATGAACCCAAGCGCCATGACGGCCGCCCATCGCTCGCTGCCCTTCGGCACCAAGGTCCTGGTGGAGAATCTGAGCAATGGCCGTTCGGTCGTGGTGACGATCAATGACCGTGGCCCCTTTGTCGGCGGCAGGATCATCGACGTTTCCAAGGCTGCGGCCTCGTCGCTCGGCATGCTCGGCTCCGGCACAGCCAATGTCCGGGTGACCACGGCCGGCGGCGGCGGCGGCGCCGGAGGCGGTCGCGGTTTTGGCAGCGGCCTGGCCGGCGGCTTCATGGGGGCAACCCCGAAGCTGACGCAAGTGTCTGCGCGCCAAAGGTCCCGTAGGGATGAGGTCGCGGAGGCGGCTCCGTCCAAGCCCCCGCGCATCGCCAGCCGCAACGGCCGCAATGCTGCGATCATGCTCGCTTCGGCGACGCATCCTTATGGCGGCGTCGTCGGCGATGCCCCGGGCTTCATGAAGTCCAGCGAGATGGAACCCGGCCGCGGTGCTCGCCGCAGCTTCACCCGTCTCGCCTATACCGACTAAGGGCTCGCGAGCCGGAGCATGATCTTAGAAATGTGGGAACCGGTTTTCGCAAAAAGATCATGCTCCAACAAAAAGCTAGAGCGCTGTCGCGATTCTGTTTCGCGCGATAGCGCTCCGGTCGTCTGACCTCGTCCCGTCTGCCGGTCCGAATATTCTAAGACAAAAATGCAAACGCCGGGCGCAAGGCCCGGCGTTTATCTTCGGCTGAGGCGGAACACGCCTCAGGCTGCGAAGCCGCTAGTAGTTGTAGCGATAGTGGCGGCGATAGTTGGGGTGATAGTAGTTGTGCCTGCAGTAATATTGGCCATACGACCACCAGCAGCCAACCTTTACCACGTTCGAACTCGAATAGCCCGCAGGATTCCCCAGCGAGGGGATCGGGGCGGCCGAAGCGGCAACTGCGCCGAACATGGCGCCGGCTGCAACGATTCCGATAGTTGCAAAACGAATAGGCTTCATCTGTTTTCCTCCGTTTCGGTACACCGCATCGCCGCCTCGGCAGAATCGGCGAGCTTGCGTCACAACAGCGCGTTTCGGCGACAAAACAAGGGCAAACCGGTCAAAATCATCCGAAACACGAAAATTTGAAGGCAAGAGAATATTCGGGTATTGCAAGGAACGCCTATGCAGTGAACACCAAAGATAGCATATTCTGGCTAGGCGGGCTCCTTCCGCCGAATCACCTAACAGGGGGAACGCTATGATTCGTAAGATTCTGATCGCGAGTGCCACCGTTGCCGCAATTGCTGCCTACACCGCCGTTTCCGAGCCAGTCCAAGCCGGAAGCTGTGCGATCGTGTCAGCCAAGGCGCGAGGCCTCAGTGCATCCACGGCCGCCGCTCGGTCCGTAAAGAAGCTCAACCATCGCATCAATCACTGGGCCCACAAGCACGGCTTGAAGGCAGTGCGTGTCGGCTACGTGTCGACTGTCGGCAAGAAGGGCACGGTTCTCAGCTTGGCCACGAGCTCGGCTAAGGTCTGCCCGTAGTCCAGGCGTTGCTAAACCTTGCGAAGGTGCGGTGACGTATTCATTAATGCGCTCAGCCTTAGCCTAGCGGTTGATTCGGAACCAAGAGGCCCCATTCGGGATTGAATCATCATGTTGAAGCGTCCCGCCCTTCGCAATCTCACCACTCTCGCCGTCTTCGTGGCGGCGACCGCTCTATTGGCTCTGCCGAACTTGGGGGCCCAAGCCGGCGACCTCCAAGGCAGCGCTTCATCAAGACCAGGCGGCTATGGCCCCGCCGGTCGCTCGCCGGGTGGTGTCGGCGCTTACTCGATGACCTTGCGCGACGTTTGGGGCCCGGCCGAGATGCCGCCCACGCCCAAGGATTTCGGGCCGCATTTCGATTTCCAGCCCGAGCCGCTGAGCGGCGGCCTCAGCCAGGACCCCTACCCCAACTAGGGTCTGTCTTCAGTTAGGGATTCCCA
>PLBV01000121.1 GCA_003135455.1 Hyphomicrobiales bacterium | reverse complement strand
CGGGGAAACCCGCTTCCGAGAACTGAAAGGGGGAGGGATTAGAGGGCGCCTCGACCCCGCTCGGCGTACCGTGGTAGAAGCCGAGAAATGTCGGATATCGAGATCATCACCTTCGGCTGCAGGCTGAATGCCTATGAGTCGGAGGTCATGCGCCAGCATGCGGACGCGGCGGGCCTCAAGGACGCCGTGATCGTCAACACGTGTGCCGTCACGCAAGAAGCGGTGCGCCAGGCCCGCCAAGCGATCCGGCGCGCGCGCCGGGCTAGGCCCGACGCCAAGATCGTGGTTACCGGCTGCGCGGCGCAGATCGATCCTGCCCGCTTCGCCGCCATGGACGAGGTCGACCACGTCATCGGCAATCAGGAGAAGACCGAGGCCCGCACCTTCAAGGGCCTGGGGCTTCTCGAGACCGAGCGGGTCAAGGTCAACGACATCATGTCGGTCACGGAGACCGCCGCCCATCTGATCGAGGGCTTCGGCAACCGCGCGCGCGCCTATGTACAGATCCAGAACGGCTGCAACCATCGCTGCACCTTCTGCGTCATTCCTTTCGGGCGTGGACCGTCGCGCTCGGTGCCGGCGGGCGAGGTGGTGGCGCAGGTGCGCAGGCTGGTCGAGAATGGCTATGCGGAGATCGTGCTCACCGGCGTCGACATCACCGCCTATGGCGCCGATTTGCCGGGCGACATGACGCTGGGCAAGCTCGTGCGCAGCGTGTTGAAGCTCGTGCCTGAGCTGCCGCGACTGCGGCTCTCCTCGATCGATTCCGTCGAGGCGGATGAGGCGCTGCTGGCGGCGATCGCCGAGGAAGACCGGCTGATGCCGCATCTGCATCTGTCGCTGCAGGCAGGTGACGACCTCATTTTGAAGCGGATGAAGCGGCGTCATTCGCGTGGCGATGCGGTGCGTTTCTGCGCCGAGATGCGGCGTCGGCGCCCCGACATGGTGTTCGGCGCCGATATGATCGCAGGCTTCCCCACCGAGACCGAGGAGATGTTCGCCAGCTCTCTTGCCCATGTGGATGAGTGCGGGTTGACCTTCCTGCATGTGTTCCCGTTCTCGCCGCGGCCGGGCACGCCGGCGATGCGCATGCCTCAGCTCAATGGCGCGGTGATCGCCAGGCGCGCGGGCGAGCTCCGCGACAAGGGAGTGCAGGCGCTGCGGCAGCATCTGGCCGGGGCCCATGGGCGGCGCATCCAGGTGCTGATGGAGAATGGCGCGCAAGGTCGCGCAGCCGATTTCACGCCGGTGCGGCTCAGAGCCGAGACGTGCGCCAGCGCCGGCGCGCTTGTCGATGCCATGGTGCGCGGCCATGACGGCAGCGCACTCCTTGCGGATGAGGCCCCCATGAGCGAGAGCGACAAGAAGTTATGAGCGAGAGCGACAAGAAGCCTGGACTGTTGCAGCGGCTGTTCGGCTTCGGCAAGCCCGCGCCCGCGGCTCGAGAGCCTGCGCCCGTTGCCAAGGAGCCCGCCAAGAAGGAGCCGCCTTCGCGCGAGCCTGCGCGCAGATCGCCGGACAAGGCGCCCGCCAAGAAAGAGCCCCCGCGTGAAAGGCCTGCGAAAAAGGAGCCGCCCGCGCCTCGGCCGAAACAGGGAAGCACCGCAAAGCCCAAGCGCCCGGCCGTCACGCCTAAGGGCCCACCCCCTGCCGGTCCCCATACCGAGCCTGCTGAACCGAAGCCCGAAGCAAGGCCGCCACACCGCCGCAAGAAGGAAACGTCGGCTCCAAGCGAGGTGACGGCCCCGTCCAGCCCTCAGCCTAAGAGCCCTCAGCCCAAAAGCCCTCAACCCAAGGCGCCTCTTTCCGCGCCACATGTCCCAGGCCGTCAGCTGGCGCCCAAGGCCGCCCCAGTAGCGCCTGCGCCGCTGGCGCCGCATCAAGCACCTAGCAAGGACACAGGCGCCAAGCCGGGTACCGGACCAACGGCGCCCGCTCCTGACACCAAGCCGAGCGTGAAGCCCAAAGGGCGTGCGGTGTTCAAAGAGCCGCCGAAGCGCAGCTGGTTTACGCAACTCCGCCAGGGGCTCGCGCGCAGCCAGTCGGCGCTTGCCGACAATTTGGTTTCGGTGCTGACCAAGCGCCGCCTCGACGCCGAGACCCTGGATGGACTGGAGGAGGTGCTGATCCGGGCCGATCTCGGCGTCGCCATGGCGGGGCGCATCCGCGGCGCGCTCGCCGCCTCCCGCTACGGGCAAGGGATGCCGCAGGGCGCCGTGCGCGAGGTGCTGGCGTCGGAGATCGCCAAGGTGCTCGAGCCCGTGGCCCAGCCTCTCACTCTTATAACCGGCGCCCGCCCCCATGTGATCCTCATCGTCGGCGTGAACGGGACGGGCAAGACCACCACCGCCGCCAAACTCGCCCACCTCTTTATGGACCAGGGCGCAAGCGTGCTGCTTGCCGCCGCCGATACCTTCCGCGCCGCGGCAATAGATCAGCTGAAGGTGTGGGGCGACCGCGTCGGCGCCGAGGTGGTCGCGGGGGCCGTCGGTGCCGACCCGGCGGGGGTCGCATACGAGGCGCTCCAACGCGCGCGCGCCGAAGGGCGTGACGTGCTCCTCATCGACACCGCCGGCCGCTTGCATAACAAGTCCGACCTCATGGCCGAGCTCGCCAAGATCGTGCGCGTGTTGAAAAAGCTCGATGCGAGCGCGCCACACAGCGTGCTGCTCGTGCTCGACGCGACCACCGGCCAGAACGCGCTTGCCCAGGTGCAGACCTTCCAGGAGATCGCGGGCGTGACCAGCCTGGTGGTGACCAAGCTCGACGGCACCGCGCGTGGCGGCATCCTCGTCGCCATCGCCGAGCGGTTCGCGCTTCCCATCGCCGCAATCGGCGTCGGCGAGGGGCTGGACGACCTCAGGCCTTTCGACGCGCAAGAGTTTGCCCGGGCCATCGCTGGGTTGCAGAGCGAGCATGAAGCGGCAGCCTGAGCGGAAGGTGCAGGCGGAGCCCGCGGTCGCTGTGGCCCCGACCGTTGCCGTGCGGGGCCCGTCGCTGCCGATCAAGCTTTTGATCGAGCTCGGGCCGCTGCTAGTGTTCTTCGGCGGCAACGCGGCGGCCGGCATCTATGCCGGGACGGCGTGCTTCATGGTGGCGACGCTGATAGCACTTCTGGTGGCGCGCATCCGCTATCACAAATTGCCGGTGATGCCGCTCGTGAGTGGGGTCGTCGTGCTCGTGTTCGGCGGGCTCACGCTTTATCTCCGCGACGATACCTTCATCAAGCTGAAGCCCACGATCGTCTATCTGATGTTCGCCGGCCTCCTTGCCGCAGGGCTCATGCTCAGGAAGCCGCTGCTCGAGCTCCTGCTCGGTCCCGTGTTTAAAATCAGCGAGGAGGGGTGGCGCAAGCTGACCTGGCGCTGGGCCCTCTTCTTCCTCGCCATGGCGCTGGTCAATGAGCTCGTCTGGCGAAACGTCTCGACCAACGTTTGGGTGAGCTTCAAGGCCTTCGGCTTTCTGCCGCTCACCTTCCTGTTCGCGCTCGCGCAAATGCCGCTCATCCAGCGCTATGGCGAGCCCTCCGAGGATGAGGGCGTGGCGAAAGGGCAGGCTGGGGACGGGCGCTTCAAGGACGATTAAGCCTAAATTGCTCGCCCGCCATGCCGCCATCTTGTCAACCAAAGGTGGCGCACCGATATTTGGGCCGCGCGTCATATTTCAAGCAAACGTGACTGGAAGCGGGGTGCCCGGAGCGCGTAACTCTATGGGCTCATTGCAACCTGGCGTTTGCTGTGCCCCGATTTGGGTTGTAGGGAATTGTGAAGCACCCGTGGGGTGAGGGGTGGGTAGGTAAGCGATACCCGTATTGCGGGTATTACGGGAAACGGCGGGATCGGTCATGATCGCAAAAGGAGGGAGGCAACTCGATCGCTCAGCGATGCATTTGCTCCATCGTGCGGGGCAGTGCGCCACTGACATCTTTCTGGTCGAGGCTCGTCTGAGTGGGCTGACACCGCGCCAATTCGCGGTGCTGACAACCATCGCCGAAGAAGAGGGATTGACCCAGACCGAACTCGTCGAGCGCACGGGGATCGACAGATCCACCCTGGCCGACATCGTCGCCCGCCTGCTCGGGCGCGGGCTCATCCAGCGGCGGCGCGCCAAGGAGGATGCCAGGGCCTATGCCATCAAGCTTACCGCGCAGGGCTGGAAGAGCCTGCGCGACGCAGAGCCAGGTGCCGTATCCGCCGACTCGCGGCTGCTGGCGGTGCTGCCGCCGGCCAAACGGCAGGACTTCCTCGAATCGCTCAATCTGATCGTGGACACGATCCGCAAATAGCGGGCTCAACCCTGCGGCTTGCCAGGCTCTTGGATCAGCGGCAGAAGCTTCTGCGCGATAGTCTCCTCGGTGAGGGGGCCAACATGCCGGAGCGCAATCTTGCCGTCCCCCGTGATCACATAGGTCTCCGGCACCCCATACACCCCCCAATCGATGGCGACGCGGCCCGAGCGATCCGCCCCCACCCGCGCAAACGGGTTGCCATAGCGGCCGAGAAAGCGCCGCGCCGCCGCCGGGTCGTCCTTGTAGTTGATACCGTAAAGACGCACGCCCTTCTCCTTGGCGAGCGCCATGAGCAGGGGATGCTCGTCATGGCAGGGCACGCACCATGACGCCCAGACATTGACGATGATGGGCTGGCCGGTGGCGAGATCGGCGGCGCTGAAGCCCTCGACGGCACCGCCATCTCCGGCAAGCTCCTCGATCGGCGGCAGCGTGAAGGCGGGCACCGGCTTGCCCACCAGCGCCGACGGCAGGGTGGAGGGATCGCCGCCGTTAAGCGCCAGCCAAAACAGGCCGGCGAGACCCACGAAGACGAGCAGGGGGAGGAGCAGCCCCCAACGGCTGAGCGAGCGCTTAGATGTGGTCTCGCTCATGTTTGCCGCTTCCTGCCGCGCGCGGGTTTGCGCCTCGGCGGTGCAGCCGACTTCGGCTTGAGCGCGGTTCCCGCCTGCGGCTCGGCCGCTAGCGGCTCGGCCGCGACCGGCTTTGCGGAGGGCNNCCCTGCCGCTGGAGCTCGGCGAGGAGGTGCCGCTGGTGGCGGTCGTCCTTAAGAATCGCGAGCACGAGAGCCGTGACGGCGATGACCGTGATGGCGTAGGCGCCGATGATGAAGCTCGCATGCGGACCGAGGTCTGGCATTTTGCGGTCAGGCTTGGGCCGAAGCGGCGCGCTCGACCGCGATCTGCTGTAGGGTGTGCACGCGGCGGCGCAGGATCTCCGCCCGCATGGCGATGAGATGCAGGAGCACGAAAAGCAGCGTGAAGCCTCCCGCCATGACGAAGAGCGGGGTGAGCAGCGACGGGTCGATGGTGGGCCCGCCCAAGCGGAACACGCTCGCCGGCTGATGCAAGGTGTTCCACCAATCCACCGAGAATTTGATGATCGGCA
>PLBV01000130.1 GCA_003135455.1 Hyphomicrobiales bacterium | reverse complement strand
GGTCGGCCCTCCTCAAAGCCGACTTCCATGAATCACTCGACAACTGATTTGGGAATCCCTAACTGAAGACAGGCCCTAATCCCAGCGCGTGCTTTTCGGCGAAGAAAGACACTCTATCGGGAATCGCGATATCCAACTGAACCTGTCAAAATAGGCGCCATGCGCATCCTACTTATCGAGGACGACGCGGAGACCGCGCCTTATATCGTGGACGGCCTACGGAGAGCCGGGCACGTCGCCGAACACATGTCCGATGGACGCGACGGTCTGATAAGGGCTGCCGGCGGAGATTACGACGTGATCGTGGTCGATCGAATGCTGCCAGGGCTCGACGGGCTTACCATCGTGAAGATGATCCGCAGCGTCGGGGTGAAAGTGCCAGTGCTCTTCCTGACTGCGCGTGGTGGAATCGATGATCGAGTCGAGGGGCTTGAGGCCGGAGGAGACGATTATCTCACCAAGCCCTTCGCGTTCTCCGAACTCATGGCGCGACTCGGCGCGCTGACACGCCGGCCGCCCTTAGCGCAGATCGAAACAGTGCTTCAGGTCGCGGACTTGGAAATGGATCTCATTGGTCATCGAGTGAAGCGGGGGGGAAAAGAAATCGATTTGCAGCCGCGGGAGTTTAGGCTGCTGGAGTATCTCATGCGGAACGTCGGCCGCGTGGTGACCCGAACCATGTTGCTGGAGAAGGTATGGGAGTTCCACTTCGACCCCAAGACTAAGATCGTAGAAACCCACATCAGCCGCCTGCGCGCCAAAATTGGTCGTGGCGCGCCTGATCTCATCCAGACCATTCGGGGATCTGGATACGTCATCCGCCCTCCTTCCTAGCCCGCACGCACCGCGAGTCTAAATGCCCAATCCGCTTGTGCGGGCCGGATGCAGCGGGCGTCAGATTTTTGGGCGGATGCTAAAGCGACATCGGCGGTCACGAACACGAGAACTCGTCATGGCCGGGCTCGGTCCAGACTTTGACGCGGTTGGCTTTTCGGCCCCCAGCATTTTTGACATATGATCCCCGTTCCGTCCGCATAGCTAAGGGGAAATCGCAGATGCTAACGGAACAAGACGGACCTCCAATCGGCGCGCCTCGCGCTTGGCGGACCTTTGGTTCTAGCCGCGATCATTGCTGTATTGGCCCTGGCAATGATTTTCGTCCTCGCTGTTAGAATCGGATGAACGCGCGCCTCTCCCACTAACTGGCGGGCTTAGGATAAAAGGATCAAGGAGACACCGAGAATTAACCCCGCAATCCACGCACTTATGATTAGCGCGCCATCGCGGTCAACTGGCTCAGCGATGCCGTGTGCCCGAACCCTTCGCCAAGCACGGATGCGCATGCGAACGATGATGGCGAGTACCACACCGCTGACCACGGCGAGTAGAAGGCCAACCGTAAAAAGCAGAGTTGCCATCTCGTCCGGCCTCCTATCAGTACGGTGAACGCGCTTCCGGCTTGCCACCACATCACAGTGTGAGCAAGGCGATACTGAGGCCAGAGACCATTGGAGCCAGTCGGAAAGCCGCAGAGCTCACGACACCCGAATCATCGCGCCAGACCGAGAGATGGTAGCAACATGAATGCTTGGTAGCGCCAGCCCGAACAAAGCGACGAAAGCATTCCCGGGAAGTTGGCGAGGAGGTTTCCATAAGGCTATAAATGGCGCACCCGACAGGATTCGAACCTGCGACCTCTGCCTTCGGAGGGCAGCGCTCTATCCAACTGAGCTACGGGTGCTGAGCCTTGAACCCTAGCCAAAGCGCCGCTCTATAGCAACGCCGGCTGCAGATTGGATCCTGCCAGTCTTTTGTCCGGCCCGGCCTTCGTGCCGGTCAAGCCCGGCCATGACGAAGAGTGGGGTGGCAGGACACGCTATAGCCGCTCCAGCTGCGGCAGGTCGCCGATAAGCGGCCGGCAATAAGCGTCGAAGGCGGCGCTCACGTCGTTGGTGCCCGAGATGAACTCCGGCGGCACGTGACGCGTCCGCCGCGCGACCGCCGACAGGTCGGCGCGGGCGCAGGCGCTGCGATAGGCGCCCGGCGCATTGCTGGTACGGACGATGGTCACCGAGGCGCGGGCGTCGCCCTTGGCGGCAAGCTCGGCCGCATAGCGCCCTACCGCGCGGGCCTCCTCGGCATCGACCGGGGAGGGATGCGGCCAGCAGCGCTGGATATAGCCGAAGGTGTCGGCGCGCACTCGGGGGGCCTTGCCGCCTTTCGGCGTGAGGCCCGACTTGATGAGGTCGGCGAGCCCGTCGCCAAGCGCGCCTGTCCCTGAGAGCTGCACATTGCCATGGGCGTCCATTTCGCCCGGCCCCCGCATGAGCTTCGGCCCGATCTCCTTGCCGTCGGCGTCGCGGATGCCTTCGCTGACGGCGATCTGGCAGCGCCCAAGCTTGGCGTAGACCGCCTCCACATCGGCGAGGAAGCAGTCGGTCGCAAACGGCACCTCCGGCAGATAGATGAGATGCGGCGCCGGCCGGTCGGCGGGTAACGCGCCATCGCTTGCCTGGCCACGGGCCAGCGAAGCGGCGGCGGTGAGGAAGCCAGCATTCCGCCCCATCACCACATTGATCTTGATGCCGCCCAAGCTCGCATTGTCGAGCGCGTCGCCCATATGGGCGAGCGTCACGTAGCGCGCAGCGGAGGGAAAGCCCGGCGTGTGGTCGTTCTCCAAGAGATCGTTGTCGATGGTCTTGGGNNGATATAGAAGAAATAGCGGATGTCGTGGGTGCGGCAGCCAGCGAGTATCTTCTCGCAATAGGCCTCGTCCGGCTTGTCGCGGGTCGAGCCCAGCGCGGCGGATGGCGTGTGTGCTATGCGCTCGAGCCGGTCGCGTTCGATTCCGGTCAGGTCGACCAGCCCGTTGGCGCCGCTCTCGATGAGGCCACGCACGCCATGGCGCATGCCGAGGATGCGCTTCACCTGGCCGGAGGCGGCGAGGCCCGCGCGCAAGCCCTCGATGACGCCAGCGAGCGATTGATTGATGACGGCGGTAGGGCCTCCCGACTGGCCGATCACCGCATTGCCGGAGACAAGATCAGACACCGAGCTTCACCCCTCGTTCTCGTGAATGCGGCCACAATGCGCTGCCCGCCTGCGGCCTGGCAAGTTGTGAACTCCAGAGTTGTCAGGCTAAAGATAAGCGCGGATGGCCAGCGGGGTTCCCGCTCCTATCAGCTCTTCTCGCGGGCCTGTTCGACCAGCGCGGCGATAGCGGCTTCAAGGCGGCGTAAATCTTGCGGGCGCGACAGGCGATGGTCCCCGTCCTTGATCAGGGTCAGCTCCACATCGTGTTCCTGCAGCAGCTCGACCAGCACGAAGGCGTGGCCCCAGGGCACGTCGGGGTCGCGCATGCCTTGCAGGATGCGAACCGGCACGCTGAGGTCAGGCCTGCTCCCGGTCAAGAGATGCGCCCGCCCCTCCTCGATCAGGCGCTTGGTGATGGGATAGGGGTCGCCATAGAGCGAGGGCTGGTAATAGACGCCGTCACGCTCGATCGCCGCCTTGGCCTCGGGGGCTAGCTGCTGCCACATGAGCGTCTCGGTCATGTCCCAGGCGGGCGCGATCAGGACGAGACCGGCGAGGCGGTCACTTTCCCGCTGTTTCCGCAAGTGCTGCGCGAGCAGCAGCGCGATCCAGCCACCGAGCGAGGAGCCTATAACGACCACGCGGCCCGTCTTAACGAGGCCGAGCATGGCGATGGCCTCTTCCAGCCAGTCGCCGATCGTCAAGTCGAGCAGGCTCCCCTCCGACAGCCCGTGACCCGAATAATCGAAGCGGAGCATGGGCAAGCCATGCGCCTCCGCCCATGCGGCGACGGCAACGGCCTTGGTGCTCGCCATGTCGGAGAGGAAGCCCGAGAGCCACAGCAGCTCGAATTCGCCGCCGCCGCCGGTCCGGCGATAGGCGATCCGCCGGCGCTTGGCCCCCTGGCCCAACTCAAGGAATTGCGGTTCTTGGTCGTCCATCCTAAGAAGCTAGAGCAGATCTTAGAAAAGTGGGAATCGGTTTTCGCCAAAAAATCATGCTCAAACTAAAGAGCCAAAGCGCTGACGCGTCTGCTTGATGCGACAGCGCTTTGGAGACGCCTTCTCGGAAAAAGTGAGCAACGAAACCTTCAGTCATGACAGAGGTGACCATCCTCCAGGTCGTGCCGCGTCTGGATGCGGGCGGAAGCGAATTGGCGACCGTCGAGATCACCGAGGCGCTCGCCCGCGCCGGGGCGAGCTCGCTGGTGGCCACGGAAGGCGGCCGGCTCGCCCGCGCCATCACCCAAGCAGGCGGCGAGGTGATCGAGCTTCCGGTCGCGAGCAAGAACCCCCTCACCATGCTCGCCAATGCGCGGCGGCTCGCGCGCCTGATCGATGAGCGCGGCGTGAGCCTCGTGCATGCCCGCAGCCGGGCGCCCGCCTGGAGTGCGCTGATCGCGGCGCGCCGTACGAGGCGCCCCTTTGTCACCACCTATCACGGCGCCTATGGCGCGAGCGGCCCGTTCAAGGCCACCTATAACAGCGTCATGGTGCGAGGCGACCGGGTCATCGCCAACTCGCTCTACACGGCCCAACTGATCCTCTCGCGTCACAGCGAGGTGGCCTCGCGGCTCCGCGTCATCTATCGCGGCGTCGACGGCGCGGCTTTCGATCCTGTCGCCCTGCCGCCTGGGCCGGTGGCGCGGCTCCGAGAGGACTGGGGCGTGCCGCAAGGCGCCAAGATCGTGCTGCTTGGGGCCCGGCTCACCAGCCTCAAAGGCCAGCGCGACCTGATCGCTGCCGCGGCCCTTCTGGCCGAGAGCCGCGCGCTCGACGGCGCGGTGATCGTCCTCGCCGGCGATTCGCCCGGACGCGATGCCTACCGGGCCGAGCTCGAAGAGCTCATCGCGCGCCATGGACTTGGCGACAGGGTTAAGCTCGTCGGGCATTGCCGGGACATGCCGGTTGCCTTCCGTGCCGCCCATGTGACGGTGATCGCCTCCACGGTGCCGGAGACCTTCGGCCGCACCAGCGTCGAGGCGCAAGCCATGGGCTGCCCGGTCATCGTGCCCGATCTCGGGGCACTTCCTGAGACGATCGTGGCGGCCGAAACGGACCCTGCCCTATTCACCGGCTGGCTCGTGCCCCCCCGAAACGTCGAGGCGCTGGCTGAGCGGATCGGCCTTGTGCTCAGGCTGCCGGAAGCGGAGCGGGCCGTCATCGGCGCCCGCGCGACCGCCCATGTGGCGGCCAAGTTCGAGCTCGCGCAGATGCAGCAAAAGACGCTCGAGGTCTATGACGAGCTGCTCGGCACCGATCTCGCTTCGCGCTTTCTGCGCCCGGCCGCATTCACCGCCGAGGACACGCTCTGAGCCTTGGGACCTACCAGCAGACCTTGGCGCCAGAGGTGCAGACCACGGGCGACACCACGCCCTTCCAGCAGACGGTGTAAGCGGAATCGGTGATCACGTCGGGGGCGAGGAAGAGGTCGGGCGAGATGGCGCTGCGCCAATAAGGATGCGGTGCCGGCTTGTCGGCTATGACGCTCACCGGGTCAGCCACATGGTTGTCGATCTTCCACTTGGCAATAGCCCCTTGCAGGCTGATGCGGGAATCGTCGACCGCCTTCTGCTTGCCAAGCGCGTCGGCGGTGCCGGAGAAGACNNGCTATCGCATCAGGTTGAATCGCGACAGCGCTCTAGCTTTTTGTTGGAGCATGATCTTTTTGCGAAAGCCGGTTCCCACTTTTCCGGATCATGCTCTTTCTTGACGCATGATCTTATCGGAAAACCGGTTCCCACTTTTCCGGATCATGCTCGAAGCAGCACCATTTGCCAAGAAGACCGTCCCTCGCGCAAGAGACAAAAGCTTGCGCTCCCTGGGTTTCATGACAGGACCGGCTTGACTTGCCGGCCCGGTTTCCGTTCCTATAGGATTCCATCGGGTTTTGCGTTATTCAGAGCACCGGAGGGCGGCCTGACGTGATCGTCGGCGCGCCCGCCGTTGTTCGGAAAGAGGAGAGCGACACATCGCAAGACGGCCGACGAAGCTCACCCCCAATCGGGAAGGCCCCCGTGTCAACGAGGGCATCGACACTGCAAACATCCAGCTCATCGACGCCACCGGCAACAATGTCGGCGTGGTTGCCATCGGCGACGCATTGGCGCGCGCGGTCGAGGCGGGGCTCGATCTCGTCGAGATCGCGCCCAACTCCGAGCCACCGGTGTGCAAGATCCTGGATTTCGGCAAATACAAATATCAGTCACAGAAAAAGGCCGCAGAGGCGCGCAAGAAGCAGCGCACCGTCGAGATCAAGGAGATCAAGATGCGGCCGAACATCGACATTCACGATTACGAGGTGAAGATGCGGTCAATCGTCCGCTTCTTCGAGGAGGGGGACAAGGTGAAGGTGACCTTGCGCTTCCGCGGCCGCGAGATGGCGCATCAGGAGCTCGGCGCGCAGCTCTTGGAACGCGTGCGCCTGGACACCTCCACGCTCGCCAAGGTGGAGTCGGAGCCGAGGCTCGAAGGCCGGCAGATGGTGATGGTGCTGGCGCCGCGCTAGAGTGCTATCGCGTCAGGTTCCAATCGCGACAGCGCTTCTCACTTTTTGTNNTCTTTTGGCGAAAACCGGTTCCCACTTTTCGCCGATCATGCTCAGGCAATCTGGCGAGCGCGATGGAGGTCGTGGTCCAGCGCCCCGGCTGGGGACTGGCTCGGGTCTGCCGAACAGAAAGCCGTGTCCGACCTCGCAGCCAAGCTCGGTCAGCCGGTCGAGCACCTCCTCGGTCTCGATCCCTTCCGCCGTGGTCTGCAATCCGAGGGCGTGGCCGAGCCCCACGATGGCTTCGACCAGCTTCGCGTCCTCCGCATTTTGCAGCATGTCGCTGACGAAAGAGCGATCGATCTTGATGGTGTCGAAATGCAGCTCGCGCAGATGATGCAAGCCCGAATAGCCGGTGCCGAAATCGTCGAGCGCGATGCGCACGCCCAGATTGCGCAGCGATTGTAGCGTGACCTTGGCCTCCTGCAGACGCTGCACCACGGCGGTCTCGGTGATTTCGATCTCCAGCCGCTGCGGCGGGAAGGACGCCGCCGAGAGAATGGCAAGGAGCCTTTGCGACAGCCATGGATCGGCAAATTGCCGGGGTGACAGATTCATCGACAGGAAGAGATGGCTTGGCCAATCCTTGGCGTCTTTGACCGCCTGCGTAAGCAAGGCATAAGTGAGGTCGCCGATCGATCCCGTGTCCTCGGCGATGGGGATGAACACCGCCGGCGCGAGCACGCCCATGGTCGGGTGCTGCCAGCGCGCCAACATCTCGTAGCCGATGGCGGTCTGGGTGGCGAGGTCGACGAGCGGCTGGTAGTAGGGCACAATCTCGCCCTTGGCGATAGCGCCCTTGATCTCGCGCTCGAGCCGGACCCGCTGCCGCAGCCGCTCATCCATGTCGCGGTCGAAGAAGCGGTAGAGCGCCCGCCCCTCCGTCTTCGCCCGGTACATGGCCATGTCGGCTTGGCGCAGTGTGGTCTCGACCTGACTGCCGTCGCGCCTGGCCATCTCGTTACGGTCGCTCGCGTCCGGATCATAGACAGCGACACCGACGCTGACCCCGATCTCGATGGACAGCGCCGCAAGCGGGATAGGCCTGGCAATCTCGTAGACGATGCGCCGGGCGAGCCGGATGGTCTTGTCATCGTCCTTACCTGTGCGCATGAGGATGCCGAACTCGTCACCGCCAAGCCGCGCCACCATTCCCTCGTCCTCGACAAGCTCCGACAAACGGCTGGCGACAACGCGCAGCACCTCGTCGCTGAGTCTATGGCCGTAGAGGTCGTTGATGGGTTTGAAATGATCGAGGTCGACGACGAGCAGAGCGCAGACCTCGCCCTCAGCCAGCCGCCCGCTGCATATGGCGAAATCTTCGAGGAAGTGCCGGCGGTTCGGGAGGCCGGTCAGCAGATCGTGGCGCGCGAGGCGATTGGCTTCGCGCTCAGCCTCCTGCCTCTGGCTGATCTCGCCGCGTAGATCAGCGAGCCTGCGCCAGCCAAAAACGATGGCAGCGAGCCCCACGCAAAATGCGAGCGCGATCAGCTCGTCGCCCTGCCAATCCTCGTGCTGGCGGCTCCACGCATAAGTGAGATCGAAGGCGTTGATATGGATGAGGAAAAGATACAGAGGGACGGCGGCAGCAGCGATGACAGCGAGATCGACATAGGCGCGCGTACGGCCGCGGCACCAGGTTACCATCTTATCGACCACGCCTTTGAGCTGGACCTTCATCCAATTGCACTCGCCCCGCGCTATTGGAGCTTGCGGCCGGTTAGGGGCGCCTGGCACACCGACGCTCTCGCGCCCTGCCCAATTTTCAGCCACAACTGTAGGGCGGCAATCGAAACCAACCATTAAGGGGGGGTGGTTAAGGCCTGGGCGATTCCGGGACACGCGGGCGCCCTTGCCACGGCGCCACAATCCACCTTATAAGGCGCCATTCGTTAGGAGCCGCCCGGCGGGGCATGCCGTGGCGGCTTCCATGCTTCAATCGTCGAACTTCGATGGTCCGGTGACATCTCCCAGGGCCGCACAAAGGAAGCCAAATGCCCAAAATGAAGACCAAGAGCGGTGCCAAGAAGCGCTTCAAAGTCACGGCCGGAGGCAAGGTCAAGTGCCAAGCCTCGCGCAAGCGTCACGGCATGATCAATCGCAGCACGAAATTCATCCGCAATGCGCGGGGCACGATGGTCCTGTCCGACGAAGATGCCAAGATCGTGAAGCAGTATTTCCTCCCCTATAGCCGCTAGGCTAAGGGCGAGGACCTTAATCGTTAGGGAGGCACCCCAATGTCCCGTGTGAAACGCGGCGTCACTAGCCATGCCCGCCACCGCAAGGTGCTGAAGGCGGCCAAGGGCTATTACGGCCGCCGCAAGAACACCATCCGGATCGCTCGCCAAGCTGTCGAGAAGGCAGGCCAATATGCCTATCGCGACCGCAGGGTTAAGAAGCGCACCTTCCGCGGGCTGTGGATCCAGCGCATCAATGCGGCGGCGCGCATCCATGGGCTCACCTATGGCCGCTTCATCGACGGCCTGAACAAGGCCGGCATCGCGCTTGACCGCAAGGTGCTGGCCGACATCGCCGTGCACGAGCCGCAAACCTTCCAGAGCCTGGTCGAGACCGCTTCGGCTGCGGCTAGGGGCTAACCCCCGCCGAGGGGCGTTCGCGGGGCAGCGAGGAGCGGGACGCCATGACGCCGCCCGAGACACCTGTGTCGGAGAGGCCTGCCTCCGAGACGCCCGCCTTCGACACGACTCCGCTCGATCTTGACGGCCTCGAGAGCGAGCTGCTCCACGCGATCGACACTGCCTCCGACCTCGACAAGATCGAGGAGGTGCGGGTCGGAGCGTTCGGCCGGAAGGGCCGCATTCCTGCGCTGATGCAAGAGGTTGGCGCGCTGCCACCCGATGCGCGGAAAAGCTTCGGCCAAGCGGTCAACCGCCTGAAGGACCGCGTCGGCGAGGCGCTTGAAGCCAAACAGCAAGCACTTGCCGGTGCCGCGCTCGCCGAGAAACTCGCCCAAGAGCGTGCCGATGTGACGCTGCCGGTACGCTTAGGCCCGCTCGCCGAGGGGCGCATCCACCCGGTGAGCCAGGTGACCGACGAGATCACCGAGATCTTCGCCGATATGGGCTTTGCCATTGCCGAAGGTCCCGACATCGAGACCGACTTCAACAACTTCACCGCGCTCAACATCCCACCCGAGCACCCGGCGCGCCAGGACCACGACACCTTCTATTTCCCGGAAGGGGCGGACGGCGCGCGCCCCGTTCTGCGCACCCATACGAGCCCGGTGCAGATCCGCACCATGCTCGCCCGGAAGCCGCCCTTGCGCATCATCGCGCCGGGCAGAGTCTATCGCAGCGATAGCGATCAGACCCACACGCCCATGTTCCATCAGGTGGAGGGGCTCGTCATCGACGAGGAGACCCATCTTGGGCATTTGAAATGGGTGCTGGAGGAATTTCTCAAGGCGTTTTTCGGGGTGGAGCGGGTGAAGATGCGATATCGCGCGAGCCACTTCCCCTTCACCGAGCCCTCCATGGAGGTGGATATCGGCTACGCCAAGGTGGGGGACGAGATCCGCATCGGCGAGGGCGACCGGTGGCTGGAGATTCTGGGCTGCGGGATGGTGCATCCGAATGTGCTGAAGAATGTCGGGCTCGACCCCGAGCGCTATCAGGGCTTCGCCTTCGGCTTGGGGATCGACCGCATCGCCATGCTGAAATACGGCATGCCGGATTTACGCGCCTTCTTCTCTGCCGACCTCCGCTGGCTCAAGCATTATGGCTTTGCCCCGCTCGCCGTGCCGACGTTGGCTGGGGGACTGAGCTCATGAGCACATGAAATTCACGCTCGCCTGGCTCAAGGAACATCTCGACACGACGGCGTCGGTCGCGGAGATCGCCGACACGCTCACCCGCATTGGGCTCGAGGTGGAGGAGGTGTTCGATCCTGCCGCCGCGCTCGCCCCGTTCCGCGTGGCGCAAGTGCTCAAATGCGAGAAGCATCCCAACGCCGACAAGCTCCAGGTCTGCGAGGTCGACACCGGCACCGAGCGCCTGCAAGTGGTATGCGGCGCACCGAATGCGCGGGCGGGGCTGAAGGGCGTGTTCGCGCCCGTCGGCAGCCACATCCCGGGCCTCGATCTCACGCTCACCAAGGCCAAGATCAGGGGGGTGGAGTCGAACGGCATGCTCTTGTCGGAGCGCGAGCTTGAGCTCTCCCAAGAGCATACCGGCATCATCGAGCTGGCCCCCGACGCCCCGATCGGCAGTCCCGCCGCCGCAGCACTCGGGCTCGACGATGCCGTCATCGAGGTTGCCGTCACCCCCAACCGCCCCGACTGCCTCGGCGTGCGCGGCATCGCACGCGACCTCGCCGCAGCCGGGCTCGGCACGCTGAAGCCGGATACGATCACCCCGGTCAAGGGCGCCTTCGCCAATCCGGTGCCGATCAAGCTCGACTTCGATCAGGCGACCGCCAACGCCTGCCCGCTCTTCGCCGGCAGGCTAATCAGCGGCGTGAAGAACGGGCCGAGCCCGGCGTGGCTGCGAGGGAGGCTGAAGGCGTTGGGCTTGCGCCCAGTCAACGCGTTGGTCGACATCACCAACTACATTTCCTACGACCGCGCCCGCCCGCTGCACGTCTATGACGCCGACAAGCTCAAAGGCCCGATCTGCGCTCAGCTCTTCAAGCCGATTCCTCGTATTGAAGATCATAATCTGACGAGAGCGGAGGAAGGCGATTACAAAGCCCAACACATTCACGCCGTTCGCAAGGACGACTGGATCGAGGGGCAGGCTAAGTTTGACGTGACTTTCTACGACCCCGGAGAGTTGAACGCCCTTGACGGGAAAACTTATCCGCTCGATCCCGATATGTGCGTCATCGCCGACGACAGCGGCGTGCTCGGGCTTGGCGGGGTGATGGGCGGCGAGACTACCGGCTCCACGGACGCCACGACGAATGTCTTCATCGAGTCGGCTTATTTCGATCCGAAACGCACCGCGCGCACCGGGCGCAAGCTCGCCATCCAGTCCGATGCGCGCCACCGCTTCGAGCGCGGCGTCGATCCGGATTTCGTCGTGCCGGGGCTCGAGCTCGCCACGGCCATGGTGCTCGATCTCTGCGGCGGAAGCCCGAGCGAGATCGAGATCGCTGGCGTTCCGCCGAAAGCCAACGCCCCCTTCGCCTTCGATGCGGGCCTCATCAAGCGCTTGAGCGGGCTTGACCTGCCAACGAGCGAGATCAGGCGACTTCTCGCCGCGCTGGGCGTGGAGTTGACGGGAAATGGGCAGGTGCTAGAAGCGGCACCGCCCTCCTGGCGGCCCGATATCTCCGGACCCGCCGACCTGGTCGAGGAGGTGGTGCGGCTGGTCGGCGTGGACCAGGTTCCTTCCACGCCTATGCCGCGCTCAAGCGGCGTGGCGCGGCCGGCGCTCACCGAGGCGCAGAAGCGGCAAAGGCTGGTGCGCCGCGTGCTCGCCTCGCGCGGCCTGGTCGAGGCTGTCACCTGGTCCTTCATACCGCCCGATCAGGCCAAGCTGTTCGGCGGCGGGGCGCCTGAGCTCACCTTGAGCAACCCGATCTCGACGGAGCTTGCCGCCATGCGGCCGAGCCTGCTGCCGGGGCTCGTCACCGCGGCGCAGCGGAACCGTGACCGCGGGCTTCCCGATGGCGCGCTGTTCGAGCTCGGCCAGGCCTATCGCGGTTCGCGAGCGGAGGACCAGCTCGTCGCCGCCGCTGGCGTGCGCTTCGGACATTCAGCACTTGCAGGCTCCGGCCGCGACTGGTCGGGCGAAGCGCCGGCGGCGGACGTGTTTGCCGCCAAAGCCGACGCGGTGGCAGCCCTTGCCGCCCTTGGCCTCGACCAGGCGAGCCTCATGGTCAGCCGCGAGGCGCCCGCCTGGTTCCATCCCGGCCGTTCGGGCGCGCTCAAGCTTGGGCCCAAACTCACGCTCGGCGTGTTCGGCGAGCTGCACCCGCAAGTGCTGGGCAAGCTCGGCGCCGATGCACCGCTCGCCGTGTTCGAGCTTTATCTCGACGCGATCCCGCCATCCAAACGCAAGACGGTGACGAAGGCAGCGCTCGATGCGTCGGACTTGCAGCCCTTGCGCCGCGACTTTGCCTTCCTGCTCGACGCTGGCGTGGCGGCGGCGGACGTGGTGCGGGCCGCTCAAGGCGCCGACCGCGCGCTGATCACGCAAGTCGGCGTGTTCGACGTGTTCACCGGCAAAGGCGTGCCGGAGGGCAAGAAGTCGCTCGCCATCGAGGTGACCCTGCAGCCGCGCGAGAAGACCCTCACCGATTCCGAGATCGACGCGGTGGCCGCCAAGATCGTCGCTGCCGTGGCGAAGGCCACCGGCGGCGAGTTGCGCACCTGATCAGCTCAAGCCCCGGCGGCGGTCTCGCCGTTGCCCACCTTGCTGTGGCGCATACCGTAGAAGAAATAGATGGAAAGGCCGATGATCAGCCAGATGCCGAGCCTGAGCCAGGTGTCGCCGGGCAGTCCCAGCATCAGCAGCAGGGCGGACAGCGCGCCGGCCGGCGCCACGAAATAGATCGCGGGCGCCTTGAACGGCCGCTCGATATCGGGCTGCGTCATGCGCAGCGCCAGCACGCCCAAACAGACGATGGCGAAGGCGAACAGCGTGCCGATGGAGACCAGCTCGCCCACCAGCCCAATCGGCAGGATGCCGGCGAGGATAGTGACGATGGCGCCGACGAAGATGGTGGTGATGTAGGGCGTGCGGAAGCGCGGGTGGATCTTGGCGCCCCATGGCGGCAGCAACCCGTCGCGCGACATGGAATACATGATGCGCGGCTGGCCGAGCAGCAGCACGAGGATGACCGAGGTGAGCCCCAAGACGGCACCGAGCTTGACGAGGGGCGACAGCCAGGTGAGCCCGATGGCGTCGACGCCGACGGCGATGGGGTCGGGCACGTTCAGCTGGTCATAGGGGATGATGCCGGTGATGACGAAGCTCACCAGCACATAGAGCACGGTGCAGAGCGCGAGCGAGCCTAGGATGCCGATGGGCATATCGCGCTGCGGGTTCTTGGCCTCCTGCGAGGCGGTGGAGACCGCGTCGAAGCCGATATAGGCGAAGAACACCACCGCGGCGCCGCGCAGGATGCCGCTCCAGCCGAACAAGCCAGTCCCGGCGTTGGGTGGAATGAAGGCGCCTTCGGGGTTGGTCGCCGTGATCCAGTTCTTGGTGTCGATGTACCAGATGCCGGCAACGATGAAGGCGAGCACGATCGCCACCTTGATGATGACGATGACGTTGTTCACCTTGGCCGATTCACGCGTGCCGACGACGAGCAAGGTGGAGATGGCGGCGATGATGAACATGGCCGGCACGTTGAGCACCGCCCCGGTATGGGACCAGAGGCCGGTCGCCGCGTCATAGGCAAGCGGGGACTGGGCGAACCGATCCGGAATCGGGATGCCAAGATCACGCAGGAAGCTCACCGTATAGCCCGACCAGCCGATGGCGACGGTGGTGGCGCCGAGCGCATATTCGAGGATCAGGTCCCAGCCGATGATCCAGGCGATGAACTCGCCCATGGTGGCATAGGCGTAGGTATAGGCGCTGCCGGCGATGGGCACGGTGGAGGCCATCTCGGCATAGCAGAGGCCGGCGAAGGCGCAAGCCACGGCCCCGAGCATGAAGGAAAGGGCGACCGCCGGCCCGGCATTGGTGGCAGCCGCATGGCCGGTCAGCACGAAGATGCCGGCGCCGATAATGCAGCCGATGCCGAGCGATATCAGGCTCCAGACCGAGAGCGTGCGCTTCAGCGGCACCCCGCCATGGGTGACCAGGGCCTGCACCTCGGTCTCCTCGGCTTCCGCCTTCAGCGCCTCGATCGATTTTCTGGCGAAGATGTTTCCCACGGCGTCCCCCCTTAGCGTGGCCCCTGTCCCCGCCCCTGTTTCACCCCACCTCAGGCCCTAGTGTCACGGCGTCCAAGCGTTGCCGCATCCTAGGATCGTCGGATCAGCTCAGCTCGCATGGGCAAGAACGGGGACATCGTCAAAGCCGAGATTGCGGTCCCGCGCCAACAGGATCATGGCCCGCTCGGCAAGTGCTGTGATGGTGAGCAGCGGGTTGACGCCGATGGAGCGGGGGATCACGGCGCCGTCGCAGACATAAAGGCCCTGATGCACGCTGTCGCTCAAGCTCCCGTCGAATACCTGGCATTTGTGGTTGACCACGCCCTGTGAGCCATCCGCCCCCATGCCGCAGCCGCCAAGCGGATGGGCCGTGGCGGGCTTGGTGCCCGTGACGGTCATGGCGAGCGGGCTCTTGATATAGCGCGCGCCTACGGCTTCCGCGGCCTTGCTCAGCGCCGCATCGATGCGGGCGTAAACGGGCTGCTCGGCCACGTTCGGCCACTCGACTTGCGCCCTGCCACCTTTCAGCCTGATGCGGCCGGTGGCGTCGTCATGGGAGACGACGAAGAAGGTGTGGAGATGGGAGAGCGGTCCCTGATAGACGCCCTTGATCAGGCTTTGCGCGGCGCCGAGCAGCCGGCCCCCGGCGATGAAGAACACCGGCAGCAAGGGCGCCAGCGCCGAGGGCAACACGCCTTCCTGGATGGTCATGCTGTGATCGAGGCGGTTGCCATCCACGATCTCGATCTGGCCTGAGACGCAGGCGCCGACAGCGTCGCCCACGAATTTCGGCGGGTAGCCGACGCCGATGCCGTTGACCCGGCCCTCGGCGCCCAAGGCAAAGGCGATGATGTCGCCATTGGCGGAGAAATGCTCGCCGAGGCAGTCGGACAAAGGCAGCCCGCGCTCGCGCGAGCGGAGCAGAATCTCGGTCGAGCCCAGCGTGCCGCCGGCCAGCACCACGGTCTTGGCGTCCACGTGGCGGAGCTTCGCATCCTTTTCCTCCGTGGGCGCGAAATAGACGCGCCAATGGCTAAGCTCCTTGGCGAGGTGGCTCACGGTGAGCTCGGTGAAGATCCGGGCGCCATGGGCCTTGGCGTCGGGGAGATAGGTCAGCGCCACCGTGTTCTTGGCGCCGACATTGCAGCCCGAGCAGCAATCGCCGCACAGGGTGCAGGCCGGCTGCGCGACGCCTACCGGGTTGACGACAGGTTCGAAGCTCACCACCACCGGCGCCGCCACGGGAGCTTGGCCCAAGCCGGTGCTCGCCGCTGCAAGTGCGCGATATTTGGTCAGCTCCGAGGCTTTGGCGTAACGCGTCGGACGCAGCATGGCGTTGGCGCGGGCGTAGCCGACATCGAGCAGGCCGTCGTGGCGCAGCTCATCCGGCCAGGCCGTATCGGCGAAGACGCGCGCGTCGGGTCTCAACCCTACGGCGGCATTGATGAGGGAGCCGCCGCCGAGCCCGCAGCCGATCAGCACATGGATGTCGGCGCCGAGCCTGAAGTCGAACAGGCCGGTCGAGCTGCCGCTCCGCATCTTGCCGCCATGGATCTGCAGCTCGCGCCTGAGCTCAGGCAGCCGGCTCGGGAAGCTTCCGGTTGGCACCTCTTTGCCACGCTCGATGACGCAGACGCGCAAGCCCGCGCGGGAAAGGCGTGAAGCGGCCACGCCGCCGCCATAGCCGGAGCCGACCACGATCACGTCGTAGGCCGGCCCGATCTCGCTCGCGGGACTGGAAAGACGCTGCTGCATGGCTCCTGCATAGCCCAAACCCAGCGGCCTTCCCATCGGCTTTGGGGAACGGGAGAGACGCTAACAATGGCGCCGATCTCTGGAGAAGAAGCCATCACATCCCTTCACACTCACGCGAGAGCCCATAGGCGCGGACAGCGGCGCTCCGTATGGTGAGCGCGAATTTCGATGTTCCGGAGTGCTCACATGCGGACGAGATGGATTGGCGCGGGCGCCGTCGCGCTGCTGCTGCTAGCGGCACTGGCGGTGGGATCGCGCCATAGCGGTGCCGTTTCTGCCGGCGAGCTGAAGACCGCGGTGTTCGCCGGCGGCTGCTTCTGGTGCATGGAGGCGGCCTTCGACGAGGTCGACGGCGTGACCGAGACGACCTCAGGCTATGCGGGCGGCACGACGCCCGACCCCACTTATGGGCAGCATGAAGGCTACCAAGAGGCGGTACGCGTCACTTACGACCCGGCCAAGGTGGCCTACGCCAAGCTGCTCGATCAGTACTGGCACAATATCGACCCCTTCGACGCGGCGGGGCAGTTCTGCGACAAGGGGGAGGCCTATAGAAGCGTCGTCTTCTACGGCGACGACGCGGAGAAGCGCCTCGCCGACCAGACCAAGCAGGAGATCGCCGACCGCTTCAAGCAGCAGGTGGCCACCGAGATCAGGCCGTTCACCACCTTTACTCCGGCCGAGTGGTATCACCAGGACTTCCACATCAAGAACGCGGTGAAATATAATTACTACAAGACCGGCTGCGGTCGGCCGCAGCGGCTGGAGGAAATTTGGGGCCCGCCGCCTTCGTGATGCGCAAAGTAGAGGTCGTCTATCGTCATTCATGGCTCGTGCGGTTGACCCACTGGGTCAACGCGCTGGTCCTGCTCGTGCTGTTGATGAGCGGCTTGCAGATCTTCAACGCCCATCCCGCGCTTTATCTTGGCTCGAAGTCGGACTTCGATCACCCGGTGCTCGCGATGAATGCGATGCAGACCGACGGCGAGTTCAAAGGCGTGACCACCGTGCTCGGCCATAGCTTCAACACCACGGGCGTGTTGGGGCTAAGCAGCGGCAGCCATGGCGGCTACCAGGCGCGCGGCTTCCCCTCCTGGGCGACGCTGCCCAGCTATCAAGACCTTTCCACCGGCCGACGCTGGCACTTCTTCTTCGCCTGGCTGTTCCTGTTTAACGGGCTCGCTTATCTCATCTGGACCTTCGCAAGCGGGCACTTGCGCCGTGACCTGTCGCCCACGGGCACCGAGATCAAGCATATCGGCGCCTCGATCGCCGAGCATGCGAGGCTGAAATTCCCGGAAGGCGAGGCGGCCAAGCGCTATAACGTACTGCAGAAGCTCGCCTATCTGGCCGTGGTGCTGGTGCTGTTGCCGCTGATGCTAGCGACGGGACTTACCATGTCGCCCGGCATGGATGCGGCGTTCCCCTGGCTGCTGGAGATCTTCGGCGGGCGGCAGTCGGCGCGCACCATCCATTTCCTCACCGCAAGCGGCATCGTGCTGTTCGTCAGTGTGCATCTCGTCATGGTCTTGATCTCGGGCGTCTGGAACAATTTGCGCTCCATGATGACCGGCCGCTACGTGGTCACCTTGCCCGAGGGCGAGTCATGAGCGGGGGCGCCAAGCTCGATCGGCGCAGGCTCTTGCAGCGTGGCGCGGCGGTGGCGGGCGCGGCCCTGCTCGGCGGCTGCGAGGAGTTGTCGAGGCGGCCTTTCGTGAAGCGCATCCTCGACAGCGCCGAGGTGCTGACGCGGACGGCGCAGCGCGCCGTGCTGCCGCGCAAGGCGCTCGCCCGGGAATATAGCGAGGCCGACATCTCAAAGGAGTTCAAGGCGAACGGCTCGACCAATTCCAACGACCCCGCTTATCTGGCGCTTGCCGCGGGCGGTTTTGCCGACTGGCGCCTCAAGGTCGGGGGCCTGGTCGAGCAGCCGCTGGAATTGTCGCTCGCCGATCTTAAGGAGATGCCGTCGCGCACGCAGATCACGCGGCATGACTGCGTCGAAGGCTGGAGCTGCATCGGCAAATGGACGGGCGTGCCGCTCAAGCACGTGCTGGACCGGGCGCAGCTGAAACCGCCGGCGCGCTACATCGTGTTCTATTGCGCCGACGATCTCGGCGAGACCGGCAGCGAGGCCGGCAAATATTACGAGTCGATCGGCTTCGAGGACGCCTGCCACCCGCAGACCATCCTTGCCTATGACATGAATGGGCAGCCGCTCCCCGTTCCGCATGGCGCGCCACTCAGGCTCCGCGTCGAGCGCCAGCTCGGCTACAAGATGGCCAAATATGTGATGCGCATCGAGGCAGTGGAGGAAATCCGCACCATCCGCGGCGGCCGCGGCGGCTTCTGGGAAGATCTCGGCTACGAGTGGTACGCCGGGATTTGATTCCCTCGCTGACCGCCGAAACGAAAAAGGGACCCGCGGGTGGCTCCCGCGGATCCCTTAGAAGCCAAGCCGAAAACAGAGAGCTAGGCGGCCTTCTTGAACCAGTGGTGGCCCGCATGGGCCGTCTTGTAAGTCTTCCAATGCGCCTTGCACTCCTTGCGATAGGCAACGCGCGCCTTGTAGTCGCCCGAGTACTTCGCTTTGGCGGCCTTAAAGCAGCCGCTCGCGGCTTCCGCCGGGCTCGACTGAAGGGGAACCGCGGCGCCAACGACGAGACCGGCAACGGCAGCGGCCAGAATCACATTTCTCAACATAAGCTTTCTCCATTGTGTCGTGAGTGGACGTTGCGGAGCCCGATAAGAGCTTCCCGTTCAACGGTCCGTTTGCATGGGTTGTTCCGCCTAGGGGGACGACCGCAAGGCGCCGCCGACAAGGTTGCGTCAGCATACAGGTCGGGTAGCGGCACTCTTTGGCAATTTCCTGTCCCCGGTCTGTCCGATCCGGGGCCATTTGACCTCCAAGGTCCGCGCCGGAACCGCCGCTTCAACCGCAGCACCGAAAAAAAGGGACCCGTCGCCTGAAGCGCGGGTCCCTTCAGCAGAAAAGCGATGGCTGCGAGCTTACGAAGCGTGCTTGTGGGCCTTCTTGTGGGCCTTCCAATGCGCCCTGCACCAATGGCGGTAGTGCCTGCGCGCCTTCCAGTCGTGAGAATACTTCGCCTTGGCCGCCTTCCAGCACCCGCTGTGGCATGCCTGGGCCGGGGTCGGCTGGGCGGTGGTGGCGGCACCAGCCAGCAGCAGAGTGACCGCTCCGGCCAAAAACACTTTCTTAAGCATGTGGTTACTCCGTTCAATTGTGACGCAACGTTACACGCCCGAATAGGCCCCAAGTCCGACCGTCGCGTCAACAGAGTTGTGGCCTTTGCCGTCTCTTTGACTAAGGCAATCTAACCAGCCAAGGCGTACTTCTCTGCAACCTGCCGGCGGCTGGGCCGGGGTCTTAAGCCGTTTTACTGGCTACACCCGCTCGCGGTCCGCTTGACCCTCTCCTCGCCGCTCTCTACCAAGCCGGTCATGAGTGAATCCAAGGCGACGCCGCTCGATCGCATCCGCAATTTCTCCATCATCGCCCATATCGACCACGGCAAGTCGACNNGCGCGGGAGATGAAGGAGCAGGTGCTCGACTCGATGGACATCGAGCGGGAGCGCGGCATCACCATCAAGGCCCAGACGGTGCGGCTGGATTACAAGGCGCGCGACGGCGTGACCTACGTGCTCAACCTTATCGACACGCCGGGGCACGTGGATTTCGCCTATGAGGTGAACCGGAGCCTGGCGGCTTGCGAAGGATCCCTGCTCGTGGTCGATGCGAGCCAAGGCGTTGAGGCCCAAACTCTCGCCAATGTCTATCAGGCGCTCGACAACCACCACGAGGTGGTCCCGGTCCTGAACAAGATCGACCTGCCGGCGGCCGAGCCGGAACAAGTGCGCCGGCAGATCGAGGACGTGATCGGGCTCGACGCCTCGGGCGCGCTTGAGATCTCGGCCAAGACCGGACTAGGCGTCGAGGAGGTGCTGGAGGCGATCGTGCATCGGCTTCCCGCGCCCAAAGGCGATGCCAACAAGCCGCTCAAGGCGCTTCTGGTCGACAGCTGGTACGACCCCTATCTCGGCGTCGTCGTGCTCGTGCGCATCATCGACGGCAAGCTCGTCAAGGGCCAGCGCATCAAGCTGATGTTGACGGGCGGCTCCTATCAGGTCGACCGGGTCGGCATCTTCCGCCCGAAGCAGGAGATGCGCCCCGAGCTCGGTCCCGGCGAGATCGGCTTCTTCACCGCCTCGATCCGGCAGGTGGTCGATACCCGCGTCGGCGACACCGTCACCGATGAGAAGAAGCCGGCAGAAGCGCCTTTGGCCGGCTTCAAGCCCGCGCAGCCGGTGGTGTTCTGCGGCCTCTTCCCGGTCGATGCCAACGAGTTCGGGGGCTTGCGCGAGGCGGTCGGCAAGCTCCGCCTCAATGACGCAAGCTTCTCTTACGAGATGGAGACCTCGGCCGCGCTCGGCTTCGGCTTCCGCTGCGGCTTTCTCGGGCTCCTGCATCTGGAGATCATCCGCGAGCGGCTGGAGCGGGAGTTCAATATCGACCTGATCGCCACGGCACCCTCCGTCATCTACCGGGTGCATCTGACCAATGGCACTGTGCAGGAGCTGCACAACCCCGCCGACATGCCCGAGCCGCAGAAGATTGCCTCCATCGAGGAGCCCTGGATCGAGGCCACCATCCTCGTCCCCGACGAGCATCTGGGCGCCGTGCTCAAGCTCTGCGAGGACCGGAGAGGGCGGCAGAAGAACCTGACCTACGCTGGAAGCCGCGCCATGCTCGTCTATGAGCTGCCGCTGAATGAGGTTGTGTTCGACTTCTACGACCGATTGAAGTCTGTCTCCNNGTGGATGCGCTGTCGATCATCGTGCATCGCGGCCGCGCCGAGGCCCGCGGACGCGCCATGGTCGACAAGCTGAAGGACTTGATCCCGCGGCATCTGTTCAAGATTCCGATCCAGGCAGCGATTGGCGGCAAGGTCATCGCGCGCGAGACCATCAGCGCCATGCGCAAGGACGTGACCGCCAAATGCTATGGCGGCGA
>PLBV01000022.1:1148-15235 GCA_003135455.1 Hyphomicrobiales bacterium | reverse complement strand
GCCAAGCACAAGGTGGCCACGCCGGTGAACTGGAAGAACGGCGAGGACGTCATCATCGTGCCCTCGGTCTCCGACGACGACGCGCGCAAGAAATATCCGGAAGGGTGGAAGGCGGCTAAGCCGTATTTGCGCATCGTGCCGCAGCCCAAAAGCTAGCCTCGCTTCCAACGATAGAGTGAGAACCGCTGTCGCGATTGTCTGACGCGACAGCGGCGGCGCCGGCGTCGAGCGCCAGGCCGGCCTACAACCCCACGCTGTAGCGAAAACATGAAAAATGGAGTCGCCACGCCTCCTTGGTTCATGCTAGAAAGGGCGTACACGGATCATGTCGGTTTGGCGAAGGCCCCGCGTGAGGGCCCTGGTCCGGCAGTTCCGGACGACCAGGAATGTCGGGCAGGGACGCGATGTCTGATCCAGGCGGCTCAGACCCATCCGGGGCCGACGAGACGCCCCGCGAGACCGCCCAACGCATTGCCGATCAGCTTGCTCCTTTGGTCCGGCTGGCGCGGGCCAAGGGCTTCGACTTCCTCGCTTATCTCTTAGGCATGGCGCTCAAGGAATCGCGGCGGCTCTCGGAGGAATAGGCGCCCGTCGGCCCCGTGCTCCGGCGCCTCCCAGCTGCTAGCATGGCTTAGGCAGGGGCCCCCAAGCATGGAGCCCGCGTCGGAGGCCCGCATGGCATTGCCTAAAACGCCTGCGCTGACGACGGACTGCGTGATCTTCGATGCCGACGGGCGCGTGCTCCTCATCCGCCGCGGGCACGAGCCGTTCGCAGGCAGCCACGCGCTTCCCGGCGGCTTTGTGGAGTTGGGCGAGACGGTGGAGGCGGCCTGCCGGCGCGAGGTGCTGGAAGAGGTCAACGTCAAGGTGTCTGAGCTGACGCTGGTGGGTGTCTATTCCGACCCCAAGCGCGATCCGCGCGGCCATACGGTCAGCATCGCCTATGCGACGATCCTACCCGGGACCGTGTCCGTGACCGCGGGATCGGATGCGGCCAGCGTGGAATGGATCAAGGACTGGCAGGGCCTCATCCTCGCCTTCGACCACGCGCAGATCCTGGCGGACGCCGTGGCGATGCTCAAACAAAAGCTAGAGCGCTTTCGCGCTTCAACCTGACGCGAAAGCGGTCTAGGCCGCGCGGTCGACGCTAGGGGCGCGGCGCCGGAAGCTGCGTGGCGAGGCGCCGAACCAACGCCTGGCGGCGCGGCTGAAGGCGCTGAGCTCGGAATAGCCCAGCGCGCGGCGATGTCGGTGAGCTTGAGCGAGCTTTCGAACAGATAGCGGTGAGCGAGGCAGCGGCGGGTATCGTCGAGCAGGCGCTGGAACGACGTGCCTTGCGCCTTGAGCCGGCGATCTAGACTGCCGGCCGAAACCCCGATTTCCTCCGCGACGGAGCGGGGATTGGCTTGCCCTCGCTCCAAACAGCGAATGATAGCTTCGCGCACGCGGTTGAGCGGGTCGTCGTCGTCGGCGTTCTGATGCTCGATCTGTTCCTCGCAGAAGCGGGTGACGAGGTTGAACAGCTGGGCATCGGCACCCGGCAGCGGCAGCCCAAGCGTAGCGCTCGAGATGGCGATGCTGTTGGCCGGCTGATTGAAGGCGATGCGGAGGCCGAGCCGCTTTTCATATTCGGCAATGTCCTCCGGCTCTTGATGGATCAGGCCGACGGCGATGGGGCGCCAGTTCGCGCCGATCAGGCATTGGACACGCCACACGAAGCGCATCAGCGCGAAATCGGAAACCTGCGTCACATTCGGCATGGTGACCGGATAGGACCATTCGATGCGGCCGGCCCCCGCGCTCTCGACAAACTTGAAGCGGTTGGGGGTGAGCACGCGGTGATAGCGCGAGAAAGACTTGATCGCGGTGAGCAAGTCAGGCGCGTTGGCCAGCACATAGCCGAGCGGGTTGCTGGTCAGACGCGCCGCCGCGCCATATTTCAGGCCGAAGCAAGGATCGCCGGTGGCCTGCGCGGCGAGCGTAAGGGTGAGCGCGAACCGATCGAGCGACACCCAGGCGAAACCGTCTGCGACGGCCTCGGCGGTAAGCCCTGCCTCGCGTAGGATCGGGGCAAACTCGACGCCATAGGGCTTGAGCGCCTCGCGCAAGCCCGCGAACACAAAGGCTCTGATACGCTGCTCACTCACAGGAACATTCATGGGCTACTTTAGGCGCGACGGTCCCGATGGCTGCGGTCCTCGCGGCGCATCGACCCGTCGCTTTTCTCATCTCCAAATTGCGTTCACATCAGTGTGCGCCTCTGGGTCGAGGTCAAGTAGACGAGGCCCGATGTCAAATAATAGTGACCGCTTACATGACAGAGTGCGCCGGGTCTAGGCGGCCGCGGCCGGATGCACTATCTAAGCACTCGAATGCTCGGAGTGCTTAGAGATGAATGACAGGCCGGCTGTCTCCAGCCTCACGCCGGAGCTTGCGGCGTCGGCTCTTACGGGCGACGACCGGGTACGCGACGACCGTGGCGGGGGCAAGATCGGCGTGCTGCTCGTCAATCTCGGCACGCCCGACGGCACCGACTACTGGTCAGTGCGGCGCTACCTCAAGGAGTTCCTCTCCGACCGGCGCGTGATCGAGACCAATCGGGCGCTGTGGTGGGTGATCCTGAACGGCGTCGTGCTCACGGTCCGGCCCTCTAAAAGCGGAAAGAAATATCGGAGGGTCTGGAACGAGACGCTCAACGAGTCGCCGCTACGCACCATCACGCGGGCGCAAAGCGCGAACGTCGCCGCAGCACTCGCTTCCCATCCGGAGATCGTTGTGGACTGGGCGATGCGCTATGGGAGCCCCAGCATCGCCTCGCGCATCGAGGCGCTCATGACGCAAGGCTGCGACCGGCTGCTCGTCTTCCCCCTCTATCCGCAATATGCGGCGGCAACCACGGCCACGGTGAACGATTTGGTCTTCGATGTGCTGAAGACAGCGCGCTATCAGCCCGCGCTCCGCACCGTGCCGGCCTACGCCCACGATCCCGTCTATATCGAGGCGTTGGCCAAGTCCATCAAAGCCCATCTGGCGACGCTCGATTGGCAGCCGGAAGCGATCCTCGCCTCCTTCCACGGCGTGCCGCAGGCCTATGTGGACAAGGGCGATCCCTACCAGCGTCAATGCGTGCTGACCACGGAGGCTTTACGTCGGGCGCTGGGGACCGATGGCGCCAAGCTGAAGCTCACCTTCCAATCGCGCTTCGGCCGCGCCGAGTGGCTCAAGCCCTATACCGACAATACCGTGGAGGCGCTGGCGCGCGAGGGGGTGAAGCGGCTCGCCATCGTCACGCCGGGCTTCGCCGCCGATTGCCTGGAGACGCTGGAAGAGATCGCGGGCGAGAACAAGGAGATCTTTCTTGATCATGGCGGGGAGAAGTTCACCTTCATTCCCAGCCTCAACGACAGCGAGGGCGGCATCGAGGTGTTTATCCACATCATCCGCCGCGAGCTGCAAGGCTGGCTGTAAGGCGGTATGATCGCCGCCTCCGGTTAAAAGGGGCGGGGGGATCATGCGGGGGCACAGGCTGTTGCTGTTGGCGGCTAGGTGGACGCGCTCGCCTTCTCTCCCGACGGTGCCCTGCTCGCCGCCGCCAGCGAGGACAGCAAGATCAATGTGGGGAGTGTGCCCGGCGGGACGTCCGTCAGCCGCTGATGCCATCCAAGCAATGATGCGCCGCGTCGCCCTTTTCGCCTTCTGTGGCCTTCTCGCTTTCGCGCTTGCCTCGCCCTCGCTTGCGGCCGAAACGGCAAGCGAGGCGAAGCTCGCTTACGTGACCGTCGCCGGTGCCCCCGGCGATGGGGAGCAGTCGCTGGCGGCCGCTCTCTCCAAGCGGCTGCTGGCTGCCGGCGTGCAGGCCGCGACGACGATCCAGACCAATGTGTACGACGTCCAGGGCACGGTGCGTGTGGAGCCTGCTCCAGGGGGGAAGCAAAGCGTCCGCATCGTTTGGGCCGTGTTCGCTCCGGACGGTGATCAGCTCGGAATCGTCTCGCAGACGAAGGAGGTGCGAAAGGGCGCTCTCGACAAAAAGTGGGGCGCCGCCGCCGATGCCGCCGCGAGCGCGGCCGTGGATCAGATCATTGCCTTGCTGCCGCATTAGGCGGGCGGAGCCGCTTGCTCTTCCGCGTGCAGGCGCGGGTTCAGCTTTGAGCGCATGCAACCTTTCGGATAGAAACTAACCCAGATTCGGCGGAGCTGATCCTTAGGAGGGAGCATGCGGCGCGCGACCATCACAACCCTGTGCTGCTGCTTATCGGTGTTGCTCGCACCGCAGGCTCTGGCCGCCAAGCGCGTGGCCTTCGTCGTCGGCATCGACGCTTACGACAATCTGCCGGCGCAAGAGCAGCTGAAGAAGGCCGTCAACGACGCGCATTCGCTGGGCGAGGCCCTCAAAGGGCTGGGCTATCAGGTCGTCAGCGCCGACAATGCTGACCGCTGCGGCTTCAACGAGAACTGGCAGAAATTTCTAAGCCTGATCGAGCCCGGCGACGAAGCCGCCTTCTTCTTCGCGGGCCACGGTGTTGAGATCGCCGGCCAGAATTATTTGCTGCCCCGCGATGTGCCGAAGCCGCAAAGCGGGGAGGCATCGCTAGTCAAGAACGAGTCCCTGAGTGTCACCCAGCTTTTGAGCGACCTGCAGGAGGAGGGGCCGCGGGTCAGCCTCGTTCCGCGAGCGTGGATGGCACGGTCAAGATTTGGGACCCGGCGAGGGGCGAGTTGATGCGCAGCCTCGACAGCGATGCAAGTGCCAACTCCATCGCTTTCTCGCCTGACGGGAAACTGCTCGCTTCGGGGAGCGCCGACCAGGCGATCAAAGTTTGGGACGCGGCGGGCGGCAAGCTGCTGCGCACCCTTGAGGGCCACTCGTTCGTTGTCTCCTCCGTGGTCTTTTCACCGGACGGGGCGTCACTTGCTTCGGGGAGCTGGGACAAGACGGTCAAGCTCTGGAACGCGGCGAGCGGCAAGCTGCGTAGATCCCTCGACGGCCATACCGCCAATGTCTCGTCGGTCGCCTTCTCGCCCGACGGGAAGCTGCTCGCCTCGGGAAGCGCCGACTGGACGGTCAAAGTCTGGGACGTGGCGAGCGCCAATTTGCTGAGGACCCTCAAGTGACATTCGGATCAAGTCAATTGCGTCGCCTTCTCACCCGATGGAACGTTGCTGGCTTCGGGGAGCAATGAAGGGACGGTCAAAATTTGGGACGTGGCGACGGGCAATCTCCTGCGCACCCTTGAGGGCCATTCGAGTTTGATCGAATCCGTCGCGTTCTCGCCGGATGGCAATCTGCTTGCGGCGGGCGGCTTCGCCGGCAGGATCAGCATCTGGGGCATCGGGGTCGCCAAGACCGTCAAGCGCTAGGCGCCGTGCCGACGGCCTTTTATTCGCGCTGCATCGCACCCATCTATTGGCTGCCGAAGGAAGACGAGCGACACTAGAGTAGCCATATCGGACTAGCGACATTTCGCTAGCGACACCTGGGAGGGTGCCAATGCTCGGCTTCAATCTCTTCGTCATCGTTCTGCTCGTTCTCTTCATCGCTGTCGTCGCGGCGGGCGTCAAAGTCGTGCCGCAAGGGTGGAACTTCACGGTCGAGCGCTTCGGCCGCTATACGCGCACGCTCCGGCCGGGGCTCACCTTCATCGTCCCCTTCATCGACCGCGTCGGTCGCAAGCTCAATGTGATGGAGCAGGTGGTGGAGGTGCCGAGCCAGGAGGTGATCACCAAGGACAACGCCATGGTGAAGGTGGATGGCATCGCCTTCTTCCAGGTGCTCGACGCCGCGCAAGCGAGCTACGAGGTGACGCATCTGGAGACCGCCATCCTCAATCTCACCATGACCAATATCCGCACGGTGATGGGCTCGATGGTTTTAGACGAGCTCCTCTCCCAGCGCGACGAGATCAATCATCGCCTGCTCAAGGTGGTTGACGACGCGACCCATAATTGGGGCGTCAAGGTCACCCGCATCGAGATCAAGGACATCGAGCCGCCGCGCGACCTCGTCGACTCCATGGCGCGGCAGATGAAGGCTGAGCGGGACAAGCGGGCTACGATCCTCGTTGCCGAGGGGGAGCGGCAGTCGCAGATCCTCAAGGCCGAAGGCGCCAAGCAGGCGCAGATTCTGGCGGCGGAAGGCCGGCGCGAGGCCGCCTATCGCGATGCTGAGGCACGCGAGCGCTCGGCGGAAGCCGAGGCCAAGGCGACGCAAGTGGTGAGCGATGCGATCGCCAAGGGCAGCATTCAGGCGATCAACTATTTCGTCGCCAACAACTATATCGGCGCGCTCAAAGCCCTGGCCGAGGCCAAGAACCAGAAGGTGCTGATCCTGCCGATCGAGGTGACCGCGGTGATGGGCGCCATCGCTGGCGTGGCCGAGATCGCCCGCGAGGCTTTCAGCGACGCGGGCGGGGACTCCGCCGCTTCTCCCTCGTCTGCCAAGCAGCCCGGCGCTGCGACCCCTCGGGTCGGCACCAGCGGCGGCTCGGTGCCCTCGGTCTAAGGGGACCACGCCATGAACATGCTGATCAATCTCGGGGCCTGGAGCTGGATGATCCTCGCCGTGCTCCTGCTCGTGCTCGAGGTCTTGGCTCCCGGCATCTTCCTCATGTGGTTCGGCGTTGCGGCGGCGCTCACCGGCGTGCTCGCCTTCGGCTTCGACATCGGCTGGCAGTGGCAGCTCATCTGGTTCTGCCTGTTGTCGCTGGCGGCGGTGCTGATCGCGCTCAAATACTTACGAAAGCATCCGCTGGAGAGCGAGCGGCCGCTGCTCAATGAGCGGGCGGTGCAGCATATCGGCCAGACCTTCGCGCTGATCGATCCCATCCATAACGGCCGCGGCAGCGTGCATATCGGCGATACCATCTGGCGCGTGGAAGGGCCCGAGCTGCCCGTGGGTGCGCGCGTCACGGTGCTCGGCGCCGACGGCACCGTGCTGAAGGTGGCACCCGCCGGCGCCGCCGAAGCGGCTTAGCTGTAGCCGATGCTTGGCCTGGCAGGGGTGACGGACGGGGGCGTCAGCCCCGCTTTCGCTTGGCGCTGGCAAGGCGTGTGGTAGGTATGGGTGCCTCGTCAAGTTCGGTCACTTTTGTGACCTCTGGCGGGATGTCGGCGCTGGCGTCCTCCAAAGCCCAGAGTCCCTCGGCAACGCGAGTGCCGCCGTCGCCCTCGACTTTCACCTGCGTGAATCCAACCTTACGAAAGATCCCGGCAATCGTGTCGTTGCCTGCCAATCTTTTCAGCCCGGTTAGCTTGATGGTCGCCCTGTAGCGCCCGCCCTTGCGGACGGTGAATTTCGCCATGCCGGCCCCCCTTGTGTGGCGCAGGCGCAACGAAGGCGGCTGCACCGAATCGTCGGTTGAAGTAGGCCATAATACAACCGGTAGAGGTGCCTCGAAAGGGGAACTTGGGCTGGGCGCGGGGTCGAAACTGTGATGGGCGCTCAAACCGGTCAAGGCGAGGGCGCTTGCGCGGCGCGCAGCAAATCCTCCTGCTTCGCGCGCTCGTCCGTCCAGACTTGCTCCGACTGCGTGAAGGCCTGCTGCAGATCGCGGATACCCTGCCGGAAGGGACCGAAGGCGCCCTGGAAGGCCTTGCAAGCGGATTTCAAGTCGTCGACGCCCGCCTGCGTGGCGTCTTCGATCCACTGGCAGCGGGTGCTCGCTTCGCTGGACGCATCAACCAAAGCCGGCGATTTGGCCTTGAGATCGGAAAAGCCCGCCATGACGCCTGAATGGATATGGTCCGCTTGCCCGGCAGCCTGTTCGAGCGCGGAGCGTTGGTCTTGCGTCACAGCGTCGTGGTCCGTCCCGTTGGCCGGATCGTGGCGCGCAAGATCGGCCTGCATCTCGGCGCCGATGGCTTGGTAGCGCTTCTCAGCCTCTGCGAACTGCTCGGCTTGGGTGTCGGCCTCTTCGGCAAACGCCGCCATGGTCTGGGTCAACTCTTGCAGATGCGCCACATAAGCAGCACGGGTGTCGGTTTGGACCGGGATATAGAGTCCGGCGGGCTCACCCGGCTGAACCGCGGCGGCCATGGCGAATAGGCTGGCGAAGGTGCGGCAGCGCAAGGACGTCCGCTTGGTTGGCCGGTCTGCATTCTGCCGGGGGCTAGAGCGCTTTCGCGTCAGGTTGAATCGCGACAGCGCTCTAGCTTTTTGTTGGAGCATGATCTTATCGGAAAACCGGTTCCCACTTTTCTAAGGTCATGCTCTAGACTAGGACTGTCCCGTCACGTTCCGGATCATGCTCTGCCAAACCAAGCTTCGACCGCGTCGCGTCCGCTTTGGTCTAGCATGAGATGGAGCTTGGTGCGCCGGAGGAGGAAGTCCTCGGCCGTGATCGCGTCCTCCACCTCTACCGCGTGAGCAAGCTCCACGAGCATCACGCCCGGCGCGACCTCCTCCGCAAGCGTAGGGTCGCGGACGAGCCGGCCATAGAGCGCCTCGATCTGATCGCCATAGGTGAAGGCCCAGCGCCGGCGCACCTCGCGCGAAGCCATCGCTGGTCCGCTATCGGCGCGGGCCAGAAGCTCTTGACGGGACAAGGTGCCTCCGTAGAGCGGCACGTCCTTGGTCCACGGCCCTCCAACGCCAGCGCCAAGGGCGCGCAACTCCTCGAGCACCTCCTCGGCCAGCGCGCGGTGGGTGGTGAGCTTGCCGCCATAGAGCGTCAACATTCCTCCGGCACCATTGGCGATGCGCGCCAGCGTGGGACTGCGGCTGACGCGGGCTGGCTTCGCCGCGTGATCGTCCTCTAGCGCGCGCACCCCCGACCAGGTGAAGACCACATCGGCAGCGGTGGCAGGGCCGTTGGCGCCCGCGAAATAGCGGTTATAGGCGTCGAGCAGATAGGCCTCTTCTTCAGCCGAGCAGACCGCGGTGCCGGGATCGCCCTCGTGAGGCATTTCGGTGGTGCCGACCATGAGGAAGCGGCCGCCAAGCCAGGGCACGACGAAGATCACCCGGTCCTCGGCGTCTTGCAGGGTATAGGCGCTAGGCTCCGCAGGCTCCGGCATCGGGAGCACGATGTGGCTGCCGCGGAGCAGCCGTAACGGCCGCGACGGCGGATGGACGCTTGACAGCGCGTCGACCGAGGCAACCCAGGGCCCGCTCGCATTCACCACATAGCGCGCCTCGACGCGGCGCTTCGCCCCCCACTCGTCGAGCTCGATGCCGTAGCCATGGTCGAGCGGCTCGATGGCGGTCACGGCGCGGCGGTTCTTGATGTCGGCGCCGCGGCCGCGCGCATCGAGTGCCACGGCGAGCGTGAGCCTGGCATCGTCGGTCTGGCAATCATGGTAGTGGAGTACGGAGGCGAGATCCTCCCGCCGCAACCGGGGGAGTTGGGTGATCTCCTCTGGTGTCAACCGTCCGCTCACCGGCAGGCCATGGCCGAGCGAGAGCAGGTCGTAGAGCTTGAGCCCCGCCTGCACCATGAGCCCCGAGCGCTTCTGCCGGCGATAGAGCGGCAGGAGGAAGCGGATGGGCTCGACGAGATGGGGCGCGGTCTTGAGCAGCTGGCCGCGCTCGACGAGGGAAGAGCGCACGAGCCCCAATTCCAGCTGCTCCAGATAGCGCAAGCCGCCATGGATCAGCTTGGAGGAGGCCCCTGAGGTGGCCGAGGCATAGTCGCCCTTCTCGGCGAGCATGACCTTGAGGCCGCGGCCGGCGGCGTCGCGGGCCACCGCGGCCCCATGGATGCCGCCGCCCACGACGAGGACATCGAAGGATGGATTGGCCACGGTCATCCCTCCCCGGAACGGGGAGGGTGGTCGCGAAGCGATCGGGTGGGGTTAGGCTCAACCCTCATCATGTCGCCCCAGCCGCCGCCTGCGGCGGCACCCTCCCCTCGCGGGAAGGGATTATAGTCGGCATGAAAAGCCAGGTGCGGCGTTAAGCGACGCCGGCGCGCAGGAGGTCATGGATGTGGAGGATGCCCACAGGCCGCCCGTCCTCGACCACGAAGACGGCGGTGATGCTCGAGGAGTTGATCAGCTCGAGTGCGGCGCTGGCGAGAAGGTCTGGCGACACGGTCTTCGGCGCGGCCGTCATGATGGTGCCGGCGCTCTGCGCGAGCAGCGCGTCGCCCATATGGCGGCGCAGGTCGCCGTCGGTGACGATGCCGACCAGGCGCCCATGCTCGTCCACGACGCCCAGACAGCCGAACGCCTTCTCGGTCATCACCACGATCGCCTCGGCCATGGCGGTGTCCCTCGTCGCCAGGGGCAGACGGTCGACCTTGTGCATCAAATCGCCCACGAATTTCAGCCGGGCGCCGAGTTGACCACCGGGATGCAGCAGCTTGAAGTCGCGCGCGGTGAAGCCCTTGCTCTCGAGAAGCGCGATGGCAAGGCAATCGCCAAGGGCAAGCTGCATGAGGGTGCTGGTGGTGGGGGCGAGCCCGTGCGGGCAGGCCTCCTTGGTCTGCGGCAGCGCCAGCACCACCTCGGCGGCGCCGGCAAGCGTGCTTTCGGCCTTGGAGGTCACCGCGATCATGGGCACGGCGAAGCGGCGCGAATAGGAGACGATGTTGCCGAGCTCGACCGTCTCGCCCGACCAGGAGAAGGCGAGGATCACGTCTTGCGCGGTGATCATGCCGAGATCGCCATGGCTCGCCTCGCTTGGATGGACGAAATAAGCGGGCGTGCCGGTAGAGGAGAGGGTGGCTGCGACCTTCAGGCCGACATGGCCGCTCTTGCCCATGCCGGTGACGATGACCCGGCCGCGGCAGGCGCGGATGGCGGCCACGGCGTCGGCAAAACCGTCGGCAAGGTCGCCGCGCAAGGCCGCCTCGAGCGCGCCCAAGCCTTCGGTCTCGAGCTGGACCGTGCGCGTGGCCGAAGCCACCGCCTTGCTCGCATCGCGCTCCAGGAAACGATCCCGCTTCAGGCCGACCGGCATGATCGTGCTCCCACTTGGTTTTGAGTGGCTTTGCTTTAGCACGAAATGGGCGTGGCAGGCCCCTCGAACTTGCGCCGTTCCGGCACAGGCCTAAACGCGTCGTTAACTCTATTCCCCCTAGGCTCATCGGATCAACGGTCCGGTTGGGCAGGCGGCCTTTTTCGCGAAAAAGCCGACCCGCCCCCTCGTCTTCACCTGTCTCGGCGCCGATCGAGGTCCCGCCTTTGCCGCGTCATTGCCTCAGAAGCGCAGCGGGCGCTCTCGTCCTGCTCGTGGCCGGATGCGCGCCGTCGCTTGCGCAATATGCCGGCGACCAGCCGCTGCGCGGCAGCATCGCGCCCGATGAGCAGCTCGACACGACGCCCCCCGACGCTGGCGCGGCAGCCGCCGCCACGCCGCCAAGCGCCAACAACCGTGCGCGGCAGCAAGCAGTTCAGCCGCAAGCCACAGATTCCGCCATTCCTCCCGCCGTCCCGCCGCTTGGCGGCATGGGCGATGAGCCGGAAGGCACCAGGACCGGACAGCCCCTTGGCGGGATCGGCGATGAGCCAAACACCGACCCCCGCGAGGCGCCTCAGCGCAATGTCGAACCGGGCGCAGGCCTCCAACAGGAGCTTGAAGAGCTCAATGTGTCGGAGCCCGACCGGGCATTGAGCGAGCCCATACAGCTGCACAGCGCGCTCTTGCCCGAGCCCCACGACATCGACCCTTACATCCCCATCGGCATCAGGATTGGGACCTTCCTGCTGTTTCCCGAGGCGGCGTTCGGCACGATCCTCACCAACAACGTGCTGGATACCCGCTTCGACACCCACTCCGACATCGCAGGCGAGCAGGCGTCCAAGCTGCGGGTCGAATCCGACTGGAGCCGGCATTTCTTCAGCGCCGAGGTCAATTCCCAGGACAGCTGGTACAAGGACTACCCGATCGAGGACGAGCGCAACTACCAGGTCGTGCTCCGCGGGCGCATCGACGTGACGACGCGCACCCACCTTCAGGGCGAGGCGGAGACGTCTCAGATCCAGGAAGGGCCGAGCTCGATCAGCCTCACCGACATCTCCCATGCGCAGACCCTGCTGCATGAGGAGCACGTCACGGTCTCGGCGGACCATACTTTCAACCGCCTGACGCTGAAGCTCACCGGCACCATCGCCGACTACAATTACAACGACGCCAGCGATCCGACGCTTGTCGGCCCCGTGCCCCTCGTCGACATCCGCGACTATAGCGAGATGGTCGGCACGCTGCGCAGCACCTACGAGTTCCAGCCCAGCTGGGCCGGCTTCATCCAAACCTCGGTGAATGAGCGCGACTACAAGGAGCCGATCAGCACGGCCGGCATCATGCGCGGCTCCTCGGGTGCGTCGGTTGCGGGCGGCGTTAACTTACGCCTCGCCGGCACGCTGTTTGGCGAGATCAGCTTGGGCTGGGGTCAGCAGCAGCCGATCGACGATACGCTAGAGCCGATCTCGGGCCCGCTGCTCAATGGCGATCTGATCTGGCTGCCGACACCCGCGACCAAGGTCGAGTTCCTGGCGCGGTCGGAGATCGACGAGACGACGCTGGTCGATTCCGCGGGGGCCATCGACCGCTTCTACGAATTGTCCCTGCAACACGCCTTCTGGCGCTATCTCGTGCTCGGCGTCTATGGCTCCTACGAGGTCGCCGACTTTGTCGGCGATCCGGAGATCGATCAGCGAATCAAGGGTGGCCTCACCGCCGAGTATTATTTCAACCCAGTGCTGTCGCTCTATGGCCGCTACGAGCATACAGCTTTCATCAGTACGGATGCGGCAAGCGATTTCGTCGAGGACGAGGTGCGGCTCGGCATGAAGCTCCGGCGCTGATCTCAGAGGAGCTTCTTGATCTCGGCGGTGAAGGCCTCGCTCAGGTCAGGCCGCGCCAGCGCATAGGCGACATTGGCGGCGAGGAAGCCAACCTTGGAGCCGCAGTCGAAGCTCTTGCCCTCGTATTTCAGGGCGTGGAAAGGCTGGCGCTGCATGAGCCGCAGCATGGCGTCGGTGATCTGGATCTCGCCGCCCGCGCCCGCCTCCTGCGCCGACAGGATATTGAAGATCTCCGGCTGCAGGATATAGCGGCCGAGAATGGTGAGGTTGGAGGGTGCGGTGCCCGGCTTCGGCTTCTCGACCATGCCGTCGATGGGAAAGACGCGCCCGTCGCCTTTGCCGATGCTCACCACGCCGTAGTTCTTGAGCTCGGCCTCGGCGACCTGCTCGACCGCGAGGATGTTGCCGCCGTGTCTGGCATAGACGTCGAGCATCTGGGCGAGACAGCCCTTGCCCTCGGACTGCACCAGCACGTCGGGAAGCAGCAGCGCAAAAGGCTCGTTGCCCACCAGCTCGCGCGCGCACCAGACGGCGTGGCCGAGGCCGAGCGGCTCGTCCTGGCGCACCCAGGTGAAGCNNGATCAGCGGCCGGTCGACCACCGTCAGCATCTCCTTGGGCATTGCCTTGGTGGCGGGAAGGAAGCGGGTGCCGAGACCGGCGACAGGGAACACCGCCTTGCGGACGGGAGCAGCCATGCAGATCCTCGTTAACCGTGAGCGTGAAGCTAGAGCCGGGTCGTGGGCCGGGGTTACGGTCCCTAAACCTGTTTCCGATAACAGGCGGTGAATTGCAACTGCCGCTTTGCTAGGGGTTGTTCCATGGGCGTTCTGGTCACGGGCGGAGCCGGGTATATCGGCAGCCATATGGTGCTCGAGCTCCTCGATCAAGGCGAGGAGGTGCTCGTGCTCGACAATCTGTCGACCGGGATTCGCTCCGCCGTGCCGGCCGAGGCGCGCTTCGTCGAAGGCGATGTCGGCGATCAGGCGCTGGTGCATCGGCTGCTGACCGAGGAGGGGATCGACGCCATCATCCATTTCGCGGGCTCGGTGGTGGTGCCGGACTCCATCGCCGATCCTCTTGGCTATTACCTCAACAACACCTGCAACTCCCGGACGCTGCTGCAATGCGCCGTTGAGGCCGGGGTCAAGCATTTCATCTTCTCCTCGACCGCGGCGGTCTACGGCATGCCCGAGCAGAATCCCGTGGCGGAGGATGTGCCGCTCCTGCCCATCTCGCCTTACGGCAGCTCCAAGCTGATGACCGAGATCATGTTGGCCGACGTGGGCCAAGCCCACGATTTCCGCTATGTGGCCTTGCGCTATTTCAATGTCGCCGGCGC
>PLBV01000022.1:0-1141 GCA_003135455.1 Hyphomicrobiales bacterium | reverse complement strand
ACCTGCATCCGCGATTACATCCATGTCAGCGACCTTGCGCGCGCCCATCTTGCCGCGCTCGACTATCTCCGCGCCGGCGGCGACAGCCAGGTGCTGAATTGCGGCTATGGGCGGGGCTTCTCGGTGCTGGACGTGATCAATGCGGTGAAATCCGCTGCCAATAGCGACTTCTCCGTGCGCATGGTGGGACGAAGGCCTGGAGATCCCGCGGCGCTGGTGGCGGCCGTTACCCGCATCGGGCAGGTGCTCGACTGGAGCCCGCGTCTCGACGACCTCGACACCATTGTCGGTCATGCGCTTGCCTGGGAGCGGCGCCTGATCGAGTACCGCGCTGCCTCCTAGCAGGTTCCTGCGAGCGGGCAGATGGCCGGGCATCTCGCGGCTTTTTGCCTTTTCAGCGCCGCAACGAGCTAGAATAACTCTAATGTTTTCAACGGATTTCTATAGCAATTCCAAGTTATGCCTAATAATGCTTGCGCTCTAAATCAGCCAGGCGCATCATGCGCGCAGCGGCCGGGTGTGGAGCACCCGACCGCTACGACTTGCCACTCGCAACCTTTCACGGAGGTTCCGAATGACCAATTCCCTTTCTACAGCCACCCCCCATATCCGCCAACCCGCCAACGCCGTTCCAGTCCACGACCTGGCATTGGCCCGCCGCCTTGCGCAGAAGTGCGAGAGTAGCGCCGCTGCCGCCAAGTCCTGGGCCATCATCGTCATGGGCAGACTGCACAACGCGGGCGAACCCCGTTGTAATGGNNGCCTCGCGCAGCGTGTAGAAGATCTCGCCGTTGAGGAGTTCGTCACGCAAGCGCGCATTGAAGCTCTCGATATAGCCGTTCTCCCAAGGACTGCCCGGCGCGATGTAGGCCGTTTTCGCAGCGACGGGGCGCGGATTGCGTTGATCACTGAAGTCTGCTGGCGGATAAAAAGATTCGACCCGATCAGCCATTCGGCAAAGTCATGAAGAAGCTCGCCGGGAAGCCTTCGGCCTCGCCGCTGCGAAGCGCGATTATGAAGCCACCAGCGACGCCGAGGAACAGGCGTCAATCGCGGTGTGCGCCAATCAATGCCAGACGCTCGAAGAGGCTCGGCTTAAGGCCATGCGCGCTTCAGTCTCGACGGTATGGACAGAGTGATG
>PLBV01000002.1 GCA_003135455.1 Hyphomicrobiales bacterium | reverse complement strand
AAGGAAGAGGCGCTCCGGATGCTTGGCGCAGTCATGGGAATTTATGCGGCTGCACCAGACCGGGCTCGAACGCATTGAGCGCCAGGGTAACCATGGTCAACGCCGCGCTGCAGAGGTCGATCATCGTTGCACCGTCGATCTTGTCNNCCATGTCGACGTCATGGACGGCCGCTTCGTGCCGAATATCACGATCGGGCCGGTGGTCGTCGCAGCGGTGCGGCGCGCGACGCAGAAGCCGCTCAATGTGCACCTGATGATCGTCGAGCCGGAGCGCTATCTCGCCGACTTCGCGAACGTCGGCGCCGATCATCTCCTGGTCCAGGCCGAGCCGTCGGCGACGGTCCATCTCCACCGGGTCCTCTCGCAAATCCGCGGTCTTGGCAAGAAGGCGGGCGTGGTGCTCGACCCCGCGAGCCCGACCGAGATGATCGAATACGTCCTCCATCTCTGCGATGTCATTCTTGTCATGACCGTCAATCCAGGCTTCGGCGGCCAGAAATTCCTACCGGAGATGCTGCCTAAGATCCGCCGATTGCGGCAGCTTTGCGAAGCGCGCGGTCTCGATCCCGTCATCGAGGTCGACGGCGGGCAGAATTGCGAGAGCGCCGGACAGGCGATCGAAGCGGGCGCGAACGCCATCGTCGCCGGATCCGCAATCTTTGGATCGCGCGATTATGCTGCCGCGATCGCCGCCATCCGCGAGGCTCACCGCCCGCTGGCCAGGAGGGCGCGCTGATGACCGGCTCGTCCGAGGCCAAACTGGAAATCCTCGCCGATCCCGAGGCTCTGGCCCGCCGGGTCGCGGATTGGCTGCTCGCGGCGGCGACGGTGAAGGACGGTGTTTTTGCCGTCGCGCTCTCCGGCGGCTCGACCCCGCGGCGGCTTTATCAACTCCTGGCTGGACCGCCCTATCGCGATACCTTCCCCTGGTCTCGAACGCACTGGTTCTGGGGCGACGAGCGCTTCGTGCCTCACGATGACGCGCTGAGCAACTACCGCATGGCGCGAGAGGCGCTGTTTTCGCGCGCGCCGATCCCCGCCATCAACATCCATCCCATTCCTACCGAAGGTGTCAGCCCTGAAGCAGCGGCGTCCGCTTACGAGCGCGAGCTCAAATCCTGCTACGGCGCGGAGCGCCTCTATCCGGCTCGACCGCTCTTCGATGTGACCCTTCTGGGGCTGGGGCCGGATGGGCATACGGCCTCGTTGTTCCCGGGCACTTCCGTGCTCGCCGAGCGCGACCGGTGGGTCGCCGCCGTCGTTGGCGCCAAGTCCGAGACGCGCATCACGCTGACCTATCCGGCGCTCGAGAGCAGCCGGTACGCGGCCTTCCTGGTCGCCGGGGAAGAGAAGCGGGCAATTTTTGCGCGCTTTCGGCGCGGCGACGACAACCTGCCGGCCGCGCGTCTCCACCCGACGGGAACGCTGTGGCTCTTTGGTGATGCGGCGGCGGCCGGGAGGGCGATCGCGTGACAATGTCCTCGTCCGAGCAGGACGGGCCGAGGCGCGCGGCCGCGGCGCGGGCCGTCCAGGAGGTCGAGGACGGGATGGTCGTGGGACTGGGCAGCGGATCGACCGTCGCATTCGCGGTCGAGGCGCTGGCCGTACGCGTCGCGAAGGGCTTGCGCGTCGTCGGGATCCCGACCTCGGAGGCGACGGCGGGTTTGGCGCGGCGGCTCGGCGTGCCGCTCACGAGCTTCGCCGAGCACAGCCGTATCGATGTCGCGATCGACGGCGCCGACCAGGTCGAGTGGGGCCCGCTCAACCTTGTCAAGGGGCTGGGTGGCGCGCTGCTGCGCGAAAAGATCGTGGCGAGCGCCAGCGACCGGATGATTTTCGTCGTCGACGAGACGAAGCTGGTGGATCGTCTGGGTGGGACTACGCCGCTGCCCGTGGAGATCATCTCGTTCGGGTGGCAGACCGTGCTCGATCGCCTGGCGGCGATCGGCTGCGCGCCGCTTCTGCGCCTCACCGGAGACAAGCCGTTCACGACCGATGGCGGCAATTACATCGCCGATTGCGCCATAGCCGAGATACCGAATCCCGCAGCGCTCGAAGCTCGGCTCGCTTCCATCATCGGCGTTGCCGAGAGCGGCCTCTTCATCGGCCTGGCATCCAAGATCGTGGTCGGTCGGCCGACTGGCGTGGAAGCGATCGAGTGATGAAGGGCGCAATGATGATCTTGCCGATCAGCTGAAGGCGCTGTCGCACAACGCGCGGAACATCACAGTGGAGGAGCGCAACGCGATTGAGTTGAAGGTGGAGGATACTTCCTCTTCTACGGGACCAAGAGCCTGACCGGACTCATGAAAATGAAAGAAGCCATGTGGAAGGTCGACGAGAGCGGCGAGTTCAGGTTCTCCGATGCGACCGACCCGAACCAGATGATGCTCTTCGACAAGACACCGGACCTGCAGCTTTTGCAGGGCCAGATCGTGCATCGCTTCGCAGGCGTCGACGCTACCATCCGGGAGATCGATAACTTCGTCGTCGTGCACACAGGTCGGCCTAGCTCGCCAGGCTGGCGTGAGCTCCCGGTCGAGGTGAAGCAGCGCTTTCCAGACTGACGGCCGAGTGGAAGGTCTGCCGCAGCCCGGCGTCGATCTCTGCCGGCGCAAACTTCGTCGTGAGAGGCGCGCTCAAACGAGAGGCGGGGTTATTCGCCATCGGTCCTTCTCCTTTAGTCGTGGGTCCCAAGGAAACCCCCGGCGCGGCCACAAACTCAGTCTTCATGAACGGCGGCAAGAAGACCTTGATGTAAATTAAGTGGGGTAAAAATCTTCCGGCCGGCGGTTTCGACTCTCCGGCGCCCCCTTGAAACCTGGGTCAATGTCGGGGCAATGTCACTACCTGAAATTCTATGCTTCGGGGCCAGGGTGGTTCGGATGACGTCGGAGGATCAGTCGGCATCCCGAAGACAGGTTATGCACTGCCGATGTTCCGCTTGGTCCGCATCACCCTTGAGAATTTCGGACAAGCCTCGAGCGGGCGGGCGGACCTGTTGCCAGACGATAATCAAGCGGCCAGCCCGACTCCCGTTCAGACCCACTGAGCGATCATGGGAAACTGGGATAAATCTGTGCCGTTTTGATAGAGCATCGGGCATTCAGCACTCATGACGGAACATAAAGACACAGTCATTGTCACGGGGAGCAGCGGCTTCATCGGTACAGCACTCGTGGCTGAGCTTGCTGCTTGCTACGATGTGGTCGGCCTCGACCGACAAATGCCCAATGAGCTGCCACCCGCAGCGACATTTGAGAAGATCGACCTCACTTCGGACCGGAGCGTTCGGCAGAGCTTGAAAAGGATTCGCCAGCGTCACGGTGGCCGCATCGCCTCGGTAATCCACCTTGCGGCCTACTTCGATCTCACCGGCGAGCCCAACCCGAAATACGATCAGATCACGGTACACGGTACTGAGCGGCTTCTCCGCGAGCTGCAGTCTTTCGAGGTCGAGCAATTTGTCTTCGTGAGCTCGATGCTGGTTCACCGGCCAGGCAGACCAGGCGACCTCATAGACGAAAATTGGCCGCTCGAGTCGGGCCTGCCTTATCGCGCCTCGAAGTTCGAGACGGAACGCTTGATCCACGAGCAGCGCGGCCCGATCCCAGTGGTCTATCTACGGCCTGCCGGTGTTTACGATGATCTCGGCCGCAATGCCTTTCTGGCACAGCAGATTGCCCGGATCTACGAACAGGACCCCAAGGGCCATGCTTATCCCGGCGACCTTCGCACAGGACAGTCCTTCCTCCATTTGCAGGATCTGGCGGATGCCGTTTTGCGCCTGATCGAACGGCGCAATCATCTTCCGCCCGAGCTGCCGCTCCTTCTCGGGGAACCGGAGGTGATGGGCTATGGCGAGCTGCAGACCGAAATCGGCCGACTTATCAATGGCGAGAACTGGCAAACTTGGGAAATACCGAAGTCGCTTGCCAAGGCCGGCGCGTGGGTCGAGGAGGACCTGCTTGGCGAAGACTCCTTCATCCGGCCATGGATGGTCGACATTGCCGATGATCATTATGCCATCGACATCAGCCGAGCGCGGGAGTTGCTCGGCTGGGAGCCCAGGCACTCTTTGCGGGAGACTCTGCCCCGGACCATTGCAGCGCTGAAGGCTGATCCGGTTGCCTGGTATCGAGCCAACAAGCTAAACTTCGCGAAGGTAGCGGGGCTTGGCCGGAAGGCCGAGGAGCGCGCCAAAGACCTTTACGCCGAGCAAGAGACGATGAAGCCCCAACACATGACCGAGATGGGCACCATGCACCAGCAAGCGCTGTGGTGCCATTTCCTGGTGATCGCGCTCGGCGCTTGGCTCCTGACCAGTCCCCTCCAATTTGCCCTGTTTGATGCCGCGGCTGCAGGCACGGTGCGGGATATCACCGGCGAACGTAGCCTGTGGGAGCCGTCGCTTCGCAATGCCCTTACCGGCTGGAGCGACATCGCTTCGGGGCTTCTGCTGCTGCTCTTCGGTGGGCTTGCGCTCGCGCCGCGTTTCGCCTGGACACAATGGGGCACGACGGTCGTCGGCCTGTGGCTCTTGTTTGCGCCGCTGGTGTTCTGGACGCCCAGTGACGCGGCCTACATGAATGACACCATTGTCGGTGCGCTGGCGATCATGTTCTCGGTTCTCGTGCCGATGATGCCCGGTATGAGCCATGAAGGCATGATGGACCCAAGTACGGTTCCGCCCGGTTGGACTTATTCTCCTTCCTCGTGGCTGCAGCGTTTGCCAATCATCGCACTCGGCTTCTTCGGCTTCCTAATCGCCCGCTATCTTACCGCTTATCAGCTCGGTCAAATCGGTAGTGTCTGGGAGCCATTTTTTTCCGGTGACTCCGGTAAGAATGGTACCGAATTCATCATCACCTCCGACGTCTCTCGCGCCTGGCCGATTGCCGACGCCGGCCTCGGGGCCGCAGCTTACATGATCGAAGCGCTGATGGGGGCGATGGGCACAGCCGCCCGCTGGCGGACGATGCCATGGATGGTCACCTTTTTCTTTATCCTGGTGGTGCCGCTTGGCGGGGTTTCCATCTTCTTCATCATCATTCAACCGATCATGATCGGCACCTACTGCACGCTATGCTTGATCGCCGCCGTCGCCATGCTGCTAATGATCCCGCTCACCCTCGATGAGGTTATTGCGATGGCCCAGTATATGCTGCGAAGCGTGCGAGCAGGGCAGCCATTTTGGCGCACTTTTTTCCAAGGAGGTCCGGAGCCATCGGGTGGAACAGACGAGAAGGAACCGGGTTTCTCCGCTCCAATCGCCAAGCAGATCATTGCTGCGGTCCAGGGCGTCACTGCGCCCTGGACACTCGTGGCAAGTTGTGCCCTTGGCGCCTGGCTGATGTTCTCGCGCGCAATCTTTGGCACTGAAGGCGCAATGGCTAACAGCGATCATCTCGTTGGAGCATTGATCATTACCGTCGCCGTCTGCGCCATGGCTGAAGTTGCGCGACCCTTGCGCTTCATCAATCTGCTGTTCGGACTATGGCTCGTCGCGGCGCCTTGGCTACTTGAAGGAGTAAGTAAAGGCGCAACTTGGAACGACGTTATTGCGGGCGTAATTATCATTGGCCTGAGCTTGCCGCGGGGACGCCGAAGCGCCGAGCACTACGGCGCTTGGGACCGTTATGTGTTCTAG
>PLBV01000038.1 GCA_003135455.1 Hyphomicrobiales bacterium | reverse complement strand
AACATGTTGGCGAGCGGCACCATGGCGTTGATCACCACGGCGTTGCCGCGCGTCTCCTGGCCGCGCACCTGGCCCCGGCGGCTGGTCAAGTCGCCGATGATGCCGCCCACATAGTCCTCCGGCGTCACCGCCTCGACTTTCATGATCGGCTCGAGCAGCTTAGGCCCCGCCTTGAGCGCGCCTTCGCGGAAGGCGGCGCGGCCGGCGATCTCGAAGGCCATGACGGAAGAATCGACGTCGTGATAGGCGCCATCGATCAAGGTGACCTTGACGTCGAGTATCGGGAAGCCGGCAAGCACGCCGGCCTCGACGACGCTCTTCACGCCCTTCTGCACGCCCGGGACGTATTCCTTGGGCACATTACCGCCGACCGTTTTGTTCTCGAACACGTAGCCTGCGCCCGCTTCGTTCGGCTCGATCACGAGCTTGACGCGAGCGAACTGGCCCGAACCGCCGGTCTGCTTCTTATGGGTGTAGTCGACCTCGGCGCGCCTCGACACGGTCTCCCGATAGGCCACCTGCGGCGCGCCGACATTGGCTTCGACGTTGAACTCGCGGCGCATGCGATCGACGATGATGTCGAGATGCAGCTCGCCCATGCCCTTGATGATGGTCTGACCCGATTCGTGGTCGACGGAGACGCGGAACGACGGGTCTTCTTGAGCGAGACGATGCAGCGCGACCCCGAGCTTCTCCTGGTCGCCCTTGGTCTTGGGCTCCACGGCGACCTCGATGACCGGCTCGGGGAACTCCATGCGCTCGAGGATCACGGGCTTTGCGGGATCGCTCAGCGTGTCGCCTGTCGTCACGTCCTTGAGACCGGCCATCGCCACGATATCGCCGGTAAAGGCCTCCTTGATGTCCTCACGGTGATTGGCGTGCATCAGCAGCATGCGGCCGATGCGCTCCTTCTTGTCCTTCACCGTGTTGAGAAGGGTCGTGCCGGTCTCCACCTTCCCCGAATAGATGCGGCAGAAGGTGAGCGAGCCGACGAAGGGATCGTTCATGATCTTGAAGGCCAGCATGGAGAGCGGCGCATCGTCGGAAGGCGCCCGTGTCGCCTCCCCGCCGGTCTTAAAGTCGATGCCCTTCATCGGCGGCACATCGAGCGGCGACGGCAGATAATCGACGACGGCGTCGAGCATCGGCTGCACGCCCTTGTTCTTGAAGGCGGAGCCGCACAGGATCGGCACGAACAAATTATGCACCGTGCCCTTGCGGATCAGCGCCTTGATCGTCGCTTCGCTCGGTTCCTTGCCCTCGAGATACGTCCCCATCACGTCCTCGTCGAGCTCTACCGCCTGCTCCACGAGCTTCTCGTGATATTCCTTGGCCTGATCGAGCAGATCGGCCGGGATCTCCTCGTCATGGAAGCTCGCGCCCAAGGCCTCGTCGTCCCAGACCACCGCCTTCATGCGGACGAGGTCGATGATCCCCCTGAAGCTGCTCTCCACTCCGAGCGGCAGCTGTAGCACGATCGGATTGGCGCCGAGACGGTCGCGCACCATCTGCACGCAGACGAAGAAGTCGGCGCCGATCTTGTCCATCTTGTTGACGAACAACATGCGCGGCACGCCGTATTTGTCGGCCTGGCGCCATACGGTCTCGGTCTGCGGCTCGACACCCTGGTTGGCGTCGAGCAGCGCTACCGCGCCGTCGAGCACGCGAAGAGAGCGCTCCACCTCGATGGTGAAGTCCACATGGCCCGGCGTGTCGATGATGTTGATGCGCTTGTCGTTCCAATAGGCCGTGGTGGCCGCCGACGTGATGGTGATGCCGCGCTCCTGNNGCTCCTGCTCCATCCAATCCATGGTGGCAGCGCCGTCATGCACCTCGCCGATCTTGTGGCTCTTGCCGGTGTAATAGAGAACCCGCTCCGTGGTCGTGGTTTTGCCGGCGTCGATATGCGCCATGATCCCGATATTGCGGTAATCCTGGAGAGGGGTGGCTCGGGGCATCTCTATAAAGTCCTTGAACTCGTTACCAGCGGTAATGGGAGAAGGCGCGGTTTGCCTCCGCCATGCGATGGGTGTCCTCGCGCTTCTTCACCGCGGTGCCGCGGTTGTTGGCGGCGTCGAGCAGCTCGCCGGAGAGGCGCTCGACCATGGTGTTCTCGTTGCGTCCGCGCGCCGAGGCGATGATCCAGCGGATAGCCAGCGCCTGGCGGCGATCGGTCCTCACCTCGACGGGGACCTGGTAGGTGGCGCCACCAACGCGCCGCGACCGCACCTCGAGCGCCGGCATCACATTGCGTAAGGCCTCGTGGAACAGCTCGACCGGGTTCTGCTTGCTCTTGCGCTCCATCTGCTCGAGCGCGCCATAGACGATGCGCTCGGCGACCGACTTCTTACCTTCCTTCATGATCGAGTTCATGAATTTGGTGAGCACATTGTCCCCGAATTTCGGATCGGGGATGATGTCGCGTTTGTCTGCTCTGCGCCGTCGGGACATATCGCTTCGACTTCTCTTCCATCGTCATGGCCGGGCTTGTCCCGGCCATCCACGCATTTCCATCTCAGCCGCCACGCGGCTCGGTTTGCCTCGCGCGTTCCCCGGGGTCTTGTTCCGCTTGGCCCAAGGGATCAACGCTTGAAGAGGCCGACTATTTCGGCCTCTTTGCTCCGTATTTCGATCGCCGCTGACGGCGGTCGCTGACGCCTTGGGTGTCGAGCACGCCGCGAATGATGTGATAGCGCACGCCCGGCAGGTCCTTGACGCGCCCGCCGCGGATCAGAACCACCGAGTGCTCCTGCAGATTATGTCCCTCGCCCGGGATGTAGCTCGTCACTTCCATCCCGTTGGTCAGCCGAACGCGCGCCACCTTGCGCAGCGCCGAGTTGGGCTTCTTCGGCGTCGTGGTGTAGACGCGCGTGCACACGCCCCGCTTCTGCGGACAGGCCTGCATGGCCGGCACCTTGTTCCGCTTCACCGGCTGGCGGCGCGGCTTGCGGATCAGTTGTTGTATTGTCGGCATCGTTCGCGTCCGCGTCCAATCATCCAAAAACAGGCCAATAACGGCCCAAAACCAACAAGGGCCGAAGCGAGGGGTAACGCCCCCGCGCCCTTCGGAGCTTCCAAATCAGAGGATCTTGGAGCTGAGCCTCCAAGATCATGCGCCCGAATTTGATCCGGTTAGTCCGGCAGCGTCTAACCCGCGCCCGAGAGCAACGAAAATCCCGGGACTTTGAGGGCTACCGCCTGCCGCGAAAGTTGCCGCGTTGTATCAGGCCGATTCTCGCATCGTCAAGGGTTCAGGTGCCGGAAAGCCGGAAGTCAGATGCTGCTCGATCAAGCGGCCATCCGATTTCCGATTTCCGATTCCCGATTTTCGGCTTCCGACCTAGACCGTCTCCCCCTCCACGACCGCCTCGTCGTCCTCCTCGTCGAACTCGTGGCCGCCGGACCGATCTCGCTCCTCGAGGATGAGCTCGTCCCGGTGCGTGGCGATCTTGTTCAGGCGGGTAAGGGTGCCGCCCGTGCCGGCCGGGATCAGCCGGCCCACGATGACGTTCTCCTTCAGGCCCTCGAGCGCGTCCGTCTTACCGTTCACGGCCGCGTCGGTAAGCACCCGCGTGGTCTCCTGGAAGGAGGCCGCCGAGATGAAGGAGCGGGTCTGCAAGCTCGCCTTGGTGATGCCGAGCAGCACCGGCTGCCCGGACGCGGGCTTGCCGCCATCCGCCTTCACCGCGTCGTTGGCGTCATCCAGATCAAGCCGGTCGACCTGCTCGCCTTTGAGGAAATCGGTGCTGCCCGGATCCTCGATCTCGATCTTCTGCAGCATCTGCCGGACGATCACCTCGATATGCTTGTCGTTGATGGTCACGCCCTGCAGCCGATAGACCTCCTGGATCTCGTTGACGAGGTAGTTGGCAAGCTCCTCGACACCCTTGATGGCCAGGATGTCGTGCGGAGCCGGATGGCCATCGAGCAGGTACTCGCCCTTCTCGATGCGGTCCCCCTCCTGCACGGAAAGGTGCCGGCCCTTGGGGATGAGATACTCGACCGGCTCTCCGCCGTCGTCAGGCGCGATGGTGATACGGCGCTTGTTCTTGTAGTCGCGGCCGAGTTGCACCGTGCCCGACATCTCGGCAATAATCGCGTGGTCCTTGGGCCGCCTTGCCTCGAACAGCTCGGCCACCCGCGGCAAGCCACCGGTGATGTCGCGCGTCTTGGCGCTTTCGGTCGGAACACGCGCCAGCACGTCGCCCGCCTTCACCTCGTGATTGTGCTCGACCGACAGGATCGCCTCGACGGGAAGCAGGTAGCGCGCCTCGCCTCCTCGGCTGAGCTTGCCAATTTTGCCCTTCTTGTCCTTGAGCACCACCGCCGGCTTGAGATCGACGCCACGCGGAGACGCGCGCCAGTCGGTGATCACGCTGTTGGTGATGCCGGTGGACTCATCCCGCCGCTCGCTGACCGACACGCCTTCGACCAGATCCTCAAAATCGATGATGCCATCGATCTCGGTGAGCAAGGGGCGCGTATACGGGTCCCATTCGGCGAGACGATCGCCGCGCTTCACCTTGGCGCCCTCATCGACGCGAAGGTGCGTGCCGTAAGGCAGACGGTGCACCGCCCGCTCGGTGCCGTCTTCGTCCATCACCACGAGGGTGGTGTTGCGCCCCATGACCATGAGGCGGCCTTGCGAGTCTTTGACGATGTTGCGCTGCTTGATCTTCACCTTGCCGTCGAAGTTTGACTCCAGCGACGACTGATCGACCACCTTGGAGCTCGCCACGCCGCCCAAATGGAAGGTACGCATGGTGAGCTGAGTGCCGGGCTCGCCGATCGACTGCGCCGCGATGACGCCCACCGCCTCGCCGAGATTGACCGGCGTGCCGCGGGCAAGATCGCGCCCGTAGCACTTGCCGCAGATGCCGTTCCGCGTCTCGCAGGTCAGCGCCGAGCGGATGCGTACCTCTTGCACGCGCGCCGTCTCCAACGCCTCGACCTGCGCCTCCTCGATCAGCTCACCAGCCTTCACCACGACCTTGCCAGTGGACGGATTCTTCACGTTCTCGGCCGCGCTACGTCCGAGCACGCGCTGTCCCAACGACACGGTGACCTCGCCGGCCTCCAGCATAGCACGCGCGGTGATGCCCTCGGTGGTACCGCAGTCGTCCTCGGTGACGATGCAGTCCTGCGCCACGTCGACGAGACGCCGCGTCAGATAGCCGGAGTTGGCTGTCTTCAGCGCCGTATCGGCAAGGCCCTTGCGGGCGCCGTGGGTCGAGTTGAAGTATTCGAGCACCGACAGCCCCTCCTTGAAGTTGGAGATGATCGGCGTCTCGATGATCTCGCCCGACGGCTTGGTCATCAGGCCGCGCATGCCGGCAAGCTGCTTCATCTGCGCCGGCGAGCCCCGCGCGCCCGAATGCGACATCATATAGATGGAGTTGATCGGCTTCTCGCGGCCGGTCTTGGGGTCGCGCTCGACCGCCGAGATGCGCTTCATCATCTCTTTGGCGACCAGCTCGGTGCACTCCGTCCAAGCGTCGACCACCTTGTTGTATTTCTCGCCGCGGGTGATCAGGCCGTCATTATATTGCTGCTCATACTCGCGCACGAGGTCGGAGGTCTTCTGCACGATGGCGTCCTTGGTCTCGGGGATCACCATGTCGTCCTTGCCGAAGGAGATGCCGGCCCGGCAGGCATAGGAGAAGCCGAGCCCCATGATCTTGTCGCAGAAGATGACCGTCTCCTTCTGACCGCAGTGGCGATAGACCTCGTCGATCAGGTTGGAGATGTCTTTCTTGGTGAGCAGCCGGTTGACCATCTCGAAGCCCACCTCCGGACGCCGCGGCATCAGTTCGCCCAGCATCATGCGGCCGGGCGTCGTGTCGTAGATACGCGACACGGGCTTGCCCTTCTCGTCGACGGTGCGGTAGCGGCCCTTGATCTTGGTGTGCAGGGTCACGACCTTGGCCTCGAGCGCATGATGGATCTCCGACATGCTGCCAAAGGCCATGCCCTCGCCAGGCTCTTTGTCCATGGCGATCGACAGGTAATAAAGGCCGAGCACGATGTCCTGGGAGGGCACGATGATCGGCGAGCCGTTGGCCGGGTGCAGGATGTTGTTGGTGGACATCATCAACACGCGCGCCTCGAGCTGCGCCTCGAGCGACAACGGCACGTGCACCGCCATCTGGTCGCCGTCGAAATCGGCGTTGAAGGCGGCGCAGACGAGCGGATGCAGCTGGATCGCCTTGCCCTCGATCAGCACCGGTTCGAAGGCCTGGATGCCGAGGCGGTGCAAGGTGGGCGCGCGGTTGAGCAGCA
>PLBV01000086.1 GCA_003135455.1 Hyphomicrobiales bacterium | reverse complement strand
GTGACGAAGCTCATCTCGATATCAAGCTGGTAGAACTCGCCAGGGCTACGGTCGGCGCGGGCGTCCTCGTCGCGGAAGCAGGGCGCCACCTGGAAGTAGCGGTCGAAGCCCGCGATCATGATCAGCTGCTTGAATTGCTGCGGCGCCTGCGGCAGGGCATAGAATTTGCCGGGATGCACCCGCGACGGCACGAGGTAGTCGCGCGCGCCTTCCGGCGAGGAGGCGGTGAGGATCGGCGTCTGGAACTCGAAGAAGCCCGCCTCGCGCATGCGGGTGCGCAACGACCAGATGATGTCCTGCCGCTTCATGATGTTGCGGTGCAGGCTCTCGCGCCTCAGATCGAGGAAGCGGTATTTGAGCCGCGTCTCTTCGGGATAGTCGGGCTCACCGAACACCGGCAGCGGCAGCTCGCTCGCTTCCGACAGCACCTCGATCCCACTGATCCTGATCTCCACCTCGCCCGTCGGCAGATTGGGATTGACGGTGTCGGCCGGGCGGGCGACGACCTCGCCGTCGATGCGCACCACCCATTCCGGCTTCAGCTTCTCGGCAACGCCGAAGGCCGGCGAGGCGGGGTCGGCCACGCCTTGAGTAAGGCCGTAATGGTCGCGGAGGTCGATGAAGAGAAGCCCACCATGGTCGCGCACGCGATGCACCCAGCCCGAGAGGCGGACGGTCTTGCCGACGTCCTCTTTGCGAAGCTCGCCGCAGGTCTTGGTGCGATAGGGATGCATGGCTGGAGGGGTGTTTGCGCCCGCGAGGAGAGGGCTTACGCCCGCGCCGGAACAGCGCATGGGACGCCCTGTTTTGTCAAGGCGATCGCCCGGTTAGAGGACCTGCCGGGAACGATCGCCATCAAGCAAGGTTTCGCCCCAGGGACGAGGCAGGAAAGCCAATCAAGATCGTTGGAGACCGGTCATGCAGAGGATCGATACGACGGTGACACGGCTCGCAGGCTTCACACTCTTGCCCTATGCGCTCATCGTGGCGGCCATCCTGCTCGCCATGCTGTGCGGCATTGCCTCCGACCGGGTCCTCGCCGCGCCGGGAGCAGTGGCGGGCCAGCCGGAGCAGTCCACGCCGCAAGGCGCCACTGACGCGCCAGGGCCCGACCAGCCCCCTGTGGGCACAGGCCAGATACCTGGCAATGAGGGCGTGATCATCCCACCGCCCACCGGCGACAAGGATATGGAAACAATCGTTCCCAGTCCCAGTCCGGGCAGCGATAAGGACGTGATTCCCCCACCCGGCACGCCCGGCGGCGACCAGAGCGTCGAGCCCAAATAGCAGGCGCCCACCCCCTTTCCCTCGAAACCTCCCAGCGCGAAGGCCGAAGGGGGCACGGGCCCAGGCGCACCCTGCTCTTATCGGCGCACTTGGCCTTTGGCCCGTGCTTGGGCTATATCGCCTCCAACATGCATCTCATCACGCGTACTGACGAGCTTGCCGCGGTCTGCAAGCAGCTGGCGGCAGCGCCCTTCGTTGCGCTCGACACCGAGTTCATGCGCGAGCAGACCTTCTGGCCGAGGCTCTGCCTGATCCAGATGGCCGCGGAGGGCACCGAAGCGCTCGTCGACAGCCTCTCGCCCGAGCTCGACCTGGCGCCCTTTTTCGAGCTCATGATGAATGAGCGGGTGCCGAAAATCTTCCACTCAGCCCGGCAAGATATCGAGATCGTGCACCATCTGGCGGGCGTGGTGCCGCGCCCGATCTTCGATACTCAGGTCGCTGCCATGGTCTGCGGCTTCGGCGAGGCCGTGAGCTACTCCATGCTGGCAAAGCGGCTGCTCAACCTCAACCTCGACAAGAGCTCGCGCTTCACCGACTGGAGCAGGCGGCCGCTCTCCGAGCGCCAGCTCACCTATGCGCTTGGCGATGTCGTGCATCTCCGCGAACTCTACCCGATGCTCAAGGAACAGCTCGACCGCTCCGAGCGGGAGAGCTGGCTGAACGAGGAGATGGCGGTGTTGACCGACCCCGCCACCTATGAGCTGCATCCCGAGCAGGCTTGGAAGCGGCTGAAGATGCGCATCAAGACGCCGAAGGCGCTTGCCGTGCTGATGGAGCTTGCGGCCTGGCGCGAGCGCGAGGCGCAGCACCAAAACGTGCCGCGCTCCCGCATCCTGAAGGACGAGGCGCTTTACGACATCGCGAGCCAGGCGCCGCGGACCATCGAGGATTTGGGCTCGCTGCGCAGTCTGCACAATGGCTTTGCCCGCTCTGCCCGCGGCCGCGGCGTTTTGGAGGCGGTGGCGAGAGGACTTGAGCGCGATCCGAAGACCGTCCCGCCGATCGAGCGCGGCGAGCCTATGCCGCCCGAGGCGCAAGCCGTCGTCGACCTGTTGCGGGTGCTGTTGAAGGCCATTGCCGGTCAGCATGGCGTGGCACCCAAGCTGATCGCGACCAGCGACGAGCTTGAGCAGATCGCCCGCTCCGACGACGCCGACGTGCCGGTGATGCGCGGCTGGCGCCGGAAGCTGTTCGGCGATGATGCGTTGGCGCTGAAGCGCGGCGAGCTGGCGCTCGCGATCCGCGCGGGCGAGGTCAGGGTGCTACCGGCCGACGAGCCAAAAGACGAGCGGCAGCGTTAGGCTCACCACAAGCGAAATCAGCGTCAACGCGATTGATTCCGCATCGCAATCCGCAACCTCACCGTGGCGCGGACGTCGTCGGGCAGCTCGTCCAGCGCCTCGATGATGCCCTTCAACTCCGAGCGGAGCCCGTGAATCTGGTCGATCAGGCTGAGCAGCACCGGCACGTCCTCCTCGGCAAAGCCGAGCCGGTCCTCCAGATCGCAGATCAGCGCCGCCCGCGCCGTGTCGGCTTCGGAAAAGCCGGGCTCGGGCTCGGCGGCCGGCCTGATCCAGCCCTGCTTAACCCACACCCTGAGCCGCGTGACGGTGAGGCGCTGGACCCTCGCTAAGACCTCGCGCTCGCTCAGCATCAGGCCTGCTCCTTCAGCTTCCGCCGTGGATCGTAGCGATGCTTCTGCCGCCACTCCTCCGCGAAGGATTTGAGCTCCGCATCGACCAGGTCCGGCATCACCACGGTGAGTTTGACCAGCTGATCGCCGTGGCTGCCGCCCCTCGTCTTGATGCCGCGGCCCTTCAGCCTGAGCGTCTGGCCGGTATTGGCGCCGGGCGGCACGGTGGCGAAGACGCGGCCGGTGATCGTAGGCACCTCCACCTTGCCGCCGAGCACGGCCTCGTCGAAGGCGATCGGCACCTCGACGAGGATGTCGCTGCCCTCGCGCTTGAACACCGGATGCGGGCGGACCGAGATCTCGACCAGCGCGTCGCCGGGCTCCGCCCCGCCCGTGCCGGGCATCCCCTTCCCCTTGAGCCTCAACACCTGGCTATCATCGACGCCGGCGGGCAGCGTCACGTCCAGCGTGCCGCCATCGGGCAACGTGATACGCTTCTTGGCGCCGGTCACCGCTTCGAGGAAATCGATCTCCAGCCGGTACTGCGCGTCCGATCCGCGCCTGGAGAAGCGCGCGCTGCCGCCACCGCGTGCCCCACCTGCCCGCCGCGAGAAGACGTCGCCGAACAGGTCGGAGAAGGCGCCGATGTCCTCGAAGCCCGCGCTCGAACGATAGCGCGCGCCGTCCTCGCCGCCGGCATATTCGCGGTAATAGTGCTGCGGCGGCCGCTCCTGGCCGCTCGCGTCGATCTCCCCCCGGTCGTAGCGCCCGCGTTTCTCGAGGTCGCTCAAAATCTCGTTGGCGGCCGAGACCTGCTTGAACGTCTCTTCCGCCGCCTTGTCCCCCGGATTGAGGTCGGGGTGCCACTTCTTGGCGAGCTTCTTGTACGCCTTGTTGATGTCGTCGGCGCTCGCAGAGCGCTGGACGCCGAGAACGGAATAGGGATCCTCTGCCATCGATCGATTGTTCCGCTGAAGCTCGCGCTTGGCCTAAGGGAGGCAAGGGCTACCGATTCCCTTGCCGTATAATGATTTGGGAAGGCCGCCTTCGTCCAGCAAGCTCTAACTGGCGGCGAGTTGGACCGAGGAGCCGACGCGGATCTCCCCATCGCGCTCGACCAGGTTGGCAAGGTCCCTGAAGCGGCGGTCGACCCGCTCGCCTTCCAGATTGGAGTAGGGCTCGGGCAGGGTCCAGACCAACCGGCTGCCCTCATAGGCGATGGGCGTGTTGGTGAGCACGCCCGGCATGGCGGCCGACACCGTGTGAGCGGCGCGGAAAGCGGCGCCCAGGATGCGCGCGCGCTTCAGCATGTCCTTGTCGACGAGCTCGATCAGGCTTTGGCTGAGCTCGTCCTTCATGTTCCCCTCGGCGCGGTAATAGAGGGTGAGCGCGAGGAAGGCGCGGCCGGGATGGTCGACGCCGATGAAGTTGCCATGGGCGACGAGGTTCAGGCTCTGGATGCCGCGATAGTCCGGATGCGCCTGCCAGCCGATATCGGAGAGGAGACAGGCTGCGTGGCGGAGCCTCCGCTGCTCCGACGTCTCCGGCAGACCCGGGGCCCGGAACAGGGCGTCGGTCCAGAAGCACAGCTCGTAGGCGCTGTCGACGCTGCGCGAGCGGCGCCGGGCCAGATCGTCGCACGCCGCGATCAAGGCGTCCTTGCGGCGCTCCTCCTCGCTCAACAGGCTGTAGACCAGTCCCTCGCGGATGCCGAACACCGAGGCCACGACGGCCTTTGGCTTCATCAGCCTCAGCAGCCGTTCGAGCACCAGTGCGCCATAGGGAATGGTCTCGCGCCGGGCCGATGAGATGTCGCGGATGCCGGCCAGCGAGCTTTGCGACTGCTGGTCCAGCAGCGAGGCGAATTTGAGCGCGTCCGCCGCCTCGATGCGATAGTTGTGCACGACGCTCAATGGATAGCTTGTCTGCACCATGCGCAGGCGCGCCAGCGCCCGCCAGGTGCCGCCAATGGCGTAGAAGTCGCGCCCCCTCCCCTTGTCCAGCCAGTCGATCTTGGCGAGCTCGGTATCGACGATCTCGCGCGCCTTTTTCAGGTTGCCACCCGAGGCATCGATCAGCCTGAGGCCCCCGAGCGGCAGGGTGGCGGCTTGCGCGAGCTCGCCTCCCCGCACATCCACCAGCTCGAGGCTGCCGCCGCCGAGGTCGCCGGCGATGCCGTCGGCGTTGTGGATGCCGGACACGACGCCCCAGGCGGCAAGCTCAGCCTCCTGAGTGCCGGTGAGCACCGTGATCGGCATATCGAGCACGCGCTCGGCCTGGGCGACGAACTCGGGCCCGTTCAGGGCCTCGCGGACCGCGGCCGTGGCGATGATCTCCACCTTGCGCGCGCCCATCTGATCGATCAGCGCGCGAAAGCGCCGGAGCGCCCGGAGCGCCCGCGGGATGGCATCGGCGGCGAGCCTGCCGGTGGAAGCGAGCGTGCGCCCCAGCCCGCAGAGGACCTTCTCGTTGAACAGTGGCGTGGGGGAGCGGGTCGCACCCTCATAGACGACGAGCCGGACCGAATTCGATCCGATGTCGACCACTGCGACGGGGCTGAGATCGTGCCTGCGCACCATGACCTTATTGACCGATATCGGCGTCATCCGGTCTCGGCGAGGCGCGAGAAGCGCGGCGGCATGTCCTCCTTGAGCGACGTGCCGCGCCCGGACAGGCTTGGATTGGTCATGAAATAGTTTTGGGCGCTGAACGGTTCCTGTGCCCCCGGCTTGATTCGGATGGAGCTGCCGTCCGGCCGCAGGCGCCAGCTCTGCAGATTGTCCTTGAGGTTGGCGACCATGATCTGGTCGAGGATCTGCTCGTGCACCGTCGGGTTCTTGATCGGCACCATGGCCTCCATGCGACGGTCGAGGTTGCGCGGCATCATATCGGCGGAGCTGATATAGACCACCCCCTTGCGATGGGGAAGGCCGTGGCCGGCGCCGAAGCAATAGATGCGGGAGTGCTCGAGGAAGCGGCCGACGATGCTCTTCACATGGATGGTCTCGGAAAGATGCGGCACGCCGGGGCGCAAGCAGCAGATGCCGCGCACCACGAGGTCGATCTCCACCCCCGCCTGGCTCGCCTCGTACAGCGCATCGATGATCTCGGCATCGACCAGCGAGTTCATCTTCATCCAGATCGCCGCCGGGCGCCCGGCCTTGGCGTGATACATCTCCTCGCGAATATGGTCGATGATGCGCGCCTTGATGCCGTGCGGCGACACCGCCATGGCTTCGAGCTCGGCAGGCTCCGCATAGCCCGTCATGTAGTTGAAGATGCGGGAGAGGTCGTGGCCGATGGTGCGGTCGCCGGTGAAGAAGGACAGGTCGGTATAGAGCTTGGCCGTGACCGGGTGATAGTTGCCGGTGCCGACATGGCAATAGGTGGCAAGCTCACCCCGCTCGCGCCTGACGATGAGGCTGAGCTTGGCGTGAGTCTTGAGCTCGAGGAAGCCATAAACCACCTGGACGCCCGCGCTTTCCAGATCGCGCGCCCATTTGATGTTGGCCTCCTCGTCGAAGCGCGCCTTCAGCTCGACCACGGCGGTGACCGATTTGCCGGCCTCGGCCGCCTCTTTCAAAGCCTCGATGATGGGCGAGCTCTTGCTCGTGCGATACAGCGTCCACTTGATCGCCACCACGTCAGGGTCGGCGGCAGCCTGCTTCAGGAACTGCAGCACCGCGTCGAAGGACTCGTAAGGATGGTGGACGACGATGTCCTTCTTGCGGATGGCGGCGAAGACGTCGCCATGGTGCTCGCGGATACGCTCCGGGAAGCGGCTGTTGAAGGGCGGGAATTTGAGGTCGGGCCGCTCAGCCGCGATCAGCTGGCTAGTGTCGGAGAGCCCGATCAGGCCCTTCTGCACGAAGCTCTCGCGGTCGGAGACCTTGAGTTCCTGCATGACGAAGCGCTGCAGGCGCGAGGGCATCGAGGCCTCGATCTCGAGCCGGATCACCGAGCCGCGGCGCCGGCGCTTCAGCGCCGTCTCGAACAGCTGCACCAGGTCCTCGGCCTCTTCCTGGATCTCGATATCACTGTCGCGCAGCACCCGGAAAGCGCCCTGGCTGCGCACGCGATAGCCGGGGAAGAGGCGCGCCACGAAGATGCCGACCACGGTCTCGAGCCTGATGAACCGGATCGTGCCGTCGGGCCCGCTCTCGCGCGGCAGGCGGATGAAGCGGTTGAGCTGCGACGGGATCGGCAGCAGCGCGTGCATGGCGCGCAGCGATCCCTCGCGCACGAGCTCGAGCCCGAGCGTGAAGCCGAAATTCGCGATGAAGGGAAACGGATGGGCGGGATCGACGGCGATCGGGGTGAGCACCGGGAAGATGTGGCCGAGGAAATGATCCTCGAGCCAGGCGCGCTCGGGCTCGGAAAGCTGATCGGCGTGCAGCACGTGGATGCCGGCCCCCGCCAGCAGCTCCTCGAGCTTGACCCAGTCCTCCTGCTGCTCGGCGGTCAACTCGGCAACGAAGCGGTTGATGCGGTCGAGCTGCTCGGTGGGGGTGAGTCCGTCCTGGCTCGGCGTCTCGATGCCGGCGACCATCTGGCCGCGCAGGCCGGCGACGCGGACCATATAGAATTCGTCGAGGTTGGAGGCGGAGATGGAAAGAAAGCGTAAGCGCTCGAGCAGCGGGTGACGCTCATTCTCGGCCTCTTCCAGCACCCTCTTGTTGAAGTGCAGCCACGAAAGCTCGCGGTTGAAGAAGCGGCTCGGTCCGAACGCGGCGACCACCGCGCTCGCATCGAGCGTCTGCATTCTTTCTGGTAAGTTCATCAAACGCCTCGCGATTCTTCGCGTATTCCCTGGCGGGAGGAGGTCAGCAGTCTACCTTGGGAACTGTATCATTAGCGTTACGGTCGCCGCCAATAAAGCCGGCCTCATGGCAGTGGCCCCTCCTCATTGGGCGCCGCCGCGGCAAGCGCCTCGTTGACGAGCTGGCGGCTGATCTTGCGGCCCGAGGCGAGCGCCGCCCGGTCGACCGCCTCGACCGCCAGTGCCGCCGCCTCAAGCGAGCGGTCGACGCGGAGGGCGAGGAAGTCGAGCACCTTGGGATCGATATTGAGCTGGCGGTCGGCGAATTGCTTGAGCATCACGGTCTTCAGCAACGCCTCGTCGGGCGCGCCGATCTGCACGGCGGGCAAGCCATTGAGGCGTGAAAGCAGATCGGGCAGCGTGCAGCCTGAGCGGGACGGCGCGTCACGGGTGGTAAGCAGCAGGAACGTCCCCTTCTCCCGTGCCAAGTTCAGGAGATGGAACAGCGCCTTCTCGTCGTAGAAGCCGCGGTCGATATCCTCGACCACCAGCGCCTCACCTCCCCTCGCAGCTTCGATGCGGTCCATGTCGAGGCTGGGCGCTGAGAGCGAGCGGGCGCCCGACAGCGCCTGCCAGACACGGGCAAGATGGGTCTTGCCGCTGGCCGCAGGTCCGATCAGGAGCTGCACCTTCTCCTGCCATTGGGGCCAGGCGTCGATCAGCCGGACGGCTGCGAGATTGCAGTCGCTGACCAGAAAGTCCTCCGCGCCCAGCGCAGCGCGATGGGGCAGATCGAGGGTGAGCTGCTCGATGGTCACGAAGCCCGGACCCGTGAGCGCTGAGAGGTCTTCAGCGGCTCCCTGTGGCTCTGGCGGGCGGGACGTGGCGCGGGCTCCGGCTCAAAGCTCGCCATATGCGCCAGCCATCCCCAGAAATAGGCAGCTGCCGACAGTATGGTGAGCGCGCCGGTGACCCAAATAAGGATGCCGACAAGCGGCTCGAGCCCGAGCCCGAGACCGAGCTCGGCCAGCACGAGACCGGCAAGGACGATTTGGGACAGCGTATTGGCCTTGCTCACGAGCAGCGGATAGACGGGGACCGGACGCGACAGCATCCAGGACAGAATGAAGGCGCCGATGATGACGATGTCGCGGCTGACCACCGCGATCACAAGCCAGGCCGGCAGATGGTTCGAGAAGCCGAGCGTCACATAGATGCTGACCAGAAGCGCCTTGTCGGCGATGGGGTCGAGATAGGCGCCAAGCTCGGTGTGCCAGTTGAAGCGCTTGGCGAGATAGCCGTCTGCCGCGTCGGAGAGGCCGGCGAGCAGGAAAACCACGAAGGCGGCCAGCATCGCATGGGTGATGATCAGCCACACGACCAGCGGCACGAGCACGATGCGCGTGAGGGTGAGCGTGTTGGGGATGTTCATGAGCGCCTTACTCCCGGGTCCCGATCCTCTCGAACCCCGACTCAAGCCATTGAAGTCCTAAGATTTAGCAGATTTATGACCGTATGCCCGAACCTTACCCTCAACGCGAGCGGAGGACGAAATTGTCCTCCCGGTTCTCGAAGACGAAGCCGTTCTGGTCGAGCTCCTTTTGCAGCCGGCCGAGCGAGCCCGCATAGTCGAAGGTGATGGAGGCCGTGCGGGCCGACAGCGAATTGACCTCGAGCGCCTGGATGCCAGTGACCTGCATCAGCCGGCTGCGGATCTCCTGCCATTGCTTAAGCCCGGCGAATTCGACAACCGCCACCACGTTGCGCTCTGGCTCGCCCTGGGGCGCTCCCGGCACTCCCCCCTGCTCCTGCCTGACCTGCTCGACCTTCGGAGGCCGCGACTGCATCACTTTCCAGCGGGTCTCCAGAATGGCTGAGGCGGTGGCGGCAGCGTCACGCGACGTGGACTTGATGTCGCCGCCGGTGACCTTGTCGGCCCGGCCGAAATTGATGGCGCCCACGCCATCGGCGCCGACTAGCCGCGTGGTGAAGGTTCCGCCCGCGGCCACCGCCACCGCAATGACGAGCGGCGCATCGCCGAAGCTGCCCTCGACCGCGGCATAGGCGCCGGGCTTGCCGGCGAGGATGGCCTTCAGCGTCGCAGCGTCGAGGCTAGGCGGCGGCTCGACGATATCGGCCGGCACCATGCCGTGGGAGAGATCGAGATCGGTCCAGGCCTGGCGCCATCCTCCACCGCCCTCGCGCTTCACCGCGTCGCCCTCGAAGACCACGGGCAGGATGGCGATGCGGGGCCCCCGCGCCTCGCTGAAGGGAATGTTGCGGCTCGCCAGCAGCTGTTTCACCGCCAGCTCATTGACGCTCACATCGAGGGTGGCGATGTAGCGCGTCGTCGAGTTCTGCTCGCGGAGGAACGAGACGTTCCTGACCATGCCCTCCACGTCGTCCTGCGAGAGGATCGGGAGTTGCGGGTAGGCTGCGAAGGGCACGAGCCGCCTCAGCACCACGTCCACGGCGCGGCGCTCGGCATCGGCCATGGCCGTATCCTTGGCAGCCACGGCATCCTTGGCGGTGATATCGACCGCGATCTTGGAGACGGCGTAAGGGGTCTCCTCGGCAGCGGCAAGGCCGGGCGCGCCAAGGCCCGCGACAAGCGCGAAGAGACGGCAGGCCACCGCGTATGGCGCAGGCATTGGGCGTCGAGGCGTGAGGGTCATGACCAGCCCTTAAGGATAGCGAGGCCGAGCACGCTCGTCTCCTCCCCCGGTAAACATTGGAAATATGACGCCGCAAGGGCCGCCGTTCAGCCTTGACGGGTGGCTCGGCCAGACTGTTTATGCCAAGACGCGCGACGTTGCACCCCGAGGCTGTCGGTGCCCGCTAAACCCACGAGCAAGACCCCCACCACCTATCGCGACGCGGGCGTCGACATCGATGCCGGCAACGCATTGGTCAAAGCCATTGGCCCACTGGCGGCGAAGACCGGGCGCCCGGGCCTTATCGGCGGCATTGGCGGCTTTGGCGGCCTGTTCGACCTCAAGGCCTGCGGGTTTGCCGATGCCGTCCTGGTGGCCGCGACCGACGGCGTCGGCACCAAGCTGAAGCTCGCCATCGAGACGGACGCGCATGACGGTATCGGCGTCGACCTCGTCGCCATGAACGTCAACGACATCGTCGTGCAGGGCGCCGAGCCACTGTTCTTTCTCGACTATTTCGCTTGCGGCAAGCTCGATGTGAGCGTGGCCGAGAGGGTGATCGCCAGCATTGCCAGAGGCTGCCAGGAGGCTGGAGCGGCGTTGATCGGCGGCGAGACGGCCGAGATGCCGGGGCTTTACGCGGAAGGCGATTATGACCTCGCTGGCTTTGCCGTGGGCGGGGTGGAGCGCCAGGACCTTCTGCCGCGCAAGGATCTGGAGGCTGGCGACGTGATCCTCGCGCTGCCCTCCTCCGGCGTGCACGCCAACGGCTTCTCTCTGGTGCGGCGGGTGGTGGAGCAAGCGGGGCTGAGCTGGAGCGACGAGGCACCCTTCGCGCCCGGCGTGACCCTCGGCCAAGCGCTGCTGACGCCCACACGCATCTATGTGCGCCCACTGCTGGCGGTGATTCGAGAGACCAAGGCCATCAAGGCGCTTGCCCACATCACCGGCGGCGGGCTCACCAACAATATTCCGCGCGTGCTGCCAGAGGGTCTTACCGCCAAGATCGACCTGGCCTCCTTCGCGCTACCCCCGGTCTTCGCCTGGCTGCAACATGCGGCAGGGCTCGATGCGCCCGAGCTGCTCAGGACCTTCAACTGCGGTATCGGCATGGTGGTCGTGACGGCGGCTGCTGATGCCGACCGCGTCGCTCTATCGCTCAAGGCCCAGGGCGAAGAGCCGCGCCGGATCGGCCATCTCGTCCCGCGCAAGGACAAAACACCCATCGCATTCAAAGGCAAGTTCGCCTCGGGCCCAGTATCATGAGGAAGCGCGTTGGCGTCCTCATCTCCGGGAGAGGCAGCAACCTTCAAGCCCTCATCGAGGCTTGCAAGGCGCCTGACTATCCGGCTGAGATCGTGCTCGTGCTTTCGAATGTGCCCGGAGCGGCAGGGCTGTCCCACGCCGAAGCGGCCTACATCCAGACGCTCACCATCAACCACAAAGACTTCGCCACGCGCGAGGCCTTCGATGCGGCGCTCGATGCGGCGCTCATCCAAGCGCGCGTGGAGCTCCTCTGCAATGCGGGCTTCATGCGGCTGCACACGGCGGGCTTCGTCGCCCGCTGGCTTAACCGCCATCTCAACATCCACCCCTCGCTGCTGCCGGCCTTCACGGGCTTGCACACCCATAAGCGCGTCATCGAGGCGGGCGTGACCTTAAGCGGCTGCACCGTGCATATCGTCCGGCCCGAGATGGACGAAGGTCCCATCGTGGCGCAAGCGGCCATCCCCGTTCTGCCCAGTGACACCGCCGAGACGCTTGCCGCCCGCGTGCTTGCCGCCGAGCACCGCCTCTATCCCCATGCGCTGGCACTTGTGGCTTCCGGCGCCGTGCGCATCGAAGGGGAGCGTGTGGTCAGAACGACGCAGGAGGGTGACCAATCGCCGCTCTTCTCCCCGCCCGTTTCAGGCGCACTTTGATTGAAAGTGCTAATGGCCGTAAGATCAGCCGCTGGACGGTGGCGGCATGTCGCACCACAAGATGCGGGGGTACCCGAGGTGCCAATGATAGACAACGCCGACGGCCGGATGCTACAGACAGGCCTCATTCGAGGCCATTCGGCGCGGCCACGCGCAAGGCCAAGGGGCGCGGCAGCGACTTCCCGCGCCTTGATGCATTGGTTGTCGCGCGATCCAATGCACGGGTCAAGGCGTTGACCATGGAGAAAGGGGGAAGGTGTAAATGGCGGATATGACTGCTGCCTACGCTCCCTCCCATGGGCTGGGCGAAGAGCAGAGCATCTGGTTCAAGCTGACGCCGCTTTTGAGCCAAGAGAACCCCATGCAGGTTCTCATGGCGCTCAGCGACAAATATGGCGGCGTGGTTCCCATCAACCTCAAGAACCACCGCATCGTGCTCTTGTCGGAGCCCGCGCATGCCCAGCGCGTGCTGGTCGACAACGCCGACAACTACATCAAATATTTCGACGGGCTCAGGCCCATCTTCGGCAAGAGCATGATCACCGTCGACGGCGCGCTCTGGCAGAAGCTCCGCAGCCCCCAGCAGCCGGCCTTCCACCCGCATATGTTCGAGGCGTACTTCCCCTACCTGATGTCGGCCATCGACTCCAAGATGGCGCGCTGGGCGGAATTCGCTTCCACCGGCGAGACCATCGAGATGGTGGAGGAGACCTGGACGCTCGCCGCCGAGATGGTGTGCAAGGCGCTGTTCGATCGCGAGATGCCGTTCAACCCGCATTTCGTCTTCGGCCAGGTGAAGACCTACACCGACGTGATGAACCACAAGTCGATCCGCCTGAAGAAGGTGAGCGGCGAGCTTACCGAGATCAGCGAGGAGGAGGACGCGTCCAAGGCCATGGAAATCTGGGGCTCGATCCCCGACACCGTGATCGGCGCCAATGTGCTCGATCATCGCGAGCGCACGCTGCTCAAGATGCTGGAGGCGGCCGAGGCCGATCCGAACTTCCCCGAATTCGATCGCCAGCAGGTGATCGACGAGATGAAGCAATATTTGTGGGCCGGCACCGAGACCACGGCGCTGACGCTCGCCTGGTCGCTCTATCTCCTCTCCATGCACCCCGAGGCGCTGGAGCGCATCCGCGCCGAGGCGCACGCCGTCTGCGGGACGCGGGATCCGCAGTGGCAAGAGGTGCAGCAGCTCGGCTATACGCGCATGGTGATCCAGGAGACCATGCGACTGTTCCCTCCGATCTGGGCGCTGATCCGCATCGCCGCCGGCGACGACGAGATCGAGGGCCACAAGATCAAGGCCGGCGACAAGGTGGTGATCCTCACCTATATCGCCCATCACAGCCCGAAATATTGGGACAACCCGGAGGCCTTCGATCCGGAGCGCTTCGCGCCGGAGCGCGCCAAGAAGCGGGTGAAATACAGCTACCTGCCGTTTGCGGCCGGTAAGCGCGCCTGCATCGGCGGGGCGCTGTCGCAGATCGAGAACACGCTGGCGCTGGTGCAGCTGCTGCGGAGATTCACGCCTGAATATGTGGGACCGGTGCCGGCCAAGATCCACGCCACCGTCACGCTGTGCCCCAAAGGCGGCCTCCCCTTCAAGATAAAGGCGCTGAGCTAGCGTGCTTGCTCCGCCGTCATGCCGGCCCGGCAATCCAGTAGCCCGGCTTCACGCGCATGCTTCCCGCCGGAGCAGGGCAAGAAGTGGGTAAAATACGGCTACCTCCTTTCGCCGCCTGTAAACTTCCTTGAGGTAAGTCATTTCCATGCCCCACCTCGTATGTACGCTCACTCAAAGTGCGATCCCTAACAGGCGCAAAGCGATGACTTCAGCTAAAGTATAGGGATCAGAATTGTTCGGCAGCATGATCGTGAGCTGACGCGCTCGCGCTCAACCTTATGTAAGAGCGGCGCGTGCTGAAACCTTCGTTTGCAATTTGCGGCAGACCTAGCGGCGACACTAAGACGCCATCACCGTGCATGCGCGTCGTCTGGATGTTGGTGCTGGCCTGCTTGCTGTTGATTCCAGACACGCCACCAGCGACAGCAGGATTGGACCCCGTCCGCGATTTCGTCGAGCAGGTGAACAGCGCCTCAAACGCTTTTTTCTCCTCGGGTTCCGAGGCGGATGCCCGTGAAAAATGCCGCCACTTGCTGTCTTGGGCATTTGACGAGCAGGCTATGGCCGAGTACGCGCTCGCCAAAGCCTGGGACACGACGACCGGTGACGATCGTAAAGCGTTCCTCGACGCTTTCGAGGAGGGGATCATCACGGCGTATCTGCGTCGCATGGCCAGTGGCGCGGCATTGACCTATGCCGGAGCAAGAGAGCCGTTCAAAGGTGATCTCTACGCCGCGAGCCGCCTAACCAAGCCAGGCAAGCCTGACCAGACCTGGATCTGGCGGATGCGGCCGGCCGGCGAGACATGGCGAATCGTTGACGTGCTGGTTGACGGTCACAGCGCCATTTTCGCCGAGCGCCAGGAATATGCCCAGGTGCTGCAAGACAATCATGGCGACATCAACGCGGTCATCGCCTTCATCCGCAACCGCGCGGCAAGAGGATTGCAGTCGAAGTGACCCCGGCTCCCTTAATCAGCTTCGAGCATGTCGGCCGCGAGTTCGACGAAGGGCGCATCGTTGCCTTGAGGGACGTCAACCTCGCCATCGACAAGGGCCAATCGGTGGCGGTGGTGGGCGCGAGCGGCAGCGGCAAGACGACGCTGATCATGTTGATGTGCGGCATCATGTTCCCGTCGACGGGGCTTATCCGCTGGAACGGCGAGCCGGTCACGACATCCGGCGCATGGACAGAATTGCGCCGCTCCGCAATCGGCATCGTGTTTCAGGAGTTCAACCTGTTCCCGACCTTGTCGGCTATTGAGAATGTCGAAATTGCGACGTTCGGCACCGGCATCGATCGCGGCGAGCGCGAGGTCCGCGCCGAGGCGGCGCTGAAGGCCGTCGGACTTGGCGCGCGCGCCACGCATTTGCCGCATCAACTGTCCGGGGGCGAGCGCCAGCGCGTCGCTGTCGCGCGAAGTATCGTCAACCAGCCGACCGTGATCCTTGCCGATGAGCCAACCGGAAATCTCGACAGCGTCAGTGGGGGCGCCATCATGGACCTCTTATTCGACCTGCATCGCACAGGTGGCGTCACGCTCGTCGTGGTCACGCATAATTCCGGCGATGCCGACCGCTGCGCGCGGCGAATTCAGGTCAGGGATGGCGAGGTGTCCGAGCCAGCGCCCATGCGGGTACCCGAGGTGGCAAGTTGAACCATCTCCAGCTCGCCTTCCGTAATCTCGAGCGCCGCCCGGCGCGGTCGGTCCTCACCGCGCTCGGTGTCGCGCTCGCCGTCGGCAGCTTCATCACGCTCTATGGCTTGTCGCGAAGCGTATACCAGAACGTCCAACAGAGCATCGAGGAGCACGGCTCCGATCTGACCGTCAGGCGCCGCGGGACTGCCGAGCTTTTCGGCGGAACCATCCCCGAGACGAATGAGCCGCGCATCGCAAAGATCCCCGGCGTTGTCGCCGTTTCCGGCGATCTTCTTTCGCTTGCCGCCACCGACCAGGATGCACAGGTGCTGGCGGCGGGTTGGCCCGACGATAGCTTCTACTGGCAGAACGTGCCGCTCGAAGAGGGTCGGCAGCCGCAGCGGGGAGAACGCAAGGTCGCGCTAATGGGCATCGACCTCGCCCGCGCCCTGCAAAAGCATGCCGGCGACACGATCGGCCTGTTAGGCGAGCAGTTCAAGATCATCGGGATCACGCGCTTCAACTCAGTCATCAATCGCAACCTGGTCATTGTCCCCCTCACCGACCTGCAAGAGTTGACCTTCCGGCCCGGTGCGCTCACTTTCCTGTCGGTCAAACTGGCCCATCCCCAAGACCCCGCCGAGGTCGATCGCGTTTCCAAAGCCATCGAGGCCGCAAGAGATCTCTCCGCCACGAAAAGCGAGAACGTGCTCCGCAACGACAGCATGATCGGTGTCTTGCGCGCGGTGTCGGCCGCAATGGCGTGGGTGGCGCTGCTGATGGGGGTGCTTATGGTGCTCAACACGCTGCTGATGGCGGTGCTCGAGCGCACGCGCGAAATCGGCATTCTTGCGGCGATCGGCTGGTCGAGAGGCCGGATCATGGCGGCAATCGTCATCGAGGGCTTCATTTTGTCGGCCATCGGCAGCGCTGCCGGTATCGTCATCGGCGTTGCCGGGTCGCATCTGTTGAGTGCAATTCCGGCCATCGGCCGCTTCGTTGCGGTGCGGCCGACACCTGGCCTCATCGCCGCGACGGCATTAGCGGCCATTGTGCTGGGTATTCTTGGTTCGTTTTATCCGGCCTGGCTCGCCACCAGGCAGAGCCCCGCCGTTGCGCTGGGACGTGCCTGATCTCGCGCCTAGCGCATTTTCGATTTCAGCTTAATCGTCTCGCCGTCCACGACAAACGTGCCGTAGCCATGGTGGTGGATGGTTTTGGGCTGCTTCTGCTTGGGGTCGGTCCAGGCCGTGAGCACCTCAAGGATGAAGAGATCGTATCGGTTGACGAGGCGCGTATCGATCACTTTGCATTCGAGATTGGCGAAGCACTCGGCCACCAGCGGCGCCGCCACGCGCATCGCCGGGACCGGAGTGAGACCGAAGGCCGCGAACTTGTCGATGTCGCGGCCCGATGAGTTGCCGACCTTCACCACCTTGGGCGCCAATGCCAGCGGAGGCACGGCGATCACGCATTCCCCGGTCGCCCGCAACGCGGCAAAGCTGTAATCGCCCTCGCTGACGATGCAGGCGATGAGCGGCGGCTCGAAGTCGACCATCATGTGCCAGGACATCGTCATGATGTTGGCGCGGCCCTTGTGGGCGGTCGCGAGCAGCACCACCGGCCCCGGCTCGATCAACTGGTGGACCTTGGAGAGAGGAAACGGTCTCATCGCCATCGTTTACAGGAAGGCGCTGTGGAGATCGAGAGCACGCTGACGCTGGTGCAGCTGCTGCGGAGATTCACGCCGACTATGTGGGGCCGTTCCTCGCCTTGGGTGATTTTGAGCGCAGCACGGAGAAAGTTGGCGCCGTCGCCTTGGGCCTGGTGGTATTTGGTATAGTTGTCATCGGCGCGGGCCTCCGCGTCACCGCACGCACGAGGAGCTAAGCGAATGAAGCGGATCTTCTGGGTGATAATCGTTCTGGGCACGGCGGCGCTGAGTTCGGCGGCGCTGACTTGGGCGGCGCGCGCGGAGACGCCGGCGGACGCGCTGAAGAAGCCCCTGCCCCCCGTGTTCGACCCGGCGGCGATCCAGAGCGTCGAGCCGTGCGTCGATTTCTACCAGCACGCGTGCGGCGCGTGGCTGAAGGCCACCCCGATCCCGTCGGACCAGACGATCTGGTGGCGATTCAGCGAGCTCGACGAGCACACGCGCGCGGTGCTGGCGGCGATCCTCGAGGAAGCCGCCGCGGGTCAGGGCGCGAAGACCGAGAACCGCCGCAAGATCGGCGACTACTACGCGTCGTGCCTCGACGAGGCGGCAATCGACGCCAAGGGCCTGAAGCCCTTCGCGCCGGATCTCGAGCGCATCGCGGTGCTCAAGGACAAGAAGGATCTCGCCGCGGAGATCGCGCGTCTCCATTTTATCGGTGCGGCCCCACTGTTCTCGTTCTCGTCGGTGCAGGACCCGAACCGGCAAAGCCTCGTTTGGGCTAGAGTCGGCGAGGCTAAAGCATGATCCGGAAAAGTGGGAACCGGTTTTCCGAAAAGATCATGCTCAAACAAAAAGCTAGAGCGCTATTCACACAATTACGCTCTAGAGAAGCGCGCAGCATGGACTCCCCTCTTCTCTCCATTCGGGCCCGCTCCCTCCGGCTCGCCGCCATCGCCTTGGCTGCGATCCTGGCGTGCCAAGCTCCTGCCCGCGCGGCGGAGCCTCAGCCCACGCCTTGCAACCAGGACGCCATGATCGTGTTCGATGCGTCGGGCTCCATGTCCGGCGTCGTGGGGGGCGGCATCGCCACCCCTGTCACCCGGATCGACGAGGTCCGCTCCGCCCTCGCCCAGGTTCTGCCGAGCGCCACAAAGTTTCGGCGCGTGGGGCTCATCACCTATGGTCCGGGGCCCTACAACCAGTGCAACGTCCATCTCGATCTGAAGCCCGTGGCTAACGCCGCCGAGCCGATCATGCGCGCCGTGAATACTCTATCGCCCGCCGGCAAGACGCCGCTGACCTCGGCCGTTGAGCAGGCGGCCGAGGTGCTCGAATTCCGCGCGAAGCCCGGGCTTATCGTTGTGGTCACCGACGGCGAGGAGACCTGTGGCGGGTCGCCTTGCGCGCTTGCCAAGCAGCTCCATGAGGAGGCCGACCAGCTGACTATCCACATCATCGGCTACCGCACCAAAGGCGCCTCCTGGACCGGCGAGCAAAGCATCCTCGACGCCCATTGCCTGCCGGATCAAAACAACGGGCTCTTTATCTCCGCCGAGACGGAGGAGGACCTGGTCGGGGCTCTGGAGAAGACGCTGGACTGCCCGATGATCTCGCAACGCGCCACGCCTTAAGCGTCTTTGACGCGAAGCGAAGTGTTGCCTGCGAGCGCCCCCTCACCGGCTTTGACACGTTAACTCTC
>PLBV01000062.1 GCA_003135455.1 Hyphomicrobiales bacterium | reverse complement strand
GTCGATCTGCGCATGGGGCTGGTGCTGATCGCGGGCGGCATGGTGGGCGCGCTTGGGGGCGTGTTGCTGGTGAGGCTCCTCCGCCAGTTGGGGCAGGCCGACCTCCTCATCGCGCTCGGCTATGTGACCTTCTTGGGCGTGATCGGCGCGCTGATGCTCGCCGAGAGCATCCGCGCCATCAGGCGGGCGCGGGCCGGCAAGCCGGTGGCACCGCGCAAGCCCGGCCAGCACAATTGGATCCACGGGCTGCCCTTCAAGCTGCGCTTCCCCCACTCCCGCCTTTATATCAGCGCCATCCCACCGCTGCTCATTGGCGCTCTGGTCGGCCTGCTCGCATCGTTCCTCGGCGTGGGCGGCGGCTTCGTCATGGTGCCGGCGATGATCTATCTCTTGCGCATGCCGACCAATGTCGTGATCGGCACCTCGCTATTCCAAATCATCTTCGTTAGCGCCATCGTGACGCTCCTGCATGCCACGCTCAATCACACCGTCGATCTCGTGCTCGCCTTCATCCTGATCGTGGGCGGCGTCATCGGCGGACAGTACGGTGCCTCGGCCGGCAAGAGGCTGAAGGGCGAGCAGCTTCGGGCGCTGCTGGCCATCATGGTGCTCGCCGTGGCGGTCAGGCTGCTGTTCGGCCTGATTCTGAAGCCCGGCGAGCTGTACAGCCTCGCCCCCATGATCAGCGGGGCCTGATGCGAAAAACCGCACGCTACGCCGCGCTCGTCGCCTTCGGGGTCGGTCTGCCGCTGGCCGCCGCCGCGGACGAGCCAACCCACCCGGAGCAGGTGCAATCGGACGTCTCCACCCGCGAGATCTCGATCCAGTCGAATTTCACCGGCATCGAGATCGTGCTGTTCGGCTCCATCGACTTCAGCCACGCGCCCTCGCCCGACGATACGCCCTATGACGTGATCATGGTCGTGCGCGGCCCGGACCAGCCCGTCGTCGCCCGCCGCAAAGAACGGGTCGCGGGGCTCTGGGTGAATGGCGCCGCGGAGACCTTCCCGTCGGTGCCCGGCTTCTATGCGGTGCTCGGGTCACGCCCCCTCCGGGCGATCGCGCCCGAAGCCACGCTGAAGACGCTCGGAATCGGGTTGTCCGATCTCGAATTCGGCGTCTCGGCGCAAGCCCAGCCTCCGGGCGACGCCTTCCGCTCCGCCATGGTCCGGCTGCGGCAAGAGCACCGTCTCTTCCAGGAGTCCGACGACGCCATCAGCTTCATCGGCCGGAGCCTGTTCAGAGGCAGCGTGGACCTGCCGGTCAACGTCCCCATCGGCCGCTACACCTCGGAAGTCTACCTCTTCCGCGACGGCACGATGCTTTCCAAGAGCGCGACCACCCTGCAGGTGCATAAAGTGGGCTTCGAGCGCCTCGTCTATCTGCTCGCCTTCCGCTACCCCTTCATCTACGGGCTGGTCGCGGTGGTAATCGCCATGGTGGCAGGGGCCGCGGCCTGGGCGGTGTTCCGGCGCGAGTGAGCTCAGTCGGGCAGAAGCGCGCGCGACTGCATGGGATAGACGCCGGATTTGCTGATCATCCAGGCTTCGAGCTGCCGCCTGAGGAACAGCGCGCCGAAGGCGTCGTCGAGCACGTTGAGCCCACCCGTATAGGCGCCGAAGGCCGGCATCACCAGACGATTGCCGTCGGTGGCGAAGCATTTCCGCCGGATCAACTCGCCGCGCCTCGAGATACGCGCCACCGGGTGCAGATGGCCGGCAATCTCGCGTGATGAGACCTTGTCGGAAGGCTCGTGGCGGAGCGTGAGCCCCGCAATGGTCAGCGCGGTGCAGATGATGCCGCCGATGCTGCGCGGCAGCTTCGGGTCGTGATTGCCGAGCACCCAATACCATTCGCGGCCCTGCTGTAGGCGCCCTAGCTCCTCGCGGTCGGAGCTATCCAGGCTTGCGGCGAGCTCGGCGCGGTGGAAGCTGTCGCCGAGCGCCACCACGCGGCGGGGCGCGAAACTCCCGATGGCTGCCGCGAGCCGCTTCAGTGTGGTGCGCGTGTCGTAAGGTGGCAGCAGCATGCCGAGGCGGGCAAAGGCTAAGCCCTTCTCCAGATGCAGGTCGGCAACGATGAGCGTGCTCTCGGCCTCCCAGTAAAGCGCGCCCGTGGCAGTGGGCGTGAGCGCTTGACCTGTGATGAAGATGACGGAGCGGGGCTCGGCCGAGCCTTCCGCAATGAGTTCAGCCTTAGCGCGCAGCATTGCCCCCCAAGGCCTCCGCTATGAGCTCGTCCCTCGCCTCACGCAACAATGTCTCGCTGGCTTCCCCTGGAACACTTTCGCGGCCGATCTCTAGCATCGCCGGCACGGCGAGAGGGGAGGCTCTTGTCAAGGGAACATGCCTGATTCGTCCACAGATACGTTGCAAAAATGCGCCGAGCCGCGCGACATCAACAAGACCGGTGGCGGCGTCGGCGAAAGCCGCTTTGAGCAGGATGTGATCGGGCTCGTGCTGGCGTAGCACGTCATAGATAAGGTCCGATGACACCGTCATCTGGCGGCCGGTCTTCTCCTGCCCCGGATGGCGGCGCTCGATCAGCCCCGAGATGATGGCGCAGATCCTGAAGGAGCGCTTCATCAGGCTGGACTCGGCGAGCCACGCATCGAGGTCGTCGCCGAGCATGTCCTCGTCGAACAGCTTGGCGAGATCGAGGCGGCCGTTCCGCACCATCTCGCCCATGTCGTTGAGCCCCCAGATGGCGAGCGCATATTCATTGGCGACGAAGCCGAGCGGCCGCGCATGCGCCCGCTCCAGCCTGCGGGTGAGCAGCATGCCGAGGCTCTGATGGGCCAGCCGCCCCTCGAAGGGATAACAGACGAAATAATATTTGTGGCCGCGCGGGAAGGTCTCGACCAGGATTTCGTCGGGGTCTGGCACCACCGAGATGTCGGCCTGCAATCGCAGCCAGTCGGAAACTTGGGTAGGCAGCCGCGACCAGGCTTGCGGCTCGGCAAGCAGCTTTCGCACCCGATCGGCGAGGTAGGTGGAGAGCGGGAACTTGCCGCCGTCATAGGAGGGCACCTTGGGCTCCGTCGCATGCGCGCGGGTGACGATTGCGTCGGTCTCGCGCAGGCCCTCGAAGCGGAGCACCTCGCCGGCAAAGACGAAGGTATCGCCCGGCACGAGCTGCTCGATGAAATATTCCTCGACCTCGCCGAGCAGGCGTCCTCCGGCGAGCAGGCTCTTCGGCGCCAGCGCGCCCCCTTGCCGCCGCGCGAGCCTGACCCGCACCATGGGGGCCTCCACGATGGTCCCGACATTGAGGCGGTATTGCGTGGCGATTCGGGGATGGGCGAGGCGCCAATGGCCGTTAGCCGTTTTCTTCAGCTTGGCATAGCGGTCATAGGTGGAAAGCGCATAGCCGCCGGTCGCCACGAACTGCACGATTTGGTCGAAGCCTTCCCGCGTCAGACCCTGATAGGGGCTGGCACTCGTCACCTCGCGGTAGAGTACATCCGGATCGAAGGGCGCGGCGCAAGCGCTGCCCAGCACGTGCTGGGCGAGCACGTCGAGCGCGCCCGGGCGTGAGGGCGGCGTGTCCTGGGCACCTTCCGCCGCCGCCTCCAGCGCCGCCTGGCATTCCACCACCTCGAAGCGGTTGGCAGGCACCAGCAGCGCCTTGCTCGGCTCGTCGAGGCGATGATTGGCGCGGCCGATGCGCTGGGCGAGACGGCTCGCGCCCTTAGGCGCGCCGACATTGATGACGAGGTCGACATCGCCCCAGTCGATGCCGAGGTCGAGCGTGGAGGTGCACACCACGGCGCGGAGCCGGCCCGCCACCATGGCGGCCTCGACTTTCCGGCGCTGCGCCACGTCGAGTGAGCCGTGATGCAGCGCGATCGGCAGATTGTCGTCGTTCAAGCGCCACAGCTCGTGGAACAGCATCTCGGCCTGGGAACGCGTGTTGACGAAGATCAGCGACAGTCGGTGGGCCTTGATCGCGTCATAGATCTCCGGCAGCGCGTAGCGGGCCGTGTGCCCAGCCCAGGGAAGCTCAGCCTCCGAGGCGAGGATGCTGATCGAAGGTTTAGCGCCGCCTTGTGTCTCCACGATCTCGGCAAGGCGCGTCGCGGCCTCTCCCTGATGCGGCGCGAGGAAGGCCGCAAGCTCCGACGGCCGCGCCACGGTGGCCGACAGCCCGATGGCGGTGAGCCCAGGCGAATGAGTGCGCAGCCGCGCGAGATCGAGCGCTAAGAGGTCACCGCGCTTGCTCGTGGCGAGCGCGTGCAGCTCATCGAGGATTACCATGCGGAGCGAGGCGAACAGTCTGTGGGCGTCGTGGTGGGACAGCATCAGCGCGATCTGCTCGGGCGTGGTGAGCAGGATGTCGGGGGGCATCACGCGCTGGCGGGCACGGCGGGAGGGCGGCGTGTCGCCGGTCCGGGTTTCGAGGCGAATGGGCAGACCCATCTCGGCCACGGGCTCGGCGAGGTTGCGCGCGATGTCGACGGCGAGCGCCTTCAGCGGCGAGACGTAGAGGGTGTGGATGGCGGAGGGTCGGCTGGCCGTGAGCGCGCGTCCGGCGAGATCCACCAGGCTCGGCAGGAAGCCAGCCAGCGTCTTGCCGCCGCCGGTCGGCGCGATCAGAAGCGTGTCGCGGCGGAAGCTCGCGGCGTCCAGCAGCGCGAGCTGGTGGGGGTGCGGCTGCCAGCCGCGGGACGCGAACCAGCGGGCGAACGGTGGAGGCAGCAGGCCTTCTGCCCGCTGGCTCATTTGCCTGGCGCGCCCGCTCATTGCCTCCGAGTCCTGCTCGAAGTCCTGCTTGACCTTGACGTCCTGGTTCACCAATTCTGCTCTAACATCGGTTTTGCGCGCGTGCGGCCCCTGATTCGGCGCCCCGGCGCGGAAGGGAACATCACATGGAACGCTTTTTTGGCGGCAATCCGGCGCTGGTTCTGGTTAGGCTCGTGGTCCTCTCCCTGATCGTGGGCGTGCTGCTCGCAGCACTCGGCTTCAGCCCCTTCGATATCATCGATAGCCTGCGGCAGCTCATCGCCCGCATCTATGATATGGGCTTCGCCACCATCGAGAAGGCCGGGCGCTACTTCCTGCTCGGCGCCGTGATTGTCTTCCCGATCTGGGTCGTCGCGCGCGTGCTCAAGGTCATGGGGCGCGGCTCCAAAGGCGATCTCGTCGACGCCAATTCGCGCAAGCGCGAGGCTTAAAGCACACCGCCGCTGCTCTTCGGCGCGCTTCATGGCGGCATTGTGATGGTGCCTCAGGGCAGCGCCCGCTCGGCCCAGGCCTCGGCGCGGCGGCCGATCAGCGGCGCGAGGCTAAGGGCGCTCTCCTGCTCCATTGCCCCAACCAGCGCCTGCTTGATGCGGCCGATGAGCGAGGGGCCCTCGAAGACGAGCCCGGTATAGAGCTGCAACAGCGAGGCGCCCGCCTCGATCTTGGCGAGCGCCGTATCGCCGCTGTCGATGCCACCCACCCCGACCAGCGGAAGCTTTCCCTCGTTAAGCCGGTAGATTCGGGCGAGCATGCGGGTGGAGCGGGCGAAGAGCGGCCTCCCCGATAGGCCGCCAGCCTCGGCGGCGAAGCGGGGGTCCCTGACGCCATCGCGCGCCAGCGTGGTGTTCGACACGATGATGCCGTCTGCCCTGCGGGCCTGGATGATGCGCACGATCTCGGGCAGATCGGCGTCGGCGATGTCGGGGGCGAGCTTGACCAGCAGCGGCGGCGCCGGCTTGCCGGACGCCGGCTTGCCGGATCCAGTCAATGCAGCGCGAGCCCCCTGAACCCGCTCGAGCAAAGCATCAAGCGCGTCCGGCACATGGAGGTCGCGCAAGCCCGGCGTGTTCGGGGAGGAGATGTTGATGGTAAGATAGTCGGCAACGCCTGCGAAGCGCTCGATGCCACTGACATAATCGGCGATACGGTCCTTCGCATCGCGCCCCGCCCCGAGATTGACGCCGACGATGCCCGGCGGCCGCGACGCAAGGCGCGCGAGCGCCGCCGCGTAGCCCTGATTGTTGAAGCCGAGCCGATTGATGAGGGCGCGGTCTTGCGTGGAGCGGAAGATGCGGGGAGCGGGATTGCCGGCCTGCGGCGCGGGCGTCAGCGTCCCCACCTCCACGAAGCCCAGCCCCATGGCCAGTAGTGGGCGTGGCATGCGCGCATCCTTGTCGAAGCCGGCCGCCATGCCGAGCGGGTTCGGGAAGCTGAGCCCCCACACAGTTTGAGCAAGCCGGGGGTCATCGGGCTGGTCACCGCGGGGATAAAGCCCAAGCTCGAGGCTCCTGACCGCAAGCTCATGCGCCCGCTCCGGGTCGAGCGCCTGGAGCAGAGCTTGGCCTAAGCCGTAAAGTCCCTTCACGGCGCGACACGTGCTGGCAGGCGGTGGCGCCCGTCGCCTCCAAGGACCAGCGGCTCCTCCCACTGCAGCGTCGCAAGGTCGAGCGGCCCGTAGAGGTGCGGGAAGACCGCGCCGCCGCGGGAAGGTTCCCATTGCAGGCGCTCGCCAAGACCTGCGGCTTCGAAGGCGAGCAGGACGAGATCGGACCGCCCTGCGAAATGGGTGACAAGCGTGCCCTCCAGCTGATCGGCGGCAGAGAGATGGATGAAGCCGTCGCGGCGGTCGGCGTCGGAGCCCTCGAAGCGCCCTTTGGCCTTCGCCTCGGCCAGCGCGGCCTTGCTCAGCACCTTGTAGATTGTCCCATCCATGGCGCCCGCAGCCTAGAGCGCTATCGCGTGAAATAGAATTGCGAAAGCGCTCCAGCTTTTGTTGAAGCATGATCTTTTGGCGAAAACCGGTTCCCACTTTTCCGGATCATGACCTTTCTTGACGCATGATCTTATCGGAAAACCGGTTCCCACTTTTCCGGATCATGCTCTAGCCCCCATCGCGGGGCCTGAACAGAGAGGGCGCTGCAGAAGACCGATTGGGAGTGGACACATGCGGCCAATAAGCCATAATTCCTATCATTGGGGATAAATTCCTCTCCATTCGGTGGGAGGCCACATGCTCACCCACAATAGAATCTGGACCGCCATCGACGCGCTCGCGCGGCGCTACGGTTTCTCGGCCTCCGGCCTGGCAAAGCGCGCCGGACTGGACGCCACCGCCTTCAACCGCTCCAAGCGCGTGACCGGCGAGGGGCGCGCCCGCTGGCCCACCACCGAGAGCATCGCCAAGGTGCTGGATGCGACCGGCGCCAGCCTGGAGGACTTCGTCGAGCTGGTGAGCGCCGGGCCGGCGGGAGCGCGAAAAGCACCGCGGCCGATTCCGCTGATCGGCCTCACCCAGGCGGGAGCCGGCGGCTTCTTCGACGACGGCGGCTTCCCAGTGGGTGGCGGCTGGGAGCAGATTCGCTTCCCCAGGGTCGACGACGACAACGCCTATGCGCTCGAGGTCACCGGCGAGAGTATGCAGCCGCTCTACCGCGACGGGGACATCCTCATCGTCTCGCCCAATTCGGCGTCGCGCAAAGGCGACCGCGTGGTGCTGCGCACGACCGAGGGCGAGGTGATGGCCAAGGTGCTGGTGCGGCGCACGGCAAAGACGATCGAGCTCGCCTCCATCAACCCGGCCCACCCCAATCTGGTGTTCCCGGTCGACCGTATCGACTGGATGGCGCACATCGTCTGGGCGAGCCAATAGGATCGGCCATGGCTGCCTTTGCCCGCATCGTCGCCGTCCTGCTCGGGCTCGGGGTGGTGCTCTTCTTCGCGCTCAGGCTTTGGGACGTGGCACCGGATAGACGCGAGGCAGCGCCGGCCGATGCGAGAGCGCCGGTGACCATGACGCCCTCCGCCGAACCCGCCGCGCCAGTTACGGGCTCCCCGCCCGTCCCGCCTGAGCCAGGGGCGCCGACGGTCGAGGCGGCAAGGCCCGGTGAGGCCAAGCCCGGCAGCCCAAAGCCCATAGAGGCCAAGCCCCTGGAGCCAAGGCCCGGCGAGACCAAGCCGCATCTCCTCGCCCGCGAGCAGGCGGAGCAGGACCGCCTCGCGAGCCTGAAGCAGGGTCACGCTGTCACCCCCGAACCGCCCAAGACCAAGCTCTATTTCAAGGTCCAGGTGCGCGACGGCTCCACCCTCGAAACAGGCTTGCCTAAATCCGCCTCGGCCGAGGAGGTTTCGACCGTAACGGCACCTCCCGGAGCGGCCTCGTCCGCCACAGGCGCTGCCGGCGCCGACGCCTCGGCGGCGGGCGGCCTCGTCATCCGGCTCGAAGGCATCGCGGTGCGCGAGGTGGGCGCCACCTGCATCAACGAGGAGGGCCTCGCCTGGCCCTGCGGGGCGTGCGCACGCGCCGCGCTGGTCAAGCTGATCCGCTCCCGCGCCGTCACCTGCACCCTGCCGCCGGGCGGCGAGCGGCCGGAGTTTGCCTCGCGCTGCAGCGTTGCCGGCACCGACCTTGCCACCTGGATGGTGCGTCATGGCTGGGCCGAGCCGAAGCAGGGCGGCGAGCGGGCGCTTGCCGACGCGCTCAAAGCCGCCAAGGACGAGCGCGCCGGCATCTGGCGCGGCGGGGAGTGAGGCCTGCAGGTCTAACCGAGATATGGGTGCTGGTTCTTGAGCCAGCATTTCCGAGTGGATCTACGGGGTGACATTGACCGGCAAAGAAACCGCGTTGGCGCCAACGGCCTTGAGTTCATAAGCTGCTCCGACCCCCTCGCTCGTCTCTGGCTCGGCAGCGATGCGGAACTGACCTCCTGGTTCCAGGCTGAGCTTGACCATCGTTTTCCCACTATCGGAGCCAGTGCCTTGATCGACGCGGATGTCAAAGTGGCCACCGTCGTCCTCGATCGAGCAGGTCGCCTTGGTCTTCCCCTTCTTCCCCTTCTTCCCCTTCTTTCCCTTCTCCCAATCGCAGTCGGCACTCTCGTGTATAGTCTTGCCCCCGCGACCCTTGATCGTCGTGGTGAGCCAAAAATCCGAATTTCCGTCTTTCGCAGGAAGAAATGCGGGGTTAAAGATAATTTTCTTGATTTCCCCCTTTTTGCGAGGATCTTCGAAGGCAAGATGAACAGTCTTATCGGTCAGTTTGAATGGTTTATCCTCGCGTTCGAGCTTAAGGTCTTTCCCAAAATTTGGGCTTAGATCGATGGTGGCATTAATTATGTTCGCGTCCGTTTTGGCTGATACTGGTCAAAGCCAAAACAACACTGCAATCAGAACAGCAATATGACGGGCAATCATCGCGCTCCCTCCCTCAGGGTTGTCAACAACTCTACTACACGTCTTGATCGTCATCCAGATCCTCTGAGCACGCCGAAGCGCCTCGCCGGGTCAGGACCCGCGAACGATGAGGGGGAAGCGGCGATATTGAAGCCCCGGCGCGACCCTTACCTCTGAGGGGCAACAGCTCATCTGAGGGCGCACCTTCAGTGAAGGAGAGGAGGAGCAAGGCCGCAATGACGCCGACAAAAAACCAAAAGGCGCGGGCGGCTTGAAGCAGCTCGCGCCTTTCGATGCAAATGCGCCGGTCAGCCCGGCGGTTCGCTAGGGAGTAGGGTTACGGGGTGTCGCAGAGCACCTTGACGTCGATATTGGCCTCTTCGCGGGTCGGATAGCCCTGCTTGCCGATCTGCATCGACAGCTGATCCTGGCTGACCACCTTCTGTTCGATAACCCGGCAATGCTTGTTGGCGTCCTTGATGATGAGGAAATTGTCAGCGGCAAAGGCCGTGCCGGCGAAACCGCTAGCGGCGAATCCGACGACAAGCGCAGCGGCGAGTACGTATTTCGAAGACATGAGGTTTCCTCCGGGGGGTTTGGGGCAGTGCCCAAGAAGTAGCCACAAAGACTCTAAAACGCGCTGAATCTAGTCCCTGCAAACTGCGATGAAGTTGGCGAAAGCCGGCGGGACCTTGCGCGTCGCCAGCCTTTCGGAACCCTTCGCGGCCCGCCTCGTTGCCCCGTTGACGGCAATCGAACAAGAAGGCGACGCATGACAGTTACTCTCGCCAAGAGCGCCATGACCGTTCTTCTGGTCGCAGCCACCGCCCTCGCCTCGGTGCCGGCGTGGGCGCTGCATCTGAAAGACCACGACCGCAATGTGATCAAAACGGTGGCACCTTCAGCCGCGGATGATATCCACCACCTGCAAGCTGTCGGGATCGACCAGTACCACGTAGACGGGCCGGCTGGCGCCCGAGCGCGTAATGTAGCGTAAAGCGTTGAAGCGGCCTCGGGTCATTCCGGGGTCGCTTCTTATTAGGGCGTCGCCTCGCTTAGTTGTGAGCGGGCGTACCCTTCATGTCTTTGGTGGTTGCGGCGTCGGCGCTCTGTATCGACCCCTTGGCGCAGCCAGCCTTGAACTCATCAGCCGAGATCTTTCCGTCCTTGGCCGTGTCGACCATCTGGAAATTCAGGACATAGGGCACTGCCTTGTCTCCAGACAAAGCCTCACCATTTGGCGAGGCCATTTTCCACACGTTCTGACATTTGGCGTCATCCATGACCGCGCTCGGATGACCAGAGGTCATGGAATTGGTGTCGGCGGCGAGCGCATAGCCGGCGCTGAGCAGCAGCGCCACAGCCGTATAGGTTGCCATCTTCATAGCTCATGCTCCTTGGGTTGCAGCCTTGAGACGGTAAAATCCGCCACGGGCCGAATGTTCCGAGGGAAAGGCGAGAGGCTATCGCTTCGCGCTTTAAGCGCGTTATTTATTTAAGCTATCGCTTCGCTGCTTCAGCG
>PLBV01000110.1 GCA_003135455.1 Hyphomicrobiales bacterium | reverse complement strand
TCGAGCAGCTGTTCCACGAGAAGGCCATCACCGGGCGCGGCGCCTGGAATCGGCTGTTCAACGAGACCATGACGGCGCTCAGATTCGACCTGGATGGGGAGAAGCTCAGTCTAGAACCCACCCTCAACCGCTTGCTCGATCCGGACGAGAAGGTGCGCCGCAACGCGGCCGAGGCGCTGGCGCGTGTGTTCAAGGACAATACGCGGCTGTTCACGCTGATCACCAATACGCTCGCCNNACGCTCGCCAAGGACAAGGAGATCTCCGACCGCTGGCGCGGCTTCGTCGACGTGGCCGATTCCCGCCATCTCGCCAACCGGGTGGAGAAGGAGGTGGTGGACGCGCTGGTCGCGGCCGTCCGCGAGGCCTATCCGCGCCTCTCCCATCGCTATTACGCGATGAAGGCTAAATGGCTCGGCAAGAAGCGGATCGCCCATTGGGACCGCAACGCGCCGCTGCCCGAGGAGCCTACACAGTTCATTGCCTGGGACGAGGCGGAGGCCACGGTGCTCAAGGCCTATGGCGACTTCTCGCCGCGCATGGCCGGGATCGCGGGCGACTTCTTCGCCAAGCGGTGGATCGACGCTCCCGTGCGCGAAGGCAAGTCGCCCGGCGCCTTCTCCCATCCCACGGTGCCGAGCGCTCACCCCTATATCCTGCTTAACTACCAGGGCAAGCCGCGCGACGTGATGACGCTTGCCCACGAGCTCGGCCATGGCGTGCATCAGGTGCTCGCCAATTGCCAAGGGCCGCTGATGGCGTCCACGCCCTTGACGCTGGCCGAGACGGCGAGCGTGTTCGGCGAGATGCTGACCTTCCGCGCGCTGCTCGACCAGGCGCCCACCCCTCGGGAGCGCAGAGCCCTGCTCGCCGCCAAGGTCGAGGACATGATCAACACGGTGGTGCGCCAGATCGCCTTCTACAGCTTCGAGCGCCAGGTGCACACCGAACGGCGAGAAGGGGAGCTCACCTCGGAGCGTCTCGGGGAGATCTGGCTCGAGGTGCAGCGCGAGAGCCTGGGTCCTGCGATCGAGCTCAAGCCCGGCTACGAGACCTTCTGGTCCTACATCCCGCACTTCGTGCATTCGCCCTTCTACGTCTATGCCTATGCCTTCGGCGACTGCCTGGTGAACTCGCTCTATGCGGTCTATGAGAAGTCGGATAGGGGCTTTGCCGACCGCTATCTCGACATGCTGGCGGCGGGCGGCACCAAGCACCACAAGGAGCTGCTCAAACCCTTCGGCCTCGATGCGTCGGAGCCTCACTTCTGGTCCATGGGACTCAAAGTCGTCGAAGGCCTGATCGACGAGCTTGAGGCGATGGATGCCTGATTCGGAAGGATGGACTCCCTCAGCCGGAGAGGGGCTCGTCACTATCGTTTGGCTGGTGCCGATCCTGGTCTGGGTCGCGGCGCTCATCTTTGCCGCCATTGCTGTTTGGCGCGCCCGGCCGGTGAATTGGGCGATCGTTGCCGACAAGGGCCTGCGCTATCTCTTTTTCTTCCCGCTCGGTCTGCAGGGGCTATGGGCTTTCGCGGGCCACGTGTTCTTGCCGGAAGAGGCGGCGGCCTCGATCGGCTGGGCGCCGAGCCCGTTCCAATATGAGGTGGGCGTCGCCAATCTGGGCTTGGCGCTTGGCTCCTTCTATGCCGCTTTCAGCGGTTTTCAGGCGCGGGCGGCGATGGCGGTCGCCGCCGCCTGCTTCCTGGTCGGGGCCGGCATCGGCCATCTCCAGGACATCGTGGAAGAGGGCAATTTCGCGCCGGGCAATGCCGGGCCGATCATGATCACCGATTTCCTCACCCCGATCGTCATTCTCGTGCTCCTGCTCGCCACGCCTCGCCGCCGGGCGGAAGCTCGATTGCCGGCGGGCGTCGCGGTTGCCCAGCCGCCCTTGGCTCGCCAGATCGAACCCGCCCTGGCGCCCAAGGCGCCCCAGGCCCCCCAGACCAAAGCTGATCCCAAGCCGCCGGCGGCTACGCGCATCGAGGACGAGTTGGAGACCGCACGAAAGGCCATGCGGAAGGCGCTTCAAAAAGGCTCCAAGTGAGCTGCTTTTGCCACCCGAGCAGGCCACTTAATGGGTGGCGAAGACCTCGCTGGTGCCGTCCTTCTTGAGCAGCAGCACCTGGTAAGGCTCGAAGGTCATGCCTTGCTCCATGCCGGGCGAGCCCACGGGCATGCCGGGAACGGCCAGGCCTATGGCCTCGGGCTTTTCAGCAATGAGGCGCTTGATATCGGTGCCGGGCACGTGGCCTTCGATGACATAGCCGTCGATCTTGGCGGTGGGGTAGGAGGCGAGCTTGCGGCCTATACCGGCTTGCTCCTTGAGGCGCTGAAGCGCTCCGGGCTCGGTGGCGTTCACCTTGACGGCGGAGCCATTGGCCTGCAGATGCTTGACCCAGTTGCCGCTGCATTCGCAGGTCGCCGACTTCCATACCGCGATGGTCTCTGGCGCGGCAACAGCCGGCGATGCCAAAAGAAGACCGAGCAAGATGAATGGGATTGGATTTGCCATCAAAGCCACTTCTCTGTCGAACTTAGAGAGGCACTTTGGACATTGAATCGGGGCGCGTCAAAGCGATGTCGACTATGATGGGGCGGTGGTCCGACCCGGCACTTGGTCCGGCCGTGACGGCGAGCGGCGCAAATTCAGAAGACGTGAATACATTGTCGATGCTGACCAGGGGTAGCAATGGGATCACCCGCCGCATCGGCCAGGTCAGATGGAAGGTGTTGGTGCGCAACAGTCCTGTCTCGCGCGTGAAGCGCTGCAGCTTCAAGGACCAGGGCGTCAGATTGTAATCGCCTGCCACGATGAGCGGGGCCTTGCGGCTGCGGACGAATGCGATCAGGGCCCGCGTGTCGACCGCCTGCTCCAGCGGCTTGAAAGGATAGGTGAGATGAACGCCCACGAGCTCGAAAGCGAAGCCGTCGACCTCGAAGCGGGCCCACAACAGGAGGGGACCGCGGGCCCGGCCGTGGCTCGCCGATCTGTCGACCTGTCCGTCGATATGTCCGCTGACGCAGACCGGGTGCTTGGCGAGAATAAGCAGACCGCTGGAACCCAGAATATGGGGGTAGCGCATTTTGGTGAGGTCGTGCAGCCGGCTCCGCCTTTGGCTCGTGACCTCTTGCAGCACGATGAGGTCTGCGTCGGCCTCGGTAAGGACGGCGGCGACGTCCTCGACGCGGGCGTTGTCGTGCCACACATTGAATGTGACCATCCGCACGAAGCGCCGGCTTTCGGGCCTGCCAAGGGACGCCGCACCTTGCAAGCCCAGCACGAATAGACCGACATTGGCGATCAACAGCAGGATGGCGGCGGCGGTCAGCGCGCCATCGCTTAGGATGAGCGCGAGGCCGAGGACGGCGACCGAGCCTATGAGGACAAGCGGCCGCCCCTGATTGGCGAGTTCGAGAGCGGGCCATTTCTCGGCGAAGAGGCCAAGCATGGTCAGCAGCGCCCCGCCGATGACGCCGGCGACGGCAAGGACGCTTACGAAAGCCGCTGCATGGCTCATCTGGATCGGAAGGTCTCAACACGGGGGACAACGACGCCGCAGCCGCTCCACTGGCAATTTGGCGTCGGCGGTCTAATTTTCCTGGATCGAGCCAGCGGAAGGGCCGGATGATCGCTGACGATGATGAACGAAATCGCCTGACCCGCCGTCTGCGGCGCTATGGACGCGTCGGCGCCAATGTGGGTGGGGTGGCGGCGCGCATTGCCGGGCGCCGCTTGTTCGGGCTCGACCCCGAGCGCGACAAGGATGCGGCATCGCTCGCCGCGGCGCTTGGCGGCTTGAAGGGCCCGATCATGAAGGTGGCGCAGCTGCTTGCCACCATCCCCGAGGCTTTGCCTGCCGAATATGCCGCCGAGCTCGGCCAGCTGCAGAGCCAGGCGCCGCCCATGGGCTGGCCCTTCGTGCGCCGGCGCATGGCGGCCGAGCTTGGTCCCGAATGGGAGGCGAAGTTCGGGACGTTCGAGCATGAGGCGACCGCCTCGGCCTCGCTCGGGCAGGTGCATAAAGCGCTGAGCCATGACGGGCGCCTGCTCGCCGCCAAGCTGCAATATCCGGACATGCAGTCCGCCGTGGAGGCCGACCTCGCCCAGCTTGCCGTGCTCTTCTCGCTGCATCGGCGCATGCGCCCGGCGATCGAGACCTCGGAGATGATGCAGGAGATCGCCGCGCGCTTGCGCGAGGAGCTCGATTACGAGCTCGAGGGCCGGCATATGGGCCTCTATGGCGCGATCTTTGCCGGTGACCCACTGATCCGCGTGCCCGAAATCGTGCCTGAGCTCTCCACCAAGCGTCTCCTTACCATGACCTGGCTGTCGGGCGGCCGGCTGCTCGACTACACTGGCCGCAGCCTCGATGAGCGCAACCGGATAGCGGAAGCCATATTCCGCGCCTGGTGGTACCCGTTCAGCCGCTACGGCGTGATCCATGGCGACCCGCATCTCGGCAATTACACCGTGTTCGAGGACGCCTCGGGGAAGGCCGCCGGCATCAACCTGCTCGACTATGGCTGCATGCGCAGCTTCGCGCCGAAATTCATTCAAGGGGTGGTCGATCTCTATCGTGGGCTTCTGGTGGGCGACCGGGCGCTGGTGGTGCACGCCTATGACACCTGGGGCTTTGGCGGGCTCTCCAACGAGCTGATCGACATCCTCAACATCTGGGCGAAGTTCATCTACGGGCCGATGCTGGATGACCGCGTCCGCACCATCGCCGATGAGGTGAGCCCCGGCATGTATGGAAGGCGCGAGGCCTTCCGCGTGCATCAGGGCTTGCGCGATCATGGACCGGTCAAGGTGCCGCGGGAATTCGTGTTCATGGACCGCGCGGCAATAGGGCTTGGCGGCGTCTTCCTGCATCTTGGCGCCGAGCTGAACTTCCACCGCCTGTTCGAGGAGACGATCGCCGGCGTTGACCTCGCCGACGTGGCCGGGCGCCAGCGCGAGGCCTTCACCGCCGCGGGCGTCCCACTGCCTGAGGGCTAAGCCTAAGGCAAATCTCATCCTTCGAGGTGGCCGCTGCAAGCGGCCCTCGAAGGCGGGCGACGGCCCTTCTGCACAAAGGGCCGAGACAAGAGGGATGAAGCCCCGGATTGCAGGCCGCGCGGCCTTTGTGCTATCTCGCCAGGCAGAACGAAAGTCCAAGAGCATGAGGGGAGTGGAATGCGCATCGATCCGTCCGAGGGCCATCCGGCGATGGACTATTCCGAGCATGAGCGGACCTATAAGCTTTTCCTGAAGGGGACGATCGTCGTCATCGTCACCGTCATCGCCATCATGGGGTTCATGGCGATCTTCGTCGCTTGACCGGCCATCTTGCCTGACGGCGGTCCTGCCGCCGTCTTCACCATTCCCCATGAGACGTCTTGGGTGTTGAGACGCTTTGGGCGTCGAGACGCTTTGGGCGTTCGAGAGCCCCGGCCCTAACCAGCCGACGGAGCCACGATGATCACGATTGGCGTGCCGGCCGAAGGAGAGGACGAGCCGCGTATCGGGGTGAGCCCCGAGACGGTGAAGAAGCTCGTCAAGCTGGGCGCATCGGTGAAGGTGCGGTCGGGCGCGGGGCTCCGGTCGCATTTCTCCGACGCCGATTACACCGCCGCCGGTGCCAGCATCGCCACATCGGATGCCGACGCGGTCAAGCATGCCGATGTGGTGCTGACCGTGCGGCGCCCGCAAGGCCCTCTGGTCAAATCCATGAAGAAGGGCGCGGCCCTGATCGGCATGCTCGATCCCTTCTCCGACGCTCCCGGCCTCGACGCGCTCGCCAAGACCGGCGTGTCGCTGTTCGCCATGGAGCTGATGCCGCGCATCAGCCGGGCGCAAAGCATGGACGTGCTGTCGAGCCAAGCCAACCTCGCCGGCTACAAGGCCGTGGTGGACGCTGCCGCCGCCTTCGAGCGCGCGCTGCCCATGATGATGACCGCGGCCGGCACCGTTCCCGCCGCGCGGGTGTTCGTCATGGGTGCAGGCGTTGCCGGCCTGCAGGCCGTCGCTACGGCGCGACGGCTGGGCGCCATCGTCACCGCCACGGATGTGCGCCCCGCCGCCAAGGAGCAGGTGGCATCCTTGGGTGCCAAGTTCATCGCGGTGGAGGATGAGGAATTCAAGCAGGCGGAGACGGCGGGGGGCTACGCCAAGGAAATGTCCGACGCCTATAAAGAGAAGCAGGCGGCGCTTGTCGCCGAGCACATGAAAAATCAGGACATCGTCATCACCACGGCGCTGATCCCCGGCCGTCCCGCGCCGAGGCTCATCTCCAAGGCCATGATCGAGAGCATGCGCCCGGGCTCGATCATCGTCGATCTCGCGGTGGAGCGCGGCGGCAACGCCGAGCTCGCCAGGCCCGGCGAGATCGTCGAGCACAAGGGCGTGCGCATCATGGGCAAGCTCAATCTGCCGGGTGGGGTGCCGGTCAACGCCTCGAGCCTCTACGCCCGCAACCTGCTCGCCTTCCTCGAGCCCTTGATCGACAAGACCAAGCAGGCGCTCGCCATCAATTGGGACGACGACCTCGTCAAGGGCACGGCCTTGGCCCGGGACGGTCAAATCGTGAATGCGATGATCGCCGAGCGGATCGGCGGCGGTGCCGCCAAAACAAAGGCGACCGAGGAGCCGGCCAAGGCCGCGCGCGCGCCCAAGCCCGCCGCGCTCAAGGCCCCCGGGAATAAGCCCGCCGCGGACAAGAATGGGGGGAACAAGCGCCCCAAGGGAGGCAAGGCATGAGGGGTAGAAGCGCCTGGCTCGGGCTCGGGCTGGTCGGTCTGGCGATGCTGGCCGAGTGCCTGCTTGCCGGCAGCGCCTACGCGCAGGACGCCGCGGCGAGCGAGGGGGGCCACGATTTTGTGTCGCGCTTCTCCATCTTCGTGCTCGCCATCTTCGTCGGCTATTTCGTGGTGTGGAGCGTGACGCCCGCTCTGCACACCCCCCTGATGTCGGTGACCAACGCCATCTCCTCGGTGATCGTGGTGGGCGCGCTGCTCGCGGTTTCGGTGGAAGCGGCCGACGCCGCGGCCTCGTCTGGCCATTGGCTGGCGAAGTGCTTGGGTCTTGCGGCGCTCACCATGGCGTGCGTCAACATCTTCGGCGGCTTCCTCGTCACCCAGCGCATGCTCGGCATGTATCAGAAGAAAAAGAAGTGAGAGCGAGACGAGAGAGACCATGATCCACGATCTCGTCCCGCTCCTTTATCTGGTCGCGGGCGTCCTCTTCATCCTGGCGTTGCGAGGCCTGTCGTCGCCGGTGACCTCGCGGCGGGGCAATTATCTCGGCATGACCGGCATGGCCATCGCCGTGCTGACCACCCTTGCGGTGGCGCGACCTGAAAGCCCGCTTACCTGGGCGATGATCTTAGGCGGCATAGCGGTCGGCGGCAGCATCGGCGCCGTCACCGCCCGCCGCATCCCGATGACAGCGATGCCGGAGCTGGTCGCGGCCTTCCACTCGCTGGTCGGCCTCGCCGCGGTGCTGGTCGCAGCCGCCGCCTATTATGCGCCCGAGGCCTTCGGCATCGGCACACCCGGCGCCATCTACACCGCGAGCCTGGTGGAGATGTCGCTCGGCGTTTCCATCGGCGCCATCACCTTCACCGGCTCGGTCATCGCCTTTCTCAAGCTGTCGGCGCGCATGTCTGGCAAGCCGATCCTGCTGCCGGGGCGCCATGTCCTCAATATCGGGCTGGCGCTGGCGCTCGTCGCTTGCGTGGTGATGTTCTGCCGCGAGCAGACGGAAGTCTATTTCTGGGCAATCGCGGCGCTGTCTCTCTTGCTCGGCGTGCTGATCATCGTGCCCATCGGCGGCGCCGACATGCCCGTGGTCGTGTCGATGCTCAACTCCTATTCGGGGTGGGCCGCGGCCGGCATCGGCTTCACGCTGGGCAACACGGCGCTGATCGTAACCGGCGCGCTGGTGGGCTCTTCCGGCGCCATCCTCTCCTACATCATGTGCAAGGCGATGAACCGCTCCTTCATCAGCGTGATCTTAGGGGGTTTCGGCGGCGAGGTGGCGGGCCCGGCTGCGGGCGCCGAGCAGAAGCCGGTGAAGCTCGGCTCGGCTGAGGACGCGGCCTTCCTCATGAAGAATGCGAGCAAGGTGATCATCGTGCCGGGCTACGGCATGGCGGTGGCCCAGGCGCAGCACGCGCTGCGCGAGATGGCGGACAGGCTGAAGGCGGCCGGCGTCGAGGTGAAATACGCCATCCACCCGGTGGCGGGGCGGATGCCCGGCCATATGAACGTGCTGCTCGCCGAGGCCAATGTGCCTTACGACGAGGTGTTCGAGCTCGAGGACATCAACAGCGAGTTCGCGCAGACCGACGTGGCCTATGTGATCGGCGCCAATGACGTGACCAATCCAGCCGCCGAGGACGATCCGTCCTCGCCCATCTACGGCATGCCGGTCTTGCAGGTGTGGAAGGCGGGCACGGTGCTGTTCAACAAGCGGTCGCTGGCGTCAGGCTATGCCGGCATCGACAACCCGCTGTTCTATCGCGACAACACCATGATGGTGCTGGGCGACGCCAAGAAGATGACCGAGGAGATCGCCAAGGCGCTGTGACACGCTGGATTCCGGCTTTCGCCGGAATGACGCTGGGATTATTGCTAGAGACCATGCGCAAGCTTCGGCTCTTGATCGCAGGCGGCATCGCGCTTCTGCTGGCGCAAATTGGCGCCACCACGGCACAAGACATCGCCTGCAGCGCGCCGCTCAAGGCGATGCTCGAGATCGACCTGATGTTCGGCCGCATATCGGCGGCGCGTTGGGGGTGAGCGAGGGCACCTGGTCGGACTTCGTGGCGAGCGAGATCACGCCCCGTTTCCCGGACGGGCTCACGGTGCTCGACGCGCTCGGTCAGTGGCGCGACAGCGACGCCAACACCATCGTGCGCGAGCCGAGCAAGGACGTGCGCATCATCGTGCCGGCCGGAGCGGAAGCGACGCCTAAGATCGACGCCATCGTCGCCGCCTATAAGCAACGCTTCCAGCAGCAGTCGGTGGCGGTCATCATCAGGCCCGCTTGCGTCTCATTCTGACCGCATCGACGCCTTGCTAGCGCCGCTGGGATAGGCGATGCCAGTACCGCCTCGGCAATGGCATGGGCCGTGCAACGAGGCTTCCCAACCCACGCTCATAGCTTTGAGACAGAACGGAAATTCCGTTGTGCGTGGACGAACGATGCGAGCTTAGTCAACGCTTGCAGCCAATGAACGCCTCGTTCAAGCTTGGTTCATTAAGGATCGGCTAGGTTGGTTTTGACTTTCGCTCGAAGGATCGGAAAGGTATTTGTATAGCCATGGTTGATCTCCTGCTTTCCCTCATAGGCGCTTACGCCGTCATTTGCTTTTGCGCCTTCCTGCTTCATCGATACTTCGTCTATATGCCGGATCGCAGGCGCATCGCCCCGGCAGAGGCGGGGCTTGCCGGCGTGCAGGAGATCACGCTCAAGACCCGCGACGGCGTCATCCTCATCGCCTGGTACGCGCAGGCCAAGGGGGACAAGCCAACGCTGCTCTATTTCACCGGCAATGGCGGCTCGGCAGCGACGCGCGCGTCGAAGATCGCGCGCATGCAAGCGAGCGGCTATGGGGTGTTCATTCTGAACTATCGCCGCTATGGCGGCTCGGGCGGCTGGCCCTCCGAGAGGAACAACATCGCCGACGCGGTCGCCGCTTATGACCGGCTGCTCAGCCTAGGGGTGGCGCGCGAGGACATCGTGGCCTATGGCGAGTCGCTCGGGACGGCGGTGGCGACGCGGCTGTCGCTTCAGCGTCCGGTGCGGGCGGTCGTGTTGGAGGCGCCATTCACGTCGGTGGTGGATGTCGGCAAGCTCTCCTGGGGCTTCCTGCCCTTGAGCCTGGTCATGGTCGACCAGTACCGCACCATCGATCACATCGCTACGCTACGCGTGCCGCTCCTCATCGTGCATGGGGCGCGGGACCGGGTCATCCCCGTGGGTCAGGCCCGCCACCTGTATACCAAGGCGCGGCAGCCCAAGACCTTGGCCATCCTCCCGCGTGGCGACCATAACGACCTGTTCGACCGTGGCGCCTGGGAGAAGGTGCACGGATTTCTCGAGGCGCTCGTGCCGGCAGAGCATGCGGACGTTGCGGCTGCGGAGTTTGCTGCTGACGAAGAGGGCCTCACCGCCGAGCGCTTCGCTGCCGAGCCCGTGCTGGCGGCAAGCGCAAACGCGGCTACCGGAGCTACGCTGGAGAGCTAGCGGCCCTGGAGCCTGATCTTAGTAAAGTGGGAACCGGTTTTCCGAAAAGATCATGCTCAAACCAAAGGCGAGAAGCGCTGTCGCGATTCCAACCTGAGGCGATAGCGCTCTAAGCGACGCTGGCTGAGCCATCAAACTGGGAAAGGCTGAACGCTCGCTTTAGCGAGGGGCGCGGGGCTTGGGGGCAGCAATGAGGCCTTCGCGCTGCGCCTTCTTGCGGGCGAGCTTGCGGGCGCGGCGGATGGCCTCGGCCTTCTCGCGCGCGCGCTTCTCCGACGGCTTTTCGTAATAGTTGCGGAGCTTCATCTCGCGGAAGATGCCCTCGCGCTGCATCTTCTTCTTCAGCGCCCGAAGGGCCTGATCCACATTGTTATCGCGAACGACGACTTGCACCCGCTTCACTCTCCAAATGGCCGTTGATGGAAGCTTCAAGCGGCAGGGCTAAACCATGCCGCGACCGGAACCGGCCGGTCCCGCATCCGGATTTGCTCTAACAGAAGGGCCGTTGCTTGTCCAGAGAGGGGGACTCCGTTGCGATCTCGTCTCCCTTCCCCTGCAAGGGGGAGGGCCGGGGAGGGGGTCATTCCTCTTTGTTCGGTGTTTGGTCTTAGATCCGAAGGCCCCCACCCGGCGCTGTCGCGCCGCCCTCCCCCTTTCTGGGGGAGGGATCATTCAGCTCTTCGGATAGAGGCGGGTGACGTGGCCCATCTTGCGACCGGGACGGGCTTCGGCCTTGCCGTAAAGATGTAAGGCCGTGCCTTCCTCGCCGGCGAGCGCGCGCCAGCGCTCCATTTCGGCCCCGATCAGGTTGGTCATCAGCGCATCGCTATGGCGGGAGGTCTCGCCAAGCGGCCAGCCCGCAATGGCGCGCACATGGTTCTCGAACTGGCTGATGAGGCAGGCGTCGAGCGTCCAATGGCCGGAATTGTGCACTCGCGGCGCGATCTCGTTGACGAGCAGCGATGGCTCTGCGCCCTCGCGATGGAACATCTCGACGGCAAGCACCCCCACATGGTGAAGCGCGTCGGCGACTTGGCCTGCGATCGTCCTCGCCTCGAAAGCGACGCTTGCCGAGATCCGGGCGGGCACGCGGCTGGCGGCGAGAATGCCGTTTTGATGCACGTTCTCGACCGTGTCGTAGAATTGGGTGGATCCACCCTGTCCGCGCACGACCAGCACCGACAGCTCGCGCGAGAAGGCGATTAGGCCCTCGATCAGCGCCGGGGTACCTTGAAGCTCCGCCAGCGCCTTACTTGCCTCGGCCTCGGTCTTGACCAGCGCCTGTCCCTTGCCGTCATAGCCGAAGCGGCGCGTCTTGAGCAGCGCCGGCAGCTTCACCTGATCTAGCGCGTCTTTGAGATTGCCCGCATCGCTGACGGCGGCGAAAGGCGCGACCCTGATGCCGAGCTCGCTCAGGAACGTCTTCTCGGTGAGCCGGTCCTGCGCGATGGCGAAGGCCAGCGGCGGCGGATAGACGGGCGCGGCGCGGCTGGCGGCCTCGAGCGCGCCTGCGGCCACGTTCTCGAACTCGCACGTCACCACATCGACGCTTGCCGCAAAGGCCTCGACCGCCGCCAAGTCCCCATAGTCACCTAAGGTGCGGACCGCGGCCACGTCGAAGGCGGGAGCGTTCGCGTCGTCCGCATAGATGTGGGCCTTGAGGCCGAGCTGGCTCGCGGCAAGCGCGAGCATGCGGCCGAGCTGGCCGCCGCCCATGATGCCGATGGTGGAGCCGGGCAGCAGCGCGTCAGGCATGATCCTGGGGCGCCTCGGCTACGGCAGCGGTCTGGCTGGCGCGCCATGCCGCGACCCGGACCGCGAGCCGTGCGTCGCTGAGCGCCAGGATCTGGGCGGCCAAGAGCCCTGCATTGGTGGCGCCCGCCTCGCCGATGGCCAGCGTCCCCACCGGCACGCCCGCCGGCATCTGGGCGATGGAGAGCAGGCTGTCGAGGCCTTTCAGCGCGCGGCTCTCGATGGGAACGCCGAGCACCGGCAGCTCGGTCATCGACGCGGTCATGCCGGGCAGGTGAGCGGCGCCGCCGGCACCGGCGATGATCACCTTCAGCCCGCGCTCACGCGCGGCCTTGGCATAGGTATAAAGCCGTTCGGGCGTGCGATGGGCGGAGACGATGCGGGTCTCATAAGTCACGTGGAGCGCGTCGAGTACCTTGGCTGCCGCTTGCAGCGTCGGCCAGTCCGAGCGGCTGCCCATGATGATGCCGACGCTGGGCTTAGGCTCGCTCATGGGGCGCTCTTGGGGGAAAGGCCTCGCGGGCCCTTTTCGGAAGCGCGGGATTATAGGGTTGCATCCGACTTGGCAAGGCGGGAGCGCGGGTTTTCAAGCCCTTAAGCGATGATGTCGGGGAGGAGCTGGTCCTCGATGCGGGCGATCTCGTCCTTGAGGTGCAGTTTCTTCTTCTTCAGCCGCTTCAGCTGCAAGGGGTCGGCGCGGCCCGACAGCTCAAGCGCGTTGATGGCGCTGTCGAGATCGCGATGCTCCTGCTTGAGCTTGAGCAACGTCGCCCGGAGCTCGCGAATGTCCTCGCTCTCCATGGGACGTCCCCTGTCCTCATTGCCCTCTCCGGGACGGCCGCGAGTATCGCGGCGAACCTGGCCTCGCGCAAGGGCTTGCACCTGGAAGGCGCCCCTCGTCGGTTGCGTCAAAATGAGCAACCATGCCCTCGCGGGCGCGCGCCCATTAGACAAAGCATCGCCGATTTGTCACAATGACCGGCCCGAGACCAACAAACTGGAGGTCCGACATGGCGCTTGACGCACACCTCGCAGAGTTATCTGAGAGGCATCGTATATTGGACCGCAAGATCGAAGAGGAGCTGGCCCGACCGATCGCCGACGACCTCAAGATCGCGGAGTTGAAACGTCAGAAATTGCGGCTCAAGGATGAGATGGAGCGGCTCAGGCTCGAGCTGAGCGATTAGACCGCTACCGCGTGAAATAGTATCGCGACAGCGCTCTAGTCCTTTGTTTGAGCATGATCTTTTTTGCGAAACTCGGTTCCCACTTTTCTGAGATCATGCTTTTTTGACGTATGATCTTATCGGAAGACCGGTTCCCACTTTTCCGGATCATACTCTAGAGTTGCGAACGGGGCTCAGGCGAGCCCGGCGATTCGCTTTTTGCAAGGCCGTGGGGGAGCTTATCAAGCCGCCTCGCGGCCTTGTCGTTTGTGGCACGTCTGTCCACCGCGCGCGGCCATCTTGACCCAAGTCAATGCCGGCCGCGGCGGTTTCGCTTAGCTCGTGTATGGCTTGGAGGGTCAGCTTGATGCGCGCGAAGGCCGTTCGCGATTCGTCATGGCTTCTCGTTGCGATCGCCGCGGCGATTCTCCTCGTGCTGGCGCTGGTGTTTATCGCCGTCAGGCCAGCGGCGGCGGCGGCGGACAAGGGCCTCGCCGGCAAGGGAGAGGTGCTGGTGCGCGAGAATTGCTCACGCTGCCACGCCATCGGCAAAGAGGGCGACAGCCCACACCCGCCGGCTCCTCCCTTCCGCACGTTGTCGAGCAAATATCCGGTCGAGGACCTCGCCGAAGCGCTCGCCGAGGGCATCGTCTCCGGCCATCCGGACATGCCGATCTTCGTGTTCGGCCCCCACGACGTGGAGGCCATCATCGAGTATCTGCAGAGCATCCAGGTCAAATAGCCGAACGTGCGCTCATCCTTCGAGGCTCGGCGCTTTCAGTGCCTCGCTCCTCAGGATGATCGTCGTAGCGTGAAACGCCGCTTCCTCTGGACAAACACCCCGTCTTTGCGCTTTCAAAGCGTCGCATTCAGAATAGGGGGACAGGCCTTGGATCCAATGGAAGCCCAGGAAGGCATCGAGGACGCCATCTAGGACAAGCGCACGCGACGGCTTGCGCTTCTGATCGCGGCGCTGGCGGCGCTGCTCGCCGTGGTCGAGATGCGGGACGACAACACGGCGCAGGACGCCGCCAAGAGCAATATCGACGCCTCCGACCTCTGGTCTTTCTTCCAGGCCAAGACGCTGCGCCAGTTCATCCTCGAGCGGGACAGCGAGACGCTGGCGCTTGAACGCGACGGCGCGACCCCCGAGCGCCAGGCGGCCATCGACGCGCAGCTCAAATCCTGGCGCGCCAAGATGGACCAATACGATTCCGACCCCGCCACCAATCAGGGGAAGAAGGAGTTGACCGGCCCGTGCCAAGCAGGCAGAGGCCGACCGCGACGATGCGCTCGCCGCCAACAATCTGTTCGGCTATGCCTCCGCCGCGCTGCAGGTGGCCATCGTGCTGGCTTCCGCCTCGATCATCTTGGGCGTCCGCTGGCTCGCTTGGGGCGCCGTGGGGCTCGGCGGCGTGTCGCTGATATTTGCTATGCTCGGCTTCTTCGCGCCCACGCTCTCGCCATTTTGACGTGCGAATGACTGAGGGGTCAGTTAACGGCTGGTTCGGGCGTTCCTGGTTAACTGGAACCTTACAGCCGTAGGCATGGTTCACCTCGAGGCGGTTGGCGGCAGCGGAAAATCACATGCAAAACAGGCTTCTTCTCTCGCTGTGGCTGGTGGGCGCGGTGCTCTATGCCGGCAGCACCATCTTCCTTGCCCATTCCATCTTGGGCGGCGGAACCCAGGCCGGGGACAAAGCAAAGCCTCTGATCGTCGCGGCCGCGGCGCCGGAAGTGCAGTGCCCCCAACAGGTTAGCGCCCCCGCCCATGAGGCGAGCGCACCGAAGGCCGAAACCGCACCGGCGCAAGCCGCTGATGGCGCGCAGGTAGCCCCAAAGAGCCGCTTCGTCGCCTCGCTTCCATCAAGTGAGGATCCGCAGCCATCCGCATCTCGGCAGCCATTCGCAGCATCGCCGTCGCCCGACGCCTCCGAGCAGCAGGGTGCAGCGACGCCGGACAGCGAATCAGCGCCGCTGCCGGATGATTCGCAAGGCCAGGAGGCAACTGCGCCCGACCAGGGGCAAGCCGAATGGGCAAACGTCGTGGCCTCGGCCGCCGTCCATTCCGAGCCTTCCGCTCAGGCGCCCATGATCTATGCCTTACCCGCCGGGCGTCAGCTCCGCGTGCTTGCCCACAGCAATGGCTGGGCGCAGGTGCAGGATCCTTCAAGCGGCGCGACCGGCTGGGTCGAGGCGAGGGTGCTCGCGCCTGGTTCAGCACCTGGTGGACGCCCCGGCTATGATAACCCAAACGAGGATGCCTACGCCGACGATGGGGACCGGCAGGACGACTGGCGCTGGCAGAGGCGCCACCGCCAGGGCGGCGGCTTCGGCGACTTCGTGCGCCGCGCGCTTGGCGGATTCTAGGCAACCCTTTCCGCTCGCGGGCCTTTCAACGCGTTTCCGGCGCAGCACCCACCCCAAGCGTGCGGGTGAAGAAGGCGACGAACTCGGCGCCGATCTGATCATGGATTGCGGCGCGGTCGATGCCTTGGGCGTCGGCGCAGGATTCCGGAAACTTGCTTGCAAGCTCCGCCGGGCAGGGGGCGATGAAGATGAAGTGGTCGCCGGGCACGGTCACCACCTCCGGCTTCGCCGGCAACAGCGCCGCGATGGTGTCGGCATTCCACTCATTGCGCACGTGGCTGTCGCCCGCCGCGCGGTAGAGGCGCAACGGCACGCTCACCCCTGAGAGTCCGCGCGCATCGAACAAGATGCCGGCCGGCGCCATGACCACCGCCGCCTTGATGCGCGGATCGGGGGGCGGCAGCTTCCAGCCTGGCTTGGTGATGCGCGGCGGCACCCAGCTTGCGTCGGCGGGGCACATCTCGTCGTCCTCGGGGTGCGCCTTGCAGTGCACGCCCCACAGCGCGTAGTCGGGCCTGCCGCCGATCATAGTCATGGTGGTGTAGCCGCCGGCGGAATAGCCGACCATGCCGATGCGGGTCGCATCGATGGCGGGCTCGAGCCGGGGCTCCGCGAGCAGGGCGTCGAGCGTCTGCTCGACCTGCCACGGCCGACCGGTGAGCTGGATGTCGCTGCCCCGCCCGCCCACATCGTTCAGGCTGTCGCCCGCATGGCGGATCGCGGCGACGATGAAGCCGTGACGGGCGAGCGTGGTCGCCCAGTCGCGGTGATGAAACTCGTCGGCGCCGCTGCCGTGGGAGAGCAGGATCAGCGGGAAGCTGCCGGGTGCCAGGGGAGCATCACGCGCTGCGGTGATGTCGTAAATGCCGGCGCGCCAAATGGTCTCGGCGGCTTGCGTCGGATACCAGACGCCGACTTGGAAGGGCGGATCGCCCTGCACAGTCATCGCCATGAAGCCCGCGTGATAGGGGGCGTCCTCGCTTGCGATTGCCGCTGCGGAAACCAGCAGCGCGAGCAGGGCCGACAGCAGGACGCGCATGGACCTGCAAGCCTCTAGGCGGGTGGGGACACGATCTCCGGCCGCCGCACGTCTGTCTCGTGATGATCGTGGGTGTGACCGGGAGCCTGGTGCCGGGCATCGTCGTGGCCATTGCCATTGTGGCCGTTGGGGCGAACACCGGCCACCCGCCGCTCGCGCTCGACTGCGACGCGGGCCGCCTCGTTCTGGGTGTAGAGGTCCATATGCTCGGCGTCCTCGTCGGCCACCGGAGTGAGCGACCCGTCCATATAGAGCGCGGCGCGCGGGTCGGCCTCGATCTTGGCAACGATGCGCTTCAGATGCCGCCAGCGGCGCACGAGCTTGACCGCCTTCTCCGCCGTCTCGCGGGCATAGCGCGCATAGAAGGAGAGGCGCGGCTCCAGCGGGAAGGTGGAGCGCCGGTCCTTGCGGTATTTGACGCGGAAGATGCCCCATTGCAGGGGATGCAGATTCTCTATGAGGACGGCGCTGGAGAACCACATCAGCACGGGCATCAGCGAGCGGATGTTGATGCCGGTGGCGGCGGCGCGCCGCATGATCGTCTCCAGATGCTCGTCGGTGTAGAAAATGTCCCAGGCGGTGCGGTAAGCGTCCTGCCACTCGTCCTTGGTCATCTTGGCGTGGCCGGTGACGACGTGCTCGAGCTCGTATTTGTTCATGTCTGGGTCCATCCAGACATTCTTCTCGAACAGTACCTTGTGGTCCTCGGAGCCGGGCAGCGGCGTCAGCACGAAAAATTCGAGCGCGTCAACCGGCAGCTCTTTCTTGATGATCTCCAAATCGTGGCGGATCGAGTCCGGCGTGTCGTTCGGAAAGCCCAGGATGTAGCCGGCGAAGGTCATGATGCCGACCCGCTTCCATTCGAGCAGCATCTTGCGATATTCGGTGATCTTGTTCTGCCGCTTCTTGGCCGCGATCAGGTTCGCCGGGTTGATGTTCTCAAGCCCGATGAACACGCGGGTGACGCCGGCCCGGCGCGATTTCTCGATGAAGTTCGGGATCTTGTGGCAGAGCGTGTCGACCTGGATCATGAAGCGGACGTCCATGCCGTCCACTTCGCGGAGCTTGATGATGCGGTCGTAGATCGGTTCCCAGTCCTTGTTGCGGGCGAAATTGTCGTCGGTGATGAAGAAGCGCTTGACGCCCTGGTCCCAGTTCATGCGCAGGATCTGCTCGACGCTGTCGGGCGAGCGATAGCGCGACTTCCGCCCCTGCACGTTGATGATGGTGCAGAAGGAGCACTGGAAGGGGCAGCCGCGGCCGGCATCGAAGCTCGTCACATTGCCCACGGTCCGATTGACGAAGTCGACCGGAAGGAAAGGCGGCGAGGGGACGTCATTGATGGCCGGCAGATTCTTCATGTGGTCGTAGAGGGGCTTGAGCTCGCCAATGGCCGCGTGCTCCAGCACCTCGTCGAAGCCCTCCTCGGCCTCGCCGGCGAAGATGGAGATGCCGAGCTCTTGGGCGAGCTTGATATCGGCCTGCGTCTCGGAGAGCATGGCGAGACAGCCGGATACGTGGAAGCCGCCGATCATCACTTGGATGCCGGCGGCGCGTAAGGGCCGGGCGATGTCGATCGCGCGGGGGAACTCGTTCGATTGCACCCCGATCAGTCCGACAAGTCCCACGCCACCGTTGCGGGCGATGCGCCGCGCGATCGCGCCGGGCTTCACGCGGGCATTGGTCTCGTCGATGGCGATGACGTCGATGGGGAGGTCGGGGCCGAGCACCTGGCGCTCGGCCGCTCCCTTGGCCAGGCTGTAGACGGCGGCGAGCGAGTTCGACGGCATCGTCGAGCGCAGCCACTGCACGACATAACCATCGGCGTCGTAATGGGATGGCTTGATGAGAATGAGCTGGAAACGCCGACCGGTGGCTTTGCTCAACATGCGTCGGCCCCTGCTTGGAGGTGCCCGCGTTCCGGGCTTAAGGGGATCGGCTTCTAGCCCGCCCGCGAGAGGCTCCGGCTTGAGCCGAAGCGTCGGCAAGCGTTGCGGTAATTCCCCCGAAACGTCACACCTTATCGCTGCCCAAGCGTCAGTGGACCTCAGGGCAGCCGTTAACTCAAACTCAACCATATTATCGATGGTGCGTCCAACGAATAGGTGCGCCGCAATATGGGTGCTTAGGGCCCTAAATCGGCGATTTAGCCCCGCGCCGGGCGGCGCCTTGAGCCCTCATTCCGCGACCGGTCGAAGGAGGCGATGTCCTTGGCAAGAAAGTAGTTGAGCATGGTGCGGATGGTGGCGATCACCGCGAGCTTGCCGATGTCGTCCCAGGTGGGCGCCACGGCCGTCCGCACCAGGTCGGCGGCGAGGGCAAATTCGAGCGCCAGCAGGATCCAGGTTGCGAATTTGAGCCAAATCTCGCGCCCACGCGGAGCGTCGGCCTCGCGCTGCCAGATCGCTGCGGCCACGAGCGCAATCGCCTGCACCGCGCCGAAGGTGACGACGAGCACGGCGCCGGCCTGGATGACAAGTGCCACCAGCTCGGCCAACTGCTTGAACTGTTCGTCGAGCGTTATGGCTGATTCTCCCCCGTCAGGCCTTCCCGTTAGGCCTTGGGCCAAGATTGGCGCGACTGCCTCGCAGGCGCAAGCCGGAAGGGGCTTACAGCTCGCCGGTGAGGAACTGGGCGCGGCCATGTCCGAAGGACCAGTCCTCGTCGCCGTTCTCCACCATTGTCACCACGAGGTCGGAGGGGACCAGCCCGCACGCCGCTTCCAGCTCCTGGGCAACCAGGCGGTAGAACCTCTCCTTTGCCTCCCGGCCGCGCGGGCGCGTGGTCACCTGAATGAACACGAGTTTGTCGGTGCGCGGGATGCCTAGCCCTGTGTCCTCCACGATCATGTGGCAGGGGGCGTGCTCCTGCACGATCTGGTAGCGGTCGCGCGCGGGCACGTTGAACGCCGCGAGCATCGCCCGATGCACCGCATCGAGCAGGGTCGCAAGCTCCGCCTCGCTGCGGCCTTCGATCAGATCGATCCTGATGAGCGGCACGGCTCACGACTCCTTGGCCATCTCGCGTAAGCGGAATTTCTGGATCTTGCCGGTGGAGGTCTTGGGCAGCTCGGTGAACACCACGTAGCGGGGGCATTTGTAGCGGGCGAGCTTCTCTTTGCACCAGGCGATGATCTCCTCGGCGGTCACCGTGGCCCCCGGCCGCGTCTCGATGAAGGCGCAAGGCGTCTCGCCCCATTTGGCGTCGGGCTTGGCGACGACGGCGGCGGCCAGCACGGCCGGGTGCTTGTAGAGAACGTCCTCCAGCTCGATGGAGGAGATGTTCTCGCCGCCCGAGATGATGATGTCCTTGGAGCGGTCCTTCAGCTGGATGTAGCCGTCCTCGTGCATGACCCCGAGATCGCCGGAATGGAACCACCCGCCGGCGAAGGCCGCTTCCGTGGCCTCGGCATTCTTGAGATACCCTTTCATCACGATATTGCCGCGGAACATGACCTCGCCCAGGGTGTCTCCGTCGGCCGGCACGCGTGCCATGGTCTCGGGGTCCATCACGGTCAGATCCTCTAGCGCGTGATAGCGCACGCCCTGGCGTATGCGCTTGGCCAGGCGCTCCTCAGGGGCGAGCTCGTCCCAGGCGGCGTGCCACTCGTTCAGCGTGGCGGGGCCATAGGTCTCGGTGAGCCCGTAGAGATGGGTGAGCTCGAAGCCCGCCTCATCCATGCGCGCGAGCACGGCGGCAGGCGGCGGGGCGGCGGCGTGATTGAAGGCGACGCGGTGGTCGAAGGGACGCCGATCCTCCTCGCCCGCATTGAGCAGGCAGGCCATGACGAAGGGCGCGCCGGAAAGATGCGTCACCTGGTGCTCGGCGATGGCGTCATAGATGGCCTTGGAGCGCACCAGGCGGAGGCACACATGGGTGCCGGCGACGAGGGACAGCGACCAGGGGAAGCACCAGCCATTGCAGTGGAACATGGGCAGCGTCCAGAGATAGACGGGATGCTGGCCCATGCCGGTCGCAAGCGTGTTGGCGTAGCACATCAGATGCGCGCCGCGATGATGGTAGACCACGCCTTTGGGATTGCCGGTGGTGCCGCTGGTATAGTTGAGCGCGATGGCGTTCCACTCGTCAGACGGCATCTGCCAGGCATAGGCGGGGTCGCCTGAGGCGACGAACGCCTCGTAATCGAATTGGCCGAGCCGCTCGCCGTCCAGCCCACATTCGGCGTCGGCATAGTCGATCACCACGGGCTTCACGCGTGCCAGCGCCAGAGCCTCTCTGATCACCGGCGCGAACTCGGTGTCGGCGATGAGCACGGCGGTGTCGGCGTGGTCCAACATAAAGGCAACCGCCGGAGCGTCTAGCCGCGTGTTGATAGTGTGGAGCACGGCCCCGGCCATGGGCACGCCGTAATGGGCCTCAAGCATGGCGGGGGTGTTGGCGAGCATCACCGATACGGTGCCGCCCGCGCCGATGCGGTGGCCCGCGAGAGCGGAGGCGAGGCGCCGGCAGCGTGTGTAGAACTCGGCGTAGCTATAGCGCTGCCCGCCGTAGATGACGGCCGTGTGGTGCGGATGCACGCCTGCCGCGCGCGCGAGGAAGACGAGCGGCGTCAGCGGCTGATAGTTGGCGGCGGTCTTGCCGAGGCCGATGTCGTAAGGGTTGGCCATGGCCTTGCTTCTTGGTGCGTTTCCTTGCCGCACCCTAGCTGGGCTCAAGCCCTCCAATCAATTCCTCTTGGACCCAAGACGCCGCTTATTTGAGCTGCCGGGGTCCGAGCAGGCAAGAAATAGGGGCAGCCGGGGGCCCGAGAACGCGATTCTATAGCGCCATCGCGTGAATCAGAAATGCGATAGCGCTCTAGGGGTCAGCGCTCGGAGTAATAGGCAAGGGTCGCGGCAAACACCACGAACACCACGAGCAACATGATGAGAAAAAGCATTCCGCCCGTTGTCATAGCTACACCTCGTCCGTCGATCGGAAGATGCAAGCCTTAAGGCGCGGGGACGTCTGCCGCCTTGATTTGGATCAATCGGGGTGCGGGGGGAAGCGGCGCCTTGCCGGGAAGCAGGGCAAAGCGGAACTTAGGCCTCTAGGAGGCGAGGCCTCTTTTTTGACGCATGATCTTTTGGCGAAAACCGGCTTCCACTTTTCTAAGATCATGCTTTGGAGGCGTCGCCTCTATTCGCGCTTCAGGTCTTTCAGCTTGGCGAAGACGGAGTCGGCGTCGGGCACGTCCTCTTCCTCGTCATGATCCGCCGCCATGGCCGCGCGCGCTTCCTGGGCAAGCGCGGTCGCCATCGGCGCTTCCCGCGGGGGCGTGACGGAAAGCGCGATGCTCTCTTCCGCCGGGATCAGCGTGCCGGCGCGCGGCGGCTCGACGATGCCCGACTCCTTGCGCTCCCGCGCTAGTCGCTCCGCAGCCTTCTGGACCTCGCCGTCGAGGTCGATCTGCGAGCACAGCCCGAGCGTTACCGGGTCCTGCGCCGTCAGGCTCGGCGAGTTCCAGTGAGTGCGCTCGCGGATGGCGAGGATGGTGGGCTTGGTGGTGCCGACCAGGCGCATCACCTGGGAGTCCTTGAGCTCGGGGTGGTTGCGCAACAGCCAGAGGATGGCGTTCGGCCGGTCCTGGCGGCGCGACACGGGCGTATAGCGGGGCCCGCGCTTGGTCTTCACCTCGGGGACCTCGACCTTGGGCTCGGCGAGCCTCAGCCGATAGGAGCTCTTCTCTTCGGCCTTGGCGATCTCGTCGCGGGTGAGCTGGCCGCTGGCGATGGGGTCCATGCCCTTGATCCCGTGGGCCACGTCGCCGTCGGCGATGCCCTTCACCTCGAGCACGTGCAGGCCGCAGAACTGAGCGATCTGCTCGAAGGTCAGCGAGGTCTTGTCGACCAGCCATACGGCGGTCGCTTTGGGCATCAACGGGGTACGGTCCATGGGCGCGAAAACCTGTAAGAGGAGGTCGATCTCTCGCCCCCTTCCGGCGCGAGAGCCAAACCAATCCACATGAAGGGGAAGAGCCCTATATAGGGCGGCCCGCGCCCCAACGCAAACGCTTAACCTACTTCATCACCAGCACGATTTTGCCGATATGGTCGGGAGCGTCGATGCGCCGGTGCGCGTCGGCAGCGTCCTCAAGCTTGAAGGTCGAATCGATCACCGGCTTGAATTTGCCCGCGGAGATCAGCGGCCAGACGCGCTCCTCGATGCCCTTGGCCATGCGCGCCTTGGCCTCGAGGCTTTGGGCGCGGAGCGTCGAGCCGGTGAGCGTCAGCCGCCGCAGCATAAGCCGCATCAGGTCGAGCTCGACCTTGGAGCCCTGCTGGAAGGCGATCTGCACGATGCGGCCATCCTCGGCGGCGGCGCGGAGATTGCGCTCGATGTAAGGACCGCCAACCATGTCGAGGATGACATTGGCGCCCCGGCCGCCTGTCGCTTGCCGCACCGCCTCGACGAAATCCTCCTCATGGTAGTTGATGGCGCGGGTAGCGCCGAGGTCCATACAGGCCGCGACCTTGGCCTCGCTTCCCGCCGTCGCGATGATTTGAGCGCCGAAGAGGCGCGCCAGCGGAATGGCGGTGGTGCCGATGCCGCTGGTGCCGCCATGGACGAGCAGCCATTCGCCGGGCTTCAAGTCCCCGCGCTCAAAAACGTTATGCCACACCGTGAAGACGGCCTCGGGGAGTGCTGCGGCTTCGACGAAGGAAAGCCCCTGCGGCTTGGGCAAGGTGGCGGTCTCCGGCGCCAGGCAGAATTCGGCATAGCCGCCGCCATTGACGAGGCTCACGACCTCGTCGCCTGGCTTAAAGCGCGTCACGCCCGGTCCGACGCCTAAGACTTTACCCGCCACCTCCAGCCCGAGCAGGTCCGACGCGCCCTTGGGCGCGGGGTACAGGCCTTGGCGCTGCAGCACGTCGGGGCGATTGACGCCGGCCGCCGCGACCTCGATCAGCACCTCGCCATTTCCCGGCTGCGGCACCGGCCGGCTCGCAGGGACGAGCACCTCCGGTCCGCCGGTCTCTCGCATTTCGATCACCGTCATGGTCTTGGGCAGCGTCTTGGGCAGCATCAATGTCTCCAAGAATTCGATCTGATCGGGCGGCACGCGAGCTGTCACTTTAGACAGGATCGCGCGGGATGGTAGGATGAAGCCATGGATATCGAGGACCTCGAACCGCGCAAGGTGAACCGGCACGAGCTCGGCGCCGACCTCAGCAAGCTCTCCATCGGCGAGCTCAAGGTCCTGGTGGCGGTGCTGCAAGCCGAGATCGCGCGGGTCGAGCAGGCGATCACCGCCAAGCAGTCCTCCAAAAGCGCAGCCTTGGCCGCCTTCAAGCGCTGACACTCCCATGGGAGGGCGCTTCTCGGGTGACGGGCCCCCGCAATCCTTCCTTTAGGTAAATTCCGCCTTAGCGTTAACCCGCTATTAGGAGTTGTGGACTAGCTTGAGGCTTATCCAGTCCTCTGGATCTGAGTGGCCTGTCCACTCTGTTTTGACGCCTCCCTGTTAACTTCCTGAGCCGCCGCATGGCGGCTCTTTTTTTTGCCTCTTTCAGAGGTTTAACCTTTTCGGTGCAAGCTAGGCGACGAGCCTCGCGCTTGGCATAGTATGCCCCTCGGGCACGGGGTTGACGGGAGTGGCCGATGGCGGGGAGATCAAAGAGCGGGGACCGTGAAGGAGTCACGGTCTCCTTCAGCGCGAAATTCGCGCGATCCGATCAGTTCAGGATCGTGTTCCGCGAGGGCATGGCGCTGGTCGAGGCCGCCGCCACCTATCTCGACGGCGACGGACGGAAAGAGGCGCGCAAGCTCCGCCCGCCCCATTCGCTGGCCTATGCCACCGAAAGCATGCGGCTCACCACAAGGCTGATGCAGCTCGCCTCCTGGCTCCTCATCCGGCGCGCGGTGAGCGAAGGGGAGCTGACCGCCGAGCAGGCGGTGGAGGAGCAGCGCAAGATCAAGCTCCCGGTCAAGGGCGCCGAACAGCCAAGCAAGGAGTGGAGCGCGCTGCCGCAAAAGCTGAAGGAGCTGATCGAGCAGAGCATCAAGCTGCAGGAGCGGGTCATCCGGCTCGATACCATGCTGGGCTCCAGGCAAATGCCGGCCACAGGCGAGACCGATCACCCGCTGAAATTGCAGCTGTCGCTCTTGCGCGCGGCCTACGGCTCCGACGCGGAATAGCGGGGGCAACAGGCCCTATTTGAGGAAGCCCTCGTATTTCCGCTTGAAGCGGGTGAGCCTCCCGCCGCGGTCGAGCAGATGGTGGCTGCCGCCGGTCCAGGCCGGATGGGTCTTGGGATCGATGTCGAGCTTCAAGGTATCGCCTTCGGCCCCATAGGTCGAATAGGTGTCGAACTCGGTGCCGTCGGTCATCACCACCTTGATCCGATGGTAATCGGGATGGATGGATTTCTTCATTGCAAGAATGCCTTGGAAATCGGGCTTGGAAATCGGGGTCGCTTTAGGCCCGAGCCTATAATGGAAGTTGAGCGGGTGCACAAGGCTGCGCCGGAGGGCGCGGGTAAGCGCCCTTGCGCCCGGCCTCCGCACTGACGCATTCTCCCGGCGCTTAAGAAATAGCTTCGGACCTTTAATCACGTGACAGTCAAGCCAAACGGCCAGGACCGGCAATCGCCATTGCCGGCGCCCCGCGCCAGCGACACCGAACGGCACCGGCGGGCGTCGCTCCATCCGCTGCTCGCGCTCAAGCCCTATCTTGCCCGGCACAAGGGCATGATCGGAGCGGCGCTGGTGGCGCTGCTCGTTTCCGCCGCCGCCACGCTGGCGGTGCCGCTTGCGGTGCGGCGGATGATCGATCTCGGCTTCACCGGCATCGAGCCCGACCTGGTCGACAAATATTTTGCCACGCTCATCGTCGTCGGCCTCGTGCTGGCGCTTGCCAGCGCTGCCCGCTTCTATTGCGTGAACTGGCTTGGCGAGCGGGTGGTGGCCGATATCCGCGCCGACGTGTTCAAGCATCTGACTGGTCTCAGCCCCGCCTTTTACGAGGCCGCCCATTCCGGCGAGGTGATGTCGCGGCTGACCGCCGATACCACCCAGGTCAAGGCGGCGGCGAGCACGGTGATCAGCCAAGCTTTGCGCAACTTCGTGGTGCTGGTGGGCGCCATGGTGATGATGATCGTGACCAGCCCCAGGCTGTCGCTGCTGGTGCTTGTCGCCATCCCCATCATCGTGCTGCCGCTGGTGGCCTACGGTCGGGCGGTACGCGCGCGCTCGCGCCAGGCGCAAGACCAGCTCGCCCACGCCTCGGCCTATGCGAGCGAAGCCTTAAGCCAGGTGCGCACGCTGCAAGCCTTCACCCATGAGGGTGCCGCTTCCGCCCGCTTCGCCAGCGCCGTGGAGCGGTCCTTCGCGGCGGCGAAGTCCCGCAACAAGGCCCGCGCCGGGCTCACCGCCCTCACCATCTTCCTCGTCTTTGCCAGTGTCGTGGGCGTGTTGTGGTACGGCGCCCAGGACGTGCTGGCGGGAACCATCACCGGCGGTCGGCTCGGGCAGTTCGTGCTCTATGCGTTGCTTGCGGCGGCTGGGATCGGCGAGCTCAGCGAAGTGTGGGGGGAGGTGAGCCAGGCAGCAGGTGCCATGGAGCGTCTGGGCGAGCTGCTCGCGGTCGAGCCGCAAATCAAGTCTCCCGCGCAGCCTGTGCCGCTGCCGCAACCGCCGAAGGGAGAGATCGCCTTCGACGACGTCACCTTCTCCTATCCACTCAGGCCCAAGACCAGCGCGCTCGACGGAGTCACGTTTCATGTGGCGACAGGGGAGCGCGTGGCTATCGTCGGGCCGTCGGGGGCGGGCAAGACCACGATCTTCTCGCTGCTGCTCCGCTTCTACGACGTGAGCGCGGGCCACGTCAGGGTCGATGGCGTCCCCGTCGATCAGGCCGACCTCGCGCTCTTGCGCTCGCGCTTCGCCATCGTGCCGCAGGAGACCGAGCTGTTCGCCGACACCGTTGCCGCCAATATCGCCTATGGGGTGGATGAGGCGAGTGCAGAGGAGATCGAGGCCGCGGCGCGTGCCGCCTTCGCCCATGACTTCATTGCGGCCCTGCCTGCGGGCTACGCCACCATGGTCGGGGAGCGGGGCGTGACGCTGTCGGGAGGGCAGCGCCAGCGCATCGCCATCGCGCGCGCGGTCTTACGCAATGCGCCGATCCTTTTGCTCGACGAGGCGACGAGCGCGCTCGACTCCGAGAGCGAGACGCTGGTGCAGCGGGCGCTCGACAGCATCATGGATGGGCGCACCACGCTCGTGATCGCCCACCGGCTCTCCACCGTCACCCGTGCCGACCGCATCCTGGTGCTCGACCAGGGGCGATTGGTGGAGGAGGGGACGCACCAGACCCTGATCGCCCGCGGCGGCATCTATGCGCGCTTGGCCGACCTGCAATTCGCCCCCGACGCGGCGGTGGTCTGACCCCCATTTCTGGCCTTCCGATTTTCGGCGCCTCATTCAGGTGCGGTTCAGCTGCGCTCAGGCTATCATGGCGCCGATGATGCATTCTTGAGAAGCGGAGGAAAGTGGCTATGAGGCTCGCACGTATCGCCCTTGGCGGCGTGCTCCTTGGGTCGATCGCGATGCTCGGTGTGGCTGCCGTTCACGCCGAGGACATGACCAAGGAGCAGATGATCCAGTCCCTGCAAGGCAGCAAGACCAGGAGCTTCCAGGCCCCAGCGGCGTCGGGGCCCTCCCAGAGCGGTCTCGCCGACCAGCTGAAGACGATCACCAAGACGCGGCAGATCACCGTGGAGCAGCGGAACAAGATCGCCGATACGGTCAAGGAAGATGCTCTGCCCACGATCGACGTCGAGGTGTTCTTCGCCTACGACTCCGCGGCGCTTGAGCCCGAGACCCTGCCCAAGCTGAACACGCTCGGCCAGGCGCTGTCCGATCCGAGGCTCAAGGGCACGAGCTTCCTCATCGCGGGCCATACCGACGCCAAGGGCAGCGCCGGCTACAACCTCGCACTTTCCGGGCACCGCGCCGATGCGGTGAAGGAGTTCCTGGTGCATAGCTTCCACCTCGATCCCGACAGCCTGGTCACCATCGGCTTCGGCGAGGAGCAGCTGAAGAACCCCCAGGATCCGTTCGCCGACGAGAACCGCCGGGTGCAAATCGTCAACGTCCAGGCGGCGCCCGTCGCCCAGCAATAGGTGCGGGCGCTGCCCGGAATGTGAGACCGACAGCGCTGTTACGGGCGGCCCAGGCCTCTCCCAATCGTCCCCGGGAGAAGTCCCTGTCGGCGGCATCGTAAGTCGCCGGGCTTGCTTGAAGGGGGATAGCGCGATGCGTATGACGCTGCCGGTGCTAGCGATTGCCGTGGCCGTTGTCGTCCGCCTGTTGCTGGCACCGGGCATCTCGGCCGTGGCCCGGGACACGGATATCAATGCCGTCGAGCGGCAGTTTCACCAATCGATCAGCGCCGGTCAGTACCAGGACGCGGAGCATGCGGCCGAGCAGCTGCTGCAATGGGCCGAGCAGCATTTCGGCATCGCCAGCCCGAACTACGACGCCGCCCGCTTCGATCTCGCCAGCGCATATTACTTCGAAGGCCGCTATGCCGAGGCCGAGAAGCTCTACCAGGACTCGCTCGCCTTCGCTCAACAATACCCGGGGAAGGCCGGCGGAGGGCTGGCCAACACGCTCTCCAATCTCGCGACCGTCCAAGAGGCGGAAGGCCGCTATAGCGAGGCCGTGCAGCTCAGAGAACGGGTGCTCGCCATGTATGAGAAGGCGCCGGGCCCTAAGCACCTCGAGCTTGGCAAGGCGCTGAACAATCTCGCCAACATTTATCAGGACATCGGCCGCTACAACGACTCCATCCCGCTCTATCAGCGCGTGATTGCCATCCGCGAGAAGGCACTCGGAGCGGACAGCGCGGACGTCGCGAGCGCCCTGCAGAACTTGGCCAACACCTATTCCGCGCAAGGCCGCGCCGATGAGGCGATGCCGCTCTATCAGCGGGCAGTCGCCATCAGGGAGAAAGCGCTGGGGCCGGAGCATCCCGAGCTCGCGCGAGCGCTTGCCAATATGGCCGTCGCCTCGGTGGAGCAGAAGCAATACGCCGATGCCCTGCCGCTCTTTGAGCGGGCGCTTGCCATCCGTGAGAAGGCACTCGGGCCAGACCACCCTGACGTGATCCTGAGCCTCAACGGCCTCGCTTACGACTACCATTTACTGCACCGCTCCAACGAGGCGGTCACTCTGGCCGAGAGAGCCTTGTCTACAAGCGAAAAAACGCTTGGGCCCCAGCATCCCCTCGTGGCCGAGAGCGCCCAAATTCTTGCGCTTGCCTACCAGGACCAAGGCCGGATCGGCGACGCGGCACCCCTGTTGGAGCGCGCGCTTGCCATTAGGGAAGAGGCGTTTGGACCGGAGCACCCATCGGTCGCGACCACGCTCTATTTCATGTCGGACCTCTACGCCCATGGCGGCGATTCCGCTAAGGCACTCGACTATAGCCGGAAGGCGGCGGCGATCCTTGCCAAGAGGGCCGACGAGGTGGTTGGCTCGGCCACCGGCGCCAAGAGCGAGCATGACGAATACGGCATCTTTCCCGCCCTGGTCTCCGATGACTTTGCCGTTGCGAGCCAAGACGATCGGCAAAGGCCGGCGCTCACCGACGAGGCGTTTGCCGCGGCGCAACGGGCAGGGGAAAGCTCGGCGGGCGCCGCGCTGGCCCAGATGGCGGCGCGATTCGGCGCTGGCGATTCGGTGCTGGCGAAGGCGGTGCGCGATCAGCAGGACCTGCTGCAGCAGTACCAAGCGCTCGACAAGGCGCTCGCCGACGACGTCGTCAAGCCGCCGCAAGAGCGCAATGGTCAAGCCGAAGCGCAGCTCCATCAGCAGAAGACGGACGTTGAGGGCAAGCTCAATCAGGCCGCGGCGCAGCTCGTTTCGCAATTTCCCGATTATGCGGTCCTCGCCAGTCCCCGGCCTCTGTCGATCAAGGAGGCCCAAGCTCTGCTCGGTCCGGACGAGGCTCTCCTCGCCTATTTCGTCGGCAAGGACGAGAGCTATGTCTTTGCGGTGACGCGCGAAGGCGTGGAGTGGCAGAGGATCGACCTCGGCGCCGAGGCGCTGCAGGAAAAGGTTGCCAAGCTCCGCGGAGCGCTCGATATCAGCAAGGTGCAAGAGGCGTTGAGCGAAGGCAAAGAGGCGAAGGATGCGCTGTTCGACATCGGCCTTGCCAACGATCTCTATGCCGCCCTGCTCGCACCGGTCGGGAGCACTATTGCCGGCAAGAAGCACCTCGTCGTGGTTCCGTCGGGCGCGCTCACCAGCCTTCCGTTCCATGTCTTGGTGACGGAGAAGCCGCTGAAGCCCGCGAGCGGGCCTGCCGACTACCGGGACGTTGCCTGGCTCGCCAAGACCCACGCCGTGACCGTCTTGCCGTCGGTCGCCAGCCTGAAAGCCCTGCGCGTGCTCGTCAAGGGCGGCGCGGGCGACCAGCCGCTCACCGGCTATGGCGATCCGGTGTTCAAGGGGGAGGGGACGGGCAAGGCAGGGACGCGGGCAAAGGCCGAGGACGGAGCAAAGACGCGTGCCTATTCGGCCTATTTTCGCGGCGGTCAGAGCGATCTTGAGCTGCTTCGGAATGGCCTGCCGCAACTGCCCGAGACGGCCGACGAGCTGAAGGCGGTGGCGAGCCGTCTCGGCGTTTCCGACAGCGACATTCATCTAGGAGCGGCGGCAAGCGAGCGCGCGGTCAAGACAGCCAAACTCGACCAATACGCCATCGTCTATTTCGCCACCCACGGCCTGGTCGCGGGCGACATCAAGAGCCTCGCCGAGCCAGCGCTCGCGCTGACCCTTCCCAAAGAAGCCACGTCTGAGGATGACGGGCTACTGACTGCCTCAGAGGTGGCCCAGCTCAAGCTCAATGCGAATTGGGTCGTGCTGTCGGCCTGCAACACGGCGGCCGGGGACAAGCCGGGGGCCGAAGCTCTGTCCGGGCTTGCCCGCGCCTTCTTCTATGCCGGCGCCCGGGCGCTGCTCGTGTCGCACTGGCCGGTGGGCTCCGAGGCTGCGGCGAGGCTCACCACCGGCACCTTCGACGCGCTGAAGGCTGACCCCTCCATCGGCCGCTCCGAGGCTCTGCGCCGCGCCATGGTTGCTATGATCGACGACACATCGGGCGAGTGGAACGCCTATCCCGCCTTTTGGGCGCCCTTCATTGTGGTGGGCGAAGGCGGCGCCACCGTGCAATGACGTTCTTTACCCTCCGCTCAAGGGGGGAGGCGCTACCGCTCGGTGAGCTTCAGCTCGATGCGGCGGTTCTTGCGCAAGGCATCGTCGGTGGTGCCGGTGTCGAGCGGCTGGAACTCGCCGAAGCCCGCTGCCACCAGCCGGTTCGCCGGCACGCCCTTGTCCATCAGATAGCGCACCACGGAGATCGCGCGCTCCGCCGACAGCTCCCAGTTGGAGGGGAATTGCGGGGTGGCGATCGGATTGACGTCGGTGTGGCCGTCCACCCGCATCACCCAGGCGATGTCGGAGGGGATCTTGGTCTCCAGCTGCTTCAGCGCCTCGGCGAGCTTGTCGAGCTGCCCCGTGGCCTCGGACTTCAATTCGGCGGCGCCTGAGTCGAACAGCACGTCGGAGGAGAACACGAAGCGGTCGCCAACCACCTGGAAGTCGGGCCGGTTGCCGAGCGCTTCCTTGAGCTTGCCGAAGAAGTCGGAGCGGTAGCGGGCGAGCTCCTGCACCTTCTTGGCCAGCGCCACGTTCAGCCGCTGGCCGAGCTCGGCGATCTTCACCTGGCTGTCGCGGTCCTTCACCTCCGAGGCATCGAGCGACTCCTGCAGTGCGGCAAGCTGGAGCCGCAGCGCCGCGAGCTGCTGGTTCAGCATCTCGACCTTGGCGAGCGCGTCGGTGGTGATCTGCTTCTGCTGATCGAGCTCGCCGCCGAGTTGGGTGGCGCGGCTCTCGGCGCCCTCGGTCTTGCCTCCCTGCTCGCCAATCAGCCCGGTCAGGCGCTGGTTCTCCTTCTCCTTGTCGAGCAGCGTGGCTTGCAGGGCGGTCAGGCTGTCCTCCTCCGATTGCTTCTTGGAGTGCTCGAGCGCTAAGAGCTCGGTGAGCTGGGAGAGCTGGCGGTTCAGCCGCGACAGCAGCGTGTCCTTGCCGTTCGCCTGCTGGGTGACGAAGTAGTTGGTGAGCATGAACATTGACATGAGGAACGTCACCACCAGCAGCAGGGTGGAGAGCATGTCGACGAAGCCCGGCCAGTAATTGACCGCGGCCTGCCCCCGGCGCGTGCGTGCCAGCCCCATGGCTATTTACGCTCCACTATTTACGCTCCTCGCGCGCCGGCAGCTTCGCCTTCTCGGTGATCTGGCGGAGGACGCTTGCGAGCTCATGCTGCTGCTGGGCCTGCTCGTCGGCCCATTCGCGCACCACCTTCTGCTCGGCACGCATCTGCTTGATCAGCTTCTCCACCCCTTGCGCCAAGTCCTTCACCGCCTCGCCGCTGTTGTCGCCGAGGACCCGCATCTCGACCTTCTCGCTCAAATCCGACAGCGAGCGCTGCATGTCGAGGAGGGCGAAGCGGAGCTGCGGCGCAACGCCTGCAGCGGCGGTGCCTTCGGCCGATTGCAGCTCGGTGATGCCGGAGAGCCAGTCCTCCAGCTCGTTATAGAAGCGGCTCTGGGCGTGCCCGGCCTGCAGATCGAGAAAGCCCAGGATCAGCGAGCCCGAAAGCCCGAACATCGAGCAGGAGAAGGCGGTGCCCATGCCTTTCAGCGGTCCGGCCAAACCCTCCTTCAGCTGGTCGAACAGCATCACGCTCTCCCCGGAATTGGGGTCGAGGGCGGCGATGGTGTTGCCGACGGAGCCAACCGTCTGCAACAGGCCCCAGAAGGTGCCGAGCAGGCCGAGGAACACGAGCAGGCCAACGAGATAGCGCGTCGTCTCGCGCGCCTCATCGAGACGGGAGGCGACGGAGTCGAGCAGCGACCGCATGGAGCCGGTGGCGAGCTGCAGGTGCCCGGTGCGGTCGCGCAGCATGGTGGCCATGGGGGCGAGCAGCACCGGCGGCTTGTCGACCGCGAGGCCGGGATCGGAGATGCGGAAGGTATTGACCCAGTGGATCTCCGGGTAAAGGCGCAATACCTGGCGGAAGGCGTAGACGATGCCGACCAGCAGCACCCCGATGATCAGCCCGTTCAGCCCCGGATTGGCCAAGAAGCTCTTGCGGAGCTGCTGGGTCTGGCCGTCGACGATGATCGCGAGCAGGATGGCGAGGATGAGGAACAGGCTCATGCGCCAGAGGAAGACTCGCGGGCGCGTGAGCTTGGCCTGGTAGGTCGTGGCTGCTGTGGCTGCTGCCATGAAAGGGTGCCGTTGGTTCTGAGTCGCGCGAAGCAGGCAGAGATTAGCCGAATACTATGACACGCAAAACGGCAACCTCAGGGCGGCGTCGTTCGACGCACATCATAGGAGCGCGTGGTTCGACGCAAGCCGTCATCCTGAGGTGCTCGCGCTTGGTTCGAGGCTATGCGCCTCACCATGACGGGGCGAGCCTCGAAGGATGGCGGCTCTCAGGATGACGGGTCGGCGGTTGCGACCACTTCGCGCTCGGCACCCGCTGCCTTCAGTAGCTTCAACAGCTTACGGTGTACGGTCTCGTTGCCGACGACGAGGCTGCCCTTCTCCAGCATGGACTGGCGCCCTTCGCCGTCTGTCACATAGCCGCCCGCCTCGCGCAGGATGACGATGCCGGCGGCGAGGTCCCAGGGGAACAGGCCCCGCTCCCAATAGCCGTCGAAGCGTCCCGCTGCGGTCCAGGCGAGGTCGAGCGAAGCGGCGCCGGTGCGCCTGACGCCGGCGGATACCGCCATGACGGCGGCAAGCTCGCGCAGGAATTGCTCGTGGCCGGGCCGGCCGCGATATGGAATGCCGGTGACCAGCACGCAGTCGTCGAGCTCGGTCCGTGCGGCGACCCTGAGGCGCCGCCGATCGTTGAGGAAGGCGCCCTTGCCCCTCTCGGCGGTGAACACCTCGTTGCTCGCCGGATTGTAGATGAGCCCGGCCACCAGCTCGCCGTCGCGCTCGAGCGCGATGGAGATGGCGAAGAGTGGGATGCCGTGCAGGAAATTGGTGGTACCGTCGAGCGGATCGACGATGAACCGGTGGGTGCGGTCGGCGCCAACCACCTCGCCCCGCTCCTCCATCAGGAGCCCATAGCCCGGCCGCCCGCGGGTGAGCTCGGTGAACAGGATCTCCTCGGCGCGGGTGTCGGCGGCGGTGACGAAATTGGCGGGACCTTTGAGCGAGACCTGCAGCTGCTCGACCTCGCCAAAGTCGCGGGCGAGACTCCGGCCGGCCTTGCGGGCGGCACCGAGCATGACGTTCATCAGGGCGGAAGGGGGCATCTTTACGATCTCATCTCAATAGGCCTCGTCATGCCCGGCACTCGGGTCCGGCTTCGCCGGCCCGAGCACAAGCCTTGTGCCGGGCATCCACGCATTTCACCGGGCAATGTAAAAATCGTGGATGGCCGGGACGAGCCCGGCCATGACTCATCGATATTCGTCAAACTAAGAAGCGAACGTTGGTCTGCCGACTATTCGGCGCGCCTCACATAAGTGAGCTCGTTGGTGTCGACCACCACCCGCTCGCCCACCCCCACGAAGGGGGGCACCAGGATGCGGACGCCGTTCTCCAGCTTGGCGGGCTTGTAGGAGGATGCGGCGGTCTGGCCTTTCACCACCGCATCCGCCTCGACCACCTGCAGCGTGACTTGGTCGGGGAGAGTGATGGCGATCGGCGTGCCTTCATGGCTCTCCACCGTCACCTGCATACCGTCCTGCAGGAAGGCCGCGCGCTCCTCCAGGAACTCGCGGCGGATGGAGATCTGGTCGTAGGTGTCCATATCCATAAAGACGAGCATGTCACCTTCGTGAAAGAGGAACTGGTAGTCCTTCTGCTCGAGCCGGACACGCTCGACCGTCTCCGAGGAGCGGAAGCGCTCGTTGAGCTTGGTGCCATCGATGGCGTTTTTGAACTCTACTTGCGCATAGGCCGGACCCTTGCCGGGCTTTACGTGCTGGGTCTTCACCGTGATCCAAAGCGCGCCCTTGTGCTGGATGATATTGCCGGGCCGGATCTCGTTGCCGTTGATCTTCATGGAAGGTGTGGCCTAAGGAAAAACTGGCGCGCTCGCCTTTAAGACGTGGGGCGCTATTGCTGTCAAGTGCGGGCTATTCGGGGAGGCGGCCGTTCCGCCACTCCTCGGCGGCCTTGTCGGCGGCGGCACGCTGCTCCTTGGTGAGCTTGGCGAGCAGGAGGTCGAGGGAGAAGTCGCTCGCGCCCGCATCGCGGGCGAGCAGGTGCCACTTGGCCGCCTCGACCGGATCGGATTTCACCGCCACGCCATTGGCGTAGAGGCGCGCGAGCCGGTTCTGGGCGACGGCGTTGCCTTGCTCCGCCGACAGCCGGAACAGCTTGGCGGCGCGCTCTTGGTTCACCGGGGCACCTTCGCCCTTAAACAGCATGACGCCATATTCGACCTGGGCCTCGGGCAGCCCTGCGTCGGCGGCGCGGCCTGTCCATTCCGCGGCCTTGGCCTTGTCGATGGTCACGCCGCGGCCGAATTGATACAGGGCCCCGAGATCGTAGGCGGCCTGGGCCACGCCCTGCTCCGCCGCTTTCTGCATCCATTGCACCGCCTTTGCCTCATCGGCCGGCCTGCCCTTGCCGTCGAGATAGATCAGAGCGAGGTTGTATTGGGCCGCCGCGTGGCCGTTGGCGGCGGCCTTCTCGAATAGATCGGCGGCGATTCGGGGGTCTTTCTTTACGCCGCGTCCCTCGGCGACGAGGTTCCCAAGTGAGAATTGCGCGTTGGCGTCGCCGAGATCGGCGCCCTTGGCATAGGCGTCGGCGGCCTTGCCATAGTCCTGGGCCACGCCGAGGCCGTCTGCATAAATCTCTCCTAGAAGCGTGTAGGCTTCTTTGGACCCTTGCGCCGCCTCGGTCTCGGCGAGCTTGAGCGCGGTCAGGTACTGGCCTTGGGCAAAGGCCGCATAGGCCTGGCTTTCCGCAGCCAGAGCGGGCCCCGCGGCCATTCCCAGAATGAGCGCCGCGAGCCAGAGGCGCAGGGTGGAGGCGCGGGCGACCCTCACGCAGCACTCCGTGGCTTTGCAAGCACTGCCGCGATCTCGGCCAGGACCTTGGCGCCGTCAGGGGCCTGCCAAAGACTATCGGCCGGGGCGACGAAGTCGGCGCCCAATGCCGCAATCCTGCTCGCCTCCTCCGCGGAGGAAGCGCCGAAGGCCACGCAAGGCACGACGAAAATCTCCGACCACCAGGCAATAAGCTCGGCGAGGTCGTCCTTCGCGTCCAGGTTGTGCGGCGCCGGTCCGAAGGCGATGTAATCAGCGCCGAGCTCCGCCATTACCATGGCGTCATGGCGGTTCTGTCCACAACCGGCGCCGACAATGGCGTCGGGCCCGAGGCGCTCCCGCGCGCGGGCGTAGAGCGCCCGATCAGCTTGGATGTGCACGCCTTCGGCGCCGATTTTCAGCGCTAGCTCCACGTCGCCCTCGACGAGAAAAGCGACGTTGCGATCATGGGCGAACTGTGCCAAATGCTCCGCCCACGGCGCATCGAGATCGGCGGAATCGCCGCCGCCGAGCAAGACGCAACCCGCATAAGCGACGGGTTGCGCGATCGCTAGCAGGAAGGAACTCTCGGCCGGAGGCCTCGCTGGAAGCTTGAGGTAGAGCCGGCAATGCGGCTGAGATGCGGCCATCGCTTTCGAAGTTTCGGTCCTCTCTCCGCGTGTTGACGGGGCGTTAACGGCGCCTGTCTCAAATCACAGGCCCGACGAAGCTGTCAACGTTTCGTGGCGATCATTTAAGAGAGGAGGGTCGGCGTGTTGACATCGCAAGCGCCGTCACCACATTGTCACACGACCGACCGGTTGATGGAGTTGGAACTCTCGCCGCTCGTATTGAGCGGCGACGCGCGAGCGGTAAGGGGGGTTAGGTCGCGATGGCCGAATCTGACGCTCTGCAACAGGTGACGGCGCGGCTCGGCGCAGCGGTTGATGGCCTGGAAAACGTGTTGGGTCCTCTCATCGACGAGGAGGACTCGGTCGCAACCCTCAAGCAGAAATTGTGTTTCCTGACCGACGAGCGGGACCGGCTGTTGTCGGAGCTCGACGCCGAGCGCAGCCGCGCCAGGCGGCTCGAAGCCGCCAATGACGAAGTTTCCGGACGTCTTGAAGCCGTGATGGGAACGTTGCGCGAGATGGCGCCGGCGGATAACGGTATGGAGGCATAACCGAACCATAGGCGGAGGTTTTTCATGGGACAGGTCAGCGTCACCTTGAACGGCCGTACCTACCGCCTCGAATGCGGGGCCGGGGAAGAAGCCCATCTCATCGCGCTCGCCGAATATCTCGGCTCCCATGTCGACACCATGAAGCAGAAATTCGGCCAGGTCGGCGACGACCGGCTGATTCTCATGGCCTCGCTGATGGTAACCGACGAGCTGTGGGAGCTGCGCCGCCAGATGCAGGAGCTGAAGACGGCCATGGCGGAGCTGCGCCACGACCGGTCGACGGCCGATGAGACGGCGAAATCCATACGCACCGATCTCGCGGATACGATCGGGGCCGCTGCCGACCGGCTCGAAATGCTGCACGAGCGCTTCGCCAAGGGCTCAAGCGGCGAGGACTAGGGCGCTAGCGCGTCAGGCTCTAGTCGCGACAGCGCTTCTCACTTTTTGTTGGAGCCCTTTCCTACTTCAATCGCTATAGTCTGGAATTGGCGGGCTGCGAGGTGCGTTAGGAGCACTATTCCCCAGGCCCTATAAGATCCTAAGGGAGCTGACCCTGGCGGGGACCGTGGTCTCCGTTACTCGGCGCCCACCTACACTCGTAGGGAACCAGGGGTCGACGCTCCGACGGCCATCGCGGCCTCGCTACTTTCGAGCATCCAGTCCGCCACCGAGCAAACGAGGTAGGCTCCGACAGGTTGGTCGGATCAGTGGTCAAGCATGCGTCTTCTGTTTCTGGGTGATGTCGTCGGCAGGTCGGGGCGGACCGCCGTCGTCGAAAAGCTGCCCATGTTGCGCCAGCGCTATCGCGCCGATTTTGTCGTGGTCAATGGCGAGAATGCCGCCGGCGGCTTCGGCATCTCCGAAGCGATCCTGACCGAGCTGCTCGATGCGGGCGCCGATGTGGTCACCACCGGCAATCACGTCTGGGATCAGCGCGAGACGCTCATCTTCATCGAGCGCCACGACCGGTTGCTGCGACCCATCAATTTTCCGCCAGGCGCGCCCGGCAGGGGGGCGGGCATCTATAAGGCCGCCAATGGCGCCGACGTGCTCGTCATCAACGCCATGGGCCGGGTGTTCATGGCCGATCTCGATTGCCCGTTCCGGGCCGTCGATCGGGAGCTCGAGGCCTGCGGGCTGAAAAGCGGCGCCGATGCCATCCTAATCGACTTTCATGCCGAGGCGACCTCGGAGAAAGAGGCCATGGGTTATTTCGTCGACGGGCGCGCGAGCTTGCTGGTCGGCACCCACACCCATGTGCCGACGGCCGACGAGCAGATCCTTAACCTGGGCACAGGCTATATGACCGACGCCGGCATGTGCGGCGACTACGATTCGGTGCTGGGCATGGGCAAGGAGGAGCCGCTCGCGCGCTTCCTCACCAAGATCCCGAATGGACGCTTCCAGCCTTCGCTCGGGAAAGCCACGATCTCGGGGGTTGGCATCGATATCGACGACGCCACGGGGCTCGCGCGCGCCATCGCGCCCTTGCGGCTCGGCGGCAGGCTGTCCCAGGCCGAGCCCGCCTTCTGGCTGCCGGCAGATTAGAGCATGATCCGGAAAAGTGGGAACCGGCTTTCCGAAAAGATCATGCGTCAACAAAAGGCGAGACGTGCCGTCGCGATTCTATTTCACGCGATAGCGCCTTAAGCTGAGCGGAGGGATTGGCCCGAGCCGTTGAGGCCGGTGGCCCGGCCATTCGCCAAGAGCCGCTTCAGGCAGGAGATGGCTTCGTCGAGATGGGCGAGCGCGGCCTCGGCGTCGGTGCCTTCGTCGAACAGCGCCAGGCGGGCTTTGGCCACATGCTCGGCAGCATCGGCGCAGAGCTCGGAGAGCTTAGCTGTCCGTTCCGGCGGTTGCGGGACTGGCGCTAATGAAGCTTTGATCTTGCGCGGCATGATGGCCCCCTATGGCTTTCCGAAAGGATAGGGCGAGAACCCCCGGTCCCGACCATCTGTTGTCGAGCCATAAGGGTTAAGGCTTCGTTAACAAGAGCATCAGAGGAGCCCGGCGCTTCCCCCTGGTCTGGATTTTGGGTAGCGGCGCTCCTATAAGTCGCCACCCACCTTACGAAGCGCTGGTAACCAACAGGACGGTCGATGGCTGGCCATTCGAAATTCAAGAACATCCAGTTCCGCAAGGGCGCCCAGGACAAGAAGCGCTCCAAGCTGTTCTCCAAATTCGCCCGCGAGATCACCGCGGCGGCGAGGATGGGCATGCCCGACCCCGCCATGAACGCGCGGCTGCGCGGTGCCATCCAGACGGCGCGCACCCAGAACATGCCCAAGGACAATATCGAGCGCGCCATCAAGAAGAGCGAGGAGGCGGGCGGCGCCAACTACGAGGACATGCGCTACGAGGGCTTCGGCGCGGGCGGCGTAGGCGTCATCGTCGAGGCCTTGACCGACAACCGCAACCGTACCGCAAGCGAGGTGCGCTCGATCTTCACCAAATTCGGCGGCAATCTCGGCGAGACGGGCTCGGTCTCCTTCATGTTCGATCGGCTGGGCGCCATCGAGTTTCCCGCCGAGAAAGCGAGCCCCGATGCCATGATCGAGGCGGCGATCGAGGCTGGCGCCGACGATGTGGAGTCAAGCGAGGAGGGTCATGTGCTTTATTGTGACCCCGAGGCGCTGCACCAGGTCGCCAAGGCGCTCGAGGCCCGCTTCGGGGAGCCGCGCAGCGCGCGCATCCTGTGGCGGCCGAAAAGCGGCGTGCCGGTCGACGAGGAGGCGGGCCAGAAGCTCTTGCGCATGATCGATGCGCTGGAGGATTCCGACGACGTGCAGGACGTCTACGCCAATTTCGAGATCGCCGACGAGCTGCTGGAGCGGCTCAGCGCCTAAGGAATGAGCGCCATCGCTGGGCTTGGCCCGCGAATAAACGGCCTCGATAGGGAGATTTGCTCTTGCGGAATAGAGGCGGGGCACCTATCTAAGGGGCTTCGAGTTTCGGCCGAACGACTTGGCCTCGCCGCGAAAGCGCGCCTGACTGACGATCTCTCCAAAATCTCGAACGAACCGGCTGCGATAATCGCGCGGCTTAACTACACACGTATCTAGAGGAAGACCTCCCATGAACAAGGGAACTGTAAAGTGGTTTAACAGCCAAAAAGGATTCGGCTTCATTCAGCCGGACAACGGCGAGAACGACGTCTTCGTTCATATCAGCGCGGTGGAACGCGCGGGTATGACCGGCCTTAACGAGGGCCAGGCGGTCACTTTCGACATTGTCGCAGACAGCAAGTCTGGCAAGTCTGCCGCCGAGAATCTGCGCGCCGTCTAATCGGCAGCGCTGATGGCCATGCCGCTTTGACCACGGATGTACTGGCAAAGCTTGTGGTTGAGAGCCCCGCGTCTGGTCCGCCAGGTCGCGGGGTTCTTTTTTGTCCAGCCCTCGAAGCAAGCCGGCAACGTGCTACATTTGAGTCCGAAAAAGGCAGGCGGAGAAGGATTCGCTGATATGTCCCCCGACATCGACGTTGATGGCGAGCAGGATGATGACGGCCATGATGACATCATGTATCCGTCCGCCGTTCCCTTCGTCTTGGTTCATCTGGCCTGCTTCGCGGCGATCTGGTCGGGCATCACATGGCAGGCCATCGCAATTTGCGTGAGCTTGTATTGGCTGCGCATCTTCGCGATCGGGGCCGGGTACCACCGGTACTTCTCGCACCGCGCCTACTCGACTAGCAGGGTGTTTCGATTCATCCTCGCCTTCGTCGCCCAGAGTACCGCTCAGAAGAGCGTTCTGTGGTGGGCGGCAAAGCACCGGCATCACCATTTGCACTCCGATACCGGGCACGACGTGCACTCACCCCGGCACAAGGGCTTTGTCTACAGCCATATGGGATGGATTTTTGACCGCAAGCACGACAAGGTCGACTTGGTGAAGGTTGCCGACTGGGCGCGCTATCCGGAATTGATGTGGCTGCACAAATACGAGCTTTTGCCAGCTCTTGCTCTTGCCGGTCTCTGCTTTCTCGTCGCCGGTTGGCCTGGCTTGGTGGTCGGGTTCTTCTGGAGCACCGTGCTGGTTTATCACGCAACCTTTTGCATCAACTCGCTCGCCCATGTGAGTGGAAGCAAGCGCTATGTCACCGGCGATGATTCGCGCAACAACTGGCTTTTGGCGATCTTCACGATGGGCGAGGGCTGGCACAACAATCATCACGCTTACCAAAGCAGCGCCCGGCAAGGCTTCAAATGGTGGGAGGTCGACCCGACCTATTATTTTTTGCGGGCGCTCTCTTGGCTCGGCGTCGTGTGGGACCTGAAGTCTCCGCCCGAGCAAGTTCTGCGCAACGAGCAGGTTCTCGGCGCCCGGGTTATCAACCGTGCGGCCGAGCAGCTCGCGGCGCATTTCAATCCTGAGCGGATCGCGCTTGCCATCATTTCGGCGCTGCACGGGCCCGAGTTGTCGCAGCTGCAGGAGAAGCTGTCGGCGCTGCAGGAAACGCTTGTCCGTGCCCAGCACCGCACGAGCGAGGCGCTGGCGAACGTGCATCTGCCTCATCTGCCTGCCCGCGAGGAGTTCGTGCGTCAGGCAAAGGCCATGTTTGCGAGGACCAGGTCGCTGGACGAGATCGTCGACCGTGCCTACGAGCTTCTTCTCGCTTCCGTCGGCGCGCGGCTTGCTGCTCCCATCGAACAGCGGTCATAGCAATCCGAACGGCTATTTGCCGTGTGGCGGTCAACGCGCTGAACTTCCGCTTTGGTTTATAATTGCGATCCGATGCGCTGCACCGGCTCGCCAAGGCGCTAGCCCGGTCCGCATTTGGCAAATGCCGAAGTTTTGGGCACTATCGACACTGTCAACTTGGCACCCGGAAGAGGATATTGAAACGGATTTATCTTGGCATGAGTGTTACGGTAAAGGTCACAGGCAACGCGGAGCAAGATGACGCAACGTCCTGTATCCGCGGCCATGCGATCATCCGCACGGCCGGCGCTGGACGCCAAAGGGATCCGTCCCGCTTTGCAGGAGGGTGGGGAACTTTGTCGTCCCCTCCGTCATAGCAATTTTTCCGGCGAACTCTCCGTTGGAAGGGCCGGGGAGGGATGACGATGAAGATTCAGGCGGGTTACGAAATCTCCTACGATTGCCTGCAGCCGACGCCAATGATCCTCACCTTGAGCGTCCATCCGAGTCGGCGGCCCAGCCTGCTCACACCGGATCGGATGCTGCTTAGTCCCCCGGTCCCCACCAAGGAATATTGCGATGGGTTCGGCAATATTTGCCATGTCATCCAGGCGCCGGCCGGCCGACTGACGATGTCCGCCGATTTCCTTGTGCAAGACAGCGGCGAGGCCGACGATATTGCACCGGAGGCCGCGCAGCACTCGCTTGAAACGCTGCCGGTCGAGACGCTCGTCTATCTTCTCGGCAGCCGCTACTGCGAAACCGATCGCCTGTCAGAAATCGCATGGTCGATGTTCGGGACGATTCCGCGGGGCTGGCCGCTGGTCAAGGCGATCTGCGCCTTCGTGCACGGTCACGTCACGTTCGGTTACCCGCATGCCAATCCGACCAGGACGGCGTTCGATGCGTTTACGGAGCGGTGGGGCGTGTGCCGCGACTTCGCCCATCTCGCCGTTACCTTCTGCCGATGCATGAACATTCCGGCCCGCTATTGCACCGGCTATCTCGGCGACATCGGCGTCCCGCCCGATGACGCGCCAATGGACTTTAGCGCATGGTTCGAGGCCTATCTCGGCGACCGGTGGTACACCTTCGACGCGCGGCACAACCGCCCCCGTATTGGGCGTATCGTCATGGCCCGCGGGCGCGACGCCACCGATGTNNCGCATCGGCCGCATCCTGATCGCGCGCGGCCGGGACGCAACCGACGTCGCGATCGTTACGTCGTATGGCCTCCACCAGCTCGCGGGCTTTAAGGTCGTCACGGTCGAGGTGCCGGAGGCGGAGGCCACACCGGCTGAGGCCCCGCGATCTCCTGACGCTGCCGTCGTCAATTCCTGATCTGCCGCCTCTCGCTAAGGCCAGCGCGGAAATGTCCGGCAGGGGTCATCACCGGAACGATCCGATTGGTAACGTTTGCCGCCGTAATAATCGGGTGAGCGGACGCCAACCCCCGACTACCCCGTCAACCCCCTGCATGTCAGACTCTGCCAAGTGATTCGCTTCGGTCGAAGCGAGCGGGGACGCGGGGCGCGCCTTTGGCAACCACTATTCGCATCATCGGCATCGACCCGGGCTTAAGAAGCACCGGCTGGGGCGTCATCGATACGGACGGGGTCAGGCTCGGCTTCGTCGCCTGCGGCTCGGTGCAGTCCGATGAGAGGGAGAGCCTCGGCGTCCGCCTCCGCCAATTGTTCGACGGCTTGCAGGAGGTGCTCGCCCGCCTTGCGCCCGAGGAAGCCGCTATCGAGCAGACCTTCGTCAACCGCGACGGCTCCGCCACGTTGAAGCTCGGCCAGGCCCGCGGCATCGCGCTCTTGGTGCCGGCGCTGCTGGCGCTCCCCATCGCCGAATATGCGCCGAACGCGGTGAAGAAGNNGAAGAAGACCGTGGTCGGCGCGGGCCACGCCGACAAGGGCCAGATCCGCGCCATGGTCGGCCGCCTCCTGCCGCGGGCGACCCCCGACAGCAGCGACGCCGCCGACGCTCTGGCCATCGCCATCACCCACGCCCATTCCCGCGCCTGGCGGCGCTTGGAGGTTGCTATCGCGCTCGAAGGAAGACGGGCGCCATGATCGGCAAGCTCACCGGCAGGCTCGACGAGATCGGCCCCGCCACGCTGCTCATCGATGTGGGCGGGGTGGGCTATGAGGTGACGGCGCCCACGCGCACGCTTGCGAGCCTGCCGCCGATCGGGGAGACCGTAAGCCTCGCCATCGACACCCATCTCCGCGACGACTCGATCAGGCTTTACGGCTTCGCCACCGAGCATGAGCGCGCCTGGTTCCGGGCGCTGCAGACGGTGCAAGGGGTGGGCGCCAAGGTGGCNNGCCGCCGACCTCGCCAATGCGGTGGCGCTCCAGGACAAGGGTCAGGTGGCGCGCGCGCCGGGCGTGGGTCCCAAGGTGGCGGCCCGCATCGTCGCCGAGCTCAAGGACAAGATGCCGTCGCTGGCGCCCGCCATAAGGGGAGGGCTGCCGTCGGCTGCTATCCTGCCCGAGGGGCTCGCCGCCAGGGACGCGGTTTCGGCGCTGACCAATCTCGGCTATGCCCATGTTGAAGCTGCCGCCGCCATCCAGGCCGCCATCGGCAAGGTGGGCCGCGATGCCCGCGCGGAGGAGCTGATCCGGCTCGGTTTGAAGGAATTGGCGCAGTGAGCGAGCGGATGCTGGCGCCGGCCAAGCGCGACGACGATCAGGCGGAGGTCTCGCTCCGGCCGCAGACTTTAGCTGAGTTCATCGGCCAGGCCCGCGTCCGCTCCAATCTCAAGGTGTTCATCGAGGGCGCGCGCGGCCGCCGCGAGGCGCTCGA